>SHLP01000265.1 GCA_004283055.1 Deltaproteobacteria bacterium
GCAATACGGCCTCCCGGAAAAACACGGTCTCTACGACCCCTCCAACGAAAAGGACGCTTGCGGCGTCGGCTTCGTTGCTCAGATCAAGGGCGTCGCATCCAATCAAATCGTCAAAGATGCCAATCGTATTCTTTGCAACATGGACCATCGTGGCGCCCGCGGCTCCGAGACCAACACCGGCGACGGCGCAGGGATGCTCACAGCGCTGCCCGACAAGCTATTGCGGCGCGCGGCAAAGGCCGAGCTGGGCGTCGAGCTCCCCGAGCCGGGCAAGTATGGCGTCGGCAACATCTTCCTTCCTACCGACGAGGCGGAGCGCGCGTACTGCAAGGCAGCCTTCGTCAAGGCCATCGAAGCGCAGGGGCAGCGTTTGCTGGGATGGCGCGTCGTTCCGACCGATCCAGATGGAGCAAACCTCGGCCCGACGGCGCGCGAAAGCATGCCGCAGATCGAGCAGCTCTTCATCGCAGCGGCCGAAGGGCTCGACCAAGACGCGTTCGAGCGGCAGCTCTACGTCATCCGGAAAAGCGCCGCGAGCCCGCTCCGCGTCGACGAGAGCCTCGAGCAACGAACGATGCTCTACGCCTGTTCGCTTTCGAGCAGGACCATCATCTACAAGGGCATGCTGGCCTGCGAGCAGGTGCTCCCGTTCTACGGGGACCTGACAGACCCGGACTTTGAAACGCATCTCGCGATGGTGCACTCGCGCTTCGCAACCAACACGTTTCCGACCTGGGAGCGTGCCCAGCCGCTTCGTTGCCTGAGCCACAACGGCGAGATCAACACGCTGCGCGGCAACAAGAACGCGATGCATTCGCGCCAGGGCGTCGTCGAGAGCGAGCTCTTCGGCGACGACTTGCGCAAGCTGTTCCCAGTCGCCGAGCGCGGGCTTTCCGACTCCGGAACACTCGATAACGTTCTCGAGTTTCTATACATGAACGGCCGCAGCATGCCCGAAGCCGCGATGATGATGATCCCCGAGGCCTGGCAGAAGCACGAGCACATGCCGCAGTCGAAGCGGGACTTCTACGAGTACCACAGCTGCCTGATGGAGCCCTGGGACGGCCCGGCATCGATTGCGTTCACCGACGGCACGATGATCGGCGCCGTTCTCGATCGAAACGGCCTCCGCCCGAGCCGCTACTACCTCACCCACGATGACCGCGTGATCATGGCGTCCGAAGTCGGTGTCCTTCCCGTGCCGCCTGAAACGGTCAAGCACAAGGGCCGTCTGCAGCCCGGACGCATGTTCCTCATCGACTTCGAGCAGGGCCGCATGATTCCTGACGACGAGCTCAAGTCGGACGTCGCCACGCGCCGGCCGTACGGCGAGTGGATCGCCGAGCAGCGTCTCAAGCTCACCAAGCTACCCGTACACGGCGACGCGCACGGCTTCGAACCCGACACGCTCCTCGCCCGCATGCAGTCCTTTGGATTCACCACCGAAACGATGCAGTTCATGCTGCGCCCGATGATCGAGCAGAAGCGCGACCCGGTCGGGTCGATGGGCAACGACTCGGCTCTCGCGGTCCTGAGCGACCAGCCGCGCCTCGCATACGACTATTTCAAGCAGCTCTTTGCTCAGGTTACCAATCCGCCCATCGACTCGATTCGAGAAGAAGTGATCATGGGGATGGAGTGCTACATCGGCCCGGAGCGAAATCTCCTGACGACCACCCCCGAGCACGCGCACCGCCTCCGGGTTCCCCATCCGATTCTGACCAATGAAGAAGTCCGGGCGCTCAAGACCATCGACGAGCGTGGTTGGCGAAGCAAGCTCATCGACATCACCTGGCCCCGCGCGGACGGCCCCGACGGGCTCGAACCCACTCTCCAACGCATCCGGGAGGAAGCGGAGCAGGCGGTGGACGAGGGGTACAGCCTCATCCTGCTCACGGACCGCCCATCGGGCCCCGACCGCATCCCGGTCAGCGCGCTTTTGGCGACGGGCGCCGTCCACCATCATCTGGTTGCAAGCGAGAAGCGCACCCGGGTCGGAATCGTCGTGGCGACTGGCGAGGCGCGAGAGGTGCACCACCACTGCTGCCTCGTTGGATACGGCGCAGATGCGATCAACCCCTACCTGGCGTTCGAGTCCCTGTGGCAAGAACGTCGACTCGGAACCCTCGACGCGGAGCGATTCCCCGACGACGACAGCATCGTCGAGGGCTATCGAAAAGCGGTCGCCAAGGGCATGTTCAAAGTCTTCGGCAAGATGGGGATTTCGACGCTGCAGTCGTACAAGGGCGCTCAGATCTTCGAGGCAGTGGGCCTCAACAGCTCGGTCATCGACCTTTGCTTCGTCGGTACGGCGAGCCGGATTCAAGGCGTTGGCTTCAACGTCATTGCCCAGGAGCTCGTCGAACGGCACGCGCTCGGCTACCCGAGCGTCGACGAGCCGCGGCTGCCGATTCTTCCGAACGACGGGCAGTTCCACTGGCGCGCCAACGGTGAGCGTCACATGTGGA
>SHLP01000158.1 GCA_004283055.1 Deltaproteobacteria bacterium
TCACCGATCGGAGGGGGTGGGCTCCACACCTTTTTCACTTCTCTTAGACGCGCTTAGCAGCGAAAGAGGCCATGCGATGCGAGCTCTATCGGCAATAACAACCACCACGGTCCTTCTCGCGACCGCCGCGACCTTCGCCGTAGCGCTGCCAGGCTGCACCTCAGACCAAACCCAGAGCCCAGAGGGCATCGGCAGCGTCGACATGACCGTCACGCTTGCGACTCCTCCGTCAGGCCCGAACGAGCAGATCGACACTGTAAATGTGTCGTTGTTCTGCGAAGGGATCGACCCAGTCCTGGGTGTCCCGCGGCCTGCGCAAAGCTCACCCGAAATTTTCACGATTAACGTGTCCACTTCCCAGGGACCGGAGCCGTACAACACCATCGGCCTCTTCGAGAAGCAGGGCCTGCCGGCCGGACCTTGTCACTTCGAGTTTTTTGCGGTGTCGAATACCGGGAACACCGAGTGCACGGGCAAGCTCTCGGTCGTGGTCAACACCGATTCGACGACTCCAGGCGAAGTCGTCCTGGCCTGCATCCACGCGCCCCGCTACGGCGGCGTCAACAGCGATGGCTCGTTCAACCAGTGTGCGGAGTACCGCCAGATTCTAGTCACCCCGACGACGCAAGCCGTTGGAAGTCTCGTCGACGTCCAGACCGAGGTCTACGACCCGGACGGCGATCCCGTGACGGTCGCCGTGCAAACGGCGGGCGCGTGCGGCAACGTCGCGACCATCGGCTCCGACACCGCATCAAGCTGCGAGACGGTGAGTGGATGCGAAACCGTGCTCAACACGGTGGAGTGCACCGACGTTGGGCCCTGCGAAATCATCGTCGCCGTGTCCGACGACGGCTTCGACAGCTGCACCGGGATTCTGCCCGACGGCAGCAACAACAACGCGGCCCGGCGAACGATTGCCGTCGACTGCACTGTGGCGCAGGGCTGCGGCAACGGAGTGCTCGAGCCCGGCGAAGACTGCGACCCGCCGGACGGCGTCTTCTGCGACGGCAACTGCCAAGATATCGACAATTGCGCGCCGGACCCGTGCAATCAGGGCAACGCGTGCAGCCCGGAGGTGTGCTCGGCCGACCCGGTCGACAACAGCGCGATATGCACGCCCGACCCCGGCGCTGCTGCGGGCAACGCGTGCTCGCCGCCCGCTGGCGGGACCTGTGACGGCGCGGGCAACTGCGTCGCCTGTACGGTGGACAGCGACTGCGACGACAACAACGACTGCACCGATAATGCGTGCGTCGCCGGCGCTTGCGAGTTCACCAACGACGACAGCAACCTGTGCACGACGAGCGGTTTCCCGGGAACCTGCAATGCGGGCGTCTGCGAGGGCCTTTGCGCGGTAGACACGTGCCCGGACAACGGCGTTGAGTGCCAGACCGACGTCTGCGATCCAGCCGATGGTTCGTGCAGCCCACAGAACGATGGCATCAACACTGGTTGTGATTTCGGGCCCGGCCCTGGGGTTTGCGACGGTGCGGGCAGCTGCGTCCAGTGTAACGAAGATGCGCAGTGCCCGAGCGGCCTCAGCTGCGTCAACAACGCCTGCGAGTCGACCGTCGTCTGCAACTACGAGCAGGACTTCGAGGCGCTCGACCCCGGATCTTCAACTGCGCTGCAGAACGACCAATGGCTCTATTTCGGCAATGTGTTTGACGGCAGCGGAGCCTTCAAATTCGGCTTCGGTCCATTCCCCGCGCCGACCACCTCCGGGCAGATTTCCGCGATCGCGACCGGTGAAGGCGGACCCGCGCAGGGCGCAAACCAACTCCTCGTCTTCAGCAACTACGACTGCTGCGGGCCGGGGACGACGAACGAAGGTCATTTCAACGGCACCGACCTGGTCGAGACCATCGTCTTCCAGGAGATCAATCCAATCCTCGTCAGCGATCTCGGTCGGACGTTCACCTTCGAATTCGATGCCAAACGCGGCAACATCGGAGGCTCGACGACCGCACAGGCCTTCATCCGAACGCTGGATCCGAACGCCGGCTTCGCGACGACCAACAACGTCGTGCTCGACACGACGAACATCCCGGCGAACTGGGCGACCTACTCGATCATATTGGACCTGAGCAACCCTGCTCTCGTCGGCCAAATCTTGCAGTTCGGGTTCTCGACGGTCGCGAGCAACTTTGAAGGCGCCGGCGTCTTTTACGACAACATCTCGTTCTGTGCGCCGGGCGGCGGAGGCGGCGACCCAGGGATTACGCTTCGGTCTTTGCCGGAGATCTACACGACCGGTACGGCGATCAACTACGGTCCGTACCGAGGTACGGGCCCGGGCACCGGGGACGTTCCGAGTGACGCTGACATTCTTCAGGACCTCGGCCTGCTGCAGACCGCCGGCTATGACTTGATTCGGCTGTTCGGCGGTGACACTGTGTCCGAGCGAATCCTACAGCTCGCAGAGGTGAGCTACCCGGAAATGCGCTTCCAGCAGGGCCTATTCCTGGAGGGCCTCGCGGGGGCTGCTGCCGACAACTGCGACAGCGTGATCAACGACTCCCAGGTCGCAACCGCCATCCAATTGGCAAATGACTATCCCAGCGTCGTCACGGTCAGCGTCGGCAACGAGACCTCCTTCTTCGCGGCGTTCATGCCGCTCGATTGCCTCGAGGGCTACATCACCGAGGTGCGAGACAACGTCACACAGCCGGTGACCGCAAACGACGACTACACCTTCTACGCGGGCTTTACGCCAGGTGGCAGAAGGCCGGACAGCATTGTACGGCTCATCGACTTCGTATCGATTCACACCTACCCCTTCCTGCGCTACCAGGACTGGGACTGGAAGCAGGAAGCGGTTCCGGCCGGTTCCCTGCGGGCGGAGGCCATGATGAACGCCTCGCTCGCTAGAGCCCAGGCCACGTACCAGTCCGTCTACGACTACCGGTACCGCAACGCGGCGGGGGTGACCGTCACCATCGGGGACACCCGGCCGATCGTCATCGGCGAGACCGGCTGGAAGTGGCGGCAGACGGCGCCCACCCAGGAAATCGAAATCTACGCTGCAAACCCCGTGAACGCGAAGTGGTACAAAGACCTGATGGCAAGCTGGGAGCGCTCGCCCGGCGGGCCGGTGACCGTCATGGATTTCGTCGCCTTCGACGAGGCCTGGAAGACCACGGACGATGGCTGGGGCTTTTGGGACGCTGCTCGACAGGCAAATTACGCGCTTTGCGGCACGCCTGCGGGCGCCGCCTGCAACGTCCCCCTGTACGACGGCGCAGGCTTCTTCACGCCTTGAGCCCAGCCAATCGCCCGATGGACGGTCTTGACATTCGCCGGCCTCACGCGTACTTCGTTCGGTTAGCAGACGAAGTCTGCTGGAACCCACGACGATGATCACGCCTGTTGGTGGAGGAGAGCCAACCCGCGGTCCCCAATGATAAGCGCTCTTCAAACGACCCCGGAGATCCTTGGCGCGTCCGCGATGCGGGCAAAGCACAGCCAACTGATTCTAAGTCTACTCTGGAATGAACGGGGGATCTCTCGTGCGGATTTGGCGAGGCGCACGAGCCTGAGTCGTTCGACGGTGTCAGCTATCGTGAGTGACCTGCTGAGCACGAGCTTAGTCCGGGAGTCCCACGCCGGCGCGTCCAGCGGCGGTCGCCGGCCCATCATTCTCGAGTTCCAGGATCAGTCGAGCTTCATCGTCGGGATCGAGCTCGGAGCGACCCACATTTCATGCGTTCTGATGGACTTGCGGTGCAACATTCAAGCGAAGTGGTCTGCGCCAGCTCGGGTCCGCGATGAACCCGAGCTCGCTCTGCAACAGATGACGACAGCGGTGCGCTCCGTCCTCGACGAGAAAGGCCTGCAGCCGTCCGAGCTGATCGGTATCGGGGTGGCGGTTCCGAGCCCCGTGGACCGCGAACGACCGGGCGAGCTGCTTCCGCTGATCCTTCCAAAGTGGAAGGGCTACAACATTGCCCAGCACCTCGAGGTCAACTTCGAGCGCCCCGTGTTCGTCGACAATGACGCCAACCTGGGCGCCCTCGCCGAGCTCTGGTGGGGCGCCGGCTTGGCGACCAAGGATCTCGCCTACATCAAGGTCGCCACCGGCGTCGGCGCCGGTCTCATCATCGACGGACGCATTTTTCGAGGCAGCGGCGGAATTGCGGGCGAAATCGGCCATAGCTCCATCGACCCGGACGGGCCTTTATGCATCTGCGGCCTCCACGGGTGCCTGACCACATTCATCGGAACACCCGCGCTTCTCGAGCGTGCCGAAGAAGAGCTGCGCGCAAGCGGCTCGGTCCGCCGGCCAGCTGCAAGTATCGACGAGCTGGTCGATGCAGCGCTCGATGGCGACCCGGTGTCGGTCGAAATGATTCGGTACGCGGGCGACAAGCTCGGTGTCGGCATCGCCAACATGCTCAACCTGCTCAACCCGAAAATGGTGGTGCTCGGCGGCGGCATCGCGCGCGCGGGCGACCTCTTACTCGAGGGTGTGCGCAGCACCATCGGCGGTTTGTCTTTGCCTGAGTCGATCCGCGCTACGCTCATCCGAACCACGGGATTGAACGAGTGGGGCATTGCAGTGGGCGCCGCCACCCTCATGTTGCAGGCTGCACTCGACCAACCGACTCTTTATTTTTCTGAACTGCGAGAAGCCCTATGACCCGAACCGTAACTATTCTCTACACGCTAGCCCTCATCACGGCCGTCGGCCCACCAAACACCGGCTGCGACTCGTCGAGCGACATCGTTGACCCTCCTGCGCAATGGGTTTTGACGATGTCCGATGAATTCGATTCGGGCAGCTCGCCTTCGGCTGAGCTCTGGACGATCGAGACCGGCTACGGCCCGGAAGACATCCCCCCCGGATGGGGCAACGACGAGTGGCAGGAGTACACCGCTTCCCCAGACAATGTCCGCATAGAGGACGGCAACCTGGTGATTACGGCACAGTGTGCCAACGCGCCCAGCGGACCGTGCAGCAAGCGAGACGGTTCGATCACCTCCGCCCGCCTGGTGACCAAGGTCTACGACTGCGACGGCGGGAAGTGCGGATTTGAGCAGGAGCGCGGCCGATTCGAGGCACGCATCAAGATTCCGGAAGGCGAGGGCCTGTGGCCCGCGTTTTGGATGCTTGGCGCAAACATCGACGAGGTGCCCTGGCCAGGCTGCGGTGAGATCGACGTGGTCGAAAATTTCGGACGGGATAAGGCAGTGGTCAAGGGCAGCCTTCACGGACCTGGCTACTCAGGCGGCGCTTCGGTCGGGGGCAGCGTCGAGCTTTCCGGAGGTGAGACCTTCGCCGACGACTTTCATGTCTTTGCGGTGGAGTGGGACCCGGGCCGGATGACGTTCCTCGTGGACGACGAGGTTTACCACATCATCCGGAGCGCCGAGGTGAGCGGGCGAGGCGACTGGGTCTTCAACAACGAGTTCTTCATGCTCTTGAACTTGGCCGTGGGTGGGGCACCCGTACCCAACCCTCCGAGCTCGATCTTCCCCGCTGAGATGCTCATCGACTACGTCCGCGTTTTCGAGCGCGCCCAGTGACGGCCTCTGGCTCAAAGCACTTCGAAACGGCCCCTGAGGATCGCATCTCGATCCCGCACAAGCTGATCTACGGCTTGGGCGGTTTCGTCAACAACCTGCTTGCTGCCGCGAGCGGCGGCATGATCATCGTGTTGAATCTCGGGCTCGGCATGAGCCCATGGCTCGTCGGCCTGCTCGGCGCACTACCGCGGCTCACCGATGCGTTGACCGACCCCTTGATGGGTTACATCTCCGACCATACGAGGTCGAAGTGGGGGCGGCGGCGACCGTATATCTTCGTCGGCGCCATTAGCGCTGGCCTGATGTTCGCATTGCTTTGGCAGCTGCCCGAGGGGCGGAGCGAGAGCTTCTATTTCTGGGTGTTTCTCGGGATCTCGGTGATTTTCTACTTGGCGTACACCGTCTTTGCGACGCCCTGGGTCGCACTCGGCTTCGAGCTGACGCCTGACTATCACGAACGGACCCGGCTCATGGGGGTACAGAACTTCTTCAGTCAGCTCGCCTACGTGATCTCTCCTTGGTTCCTCCTCTTCATGCAGTACGAGCCGTTTTTCGACGACATGGTGACCGGCGCAGCAGGGCTGGCGATCGTGATCGGCGTGCTGACGGCCGGTGTGGGAATCTTACCGGCGATCTTCTTGAAAGAGCCGTACCGCGCCGACGCCGTGGCCCACCTCTACGAGCCGGAACGCGCCGACAGAGCGAAACGCAAAGCCGAAAGCAACCCCCTCGTTGCCAGCATGGTCGACTTCTTCCAAGGCTTCGCCGCAACGCTTCGTTTCCGACCATTCTTGAAGCTTTGCGCCGCGACGTTCCTGGTCTTCAACGGCTTCATGCTGATCTCCTCGTTTCAGTTCTACGTCATCATCTACTACGTCTTTGCCGGCGATAAAGTTCTGGGCGCAGAGTACGTCGGCTACTCGGGCACCCTCTCGGCGGCCGGCACCTTCTTCGTGATCATCTTGATCACCTGGCTCGCAACCAAGATCGGTAAACGCCGCGCGTTCTACGTGGCGACGGGCGTCTCCATTTTCGGCTACGGCCTCAAGTGGTGGTGCTACAATCCAGAGGTACCGTGGCTCTTGCTTCTGCCCGCACCATTGATGGCCTTCGGCCTCGGCGGGCTCTTCACTCTGATGGGGTCCATGATCGCCGATGTCGTCGACCTCGACGAGCTCGAAACCAACGAACGTCGTGAAGGCATGTTCGGGTCGATCTACTGGTGGGTGGTCAAGCTCGGTATGGCGGCGGCGCTCGCCGGAGGAGGGCTGCTACTCGAGGCAACCGGCTTCGAGGTAGAGCTCGAAGGAGCGCAGACCGAGGCGACACTGCTGCTGATGCGTTTGTTCGATATCTTCGTGCCCATGATCACCTCCGCCATCGCGATCTGGATCGTCGCCTCGTACCCAATCACGGAAGCAAAGGCGCACGAGGTTCGGGCGGAGCTCGAGCGACGCCGCGGTGCGGTCACAGCCAGCGATGTCGATCGCGCGTCGACGTTCCCGTAAATCCCGAGCGAAATTGGGGCGCGCATTTTTCTGTCCTCCACGGAACTCGCTGGCGCGATCTTTTCCTTGATCTTTTCTTGAGAATTGGGCATCCCGACTAAGTACCGCCGGTTTGTTCGCCACTCGAACAAACTTTACGCTTCTCCTCAGGGCCCAACCCATGAAAGCAACAGAGGGAATTCCCGCTCTCGCGATCTCGGCCGCCGGACACTCCTCCGTGTCCAGCATGGTCCATTCACCGAGTTCTACGGAACCTGGCCAGCAGTCGCCCGACGCGCTCGTCGCTGGAGAGCTCATGGCCGTTGCCTACTCGGGGTTTCGGGAAGGCCAGCATCCAGATCGTGGTCACGGCGCCGTGAACCCGAGCGCCGATCAGATTCTTGAAGACCTCGAGATTCTCGCTGCGCACGGTTTCAACTTGATCCGCCTCTACGACGCCGGCGAAAACTCGGCGCTCACTCTGAAACTGATTCGACGGCACCAGCTGCCGATCAAAGTGATGCTGGGCATCTGGCTCGAAGCGGAGCTCAGCAACCATGAGGGCTGCCCCTGGTTGGAGGAGCCGATCCCCGAAAGCGAGTTGGCTGCCAACGCCTGGAGAAACGCGGGCGAGCTACGCCGTGGGATCAAGCTTGCCCAGGAATTCGAAGATGTCGTCGTTGCTGTCAATGTAGGCAATGAAGCGCTCGTGGATTGGAACGATCACATGGTGCCGGCAAAGAAAGTGATCGCCTACGTCCGGCTCGTAAAGGCTGCCATCGATCAGCCCGTCACCGTCGCGGAGAACTACGCATGGTGGATTCGCGACGGCGCCGCGCTCGCGGCGGAGGTCGATGTCATCGGCGTCCACACCTATCCTGAATGGGAGGGCAAGACAATCGACGAGGCGCTTGCGTACACGATCGAAAACATCGAGGGCGTACGCGCGGCGCTGCCAGACAAGCCCATCGCCATCTTGGAAGCGGGCTGGGCGACGCTCGCGGAGGAGTTTGGCGAGCGGGCCAGCGAGGAAAATCAGGCGCGGCACTACCGCGACCTCGAGAACTGGGCGCGCGCGAACAACACGACGGTGTTCTTTTTCGAGGCCTTCGACGAGCCCTGGAAAGGCGCTCCGAATGCTCCGCTCGGCGCTGAAAAACACTGGGGCCTGTTCAACGTCGACCGAACCCCGAAGAAGCTGATTCAGGAACGCCCGGACGCAGACCCGGAATCGCAGTGAGAGTCGATCGGCGCCCGGCTCTTCACTCGACTAGCCGCAACGCGCCAAACAGTCCGGCGTCGATCCAGCCGCGATCTTTGTTCTCGCCCGGCGCCGATTCGGAGCCGATGAAGTTCTCCCGAAGCTCGCTGCCGTCGTTGTCACACCAGGCGAGCATCAGCCCCATCACTTTGCCGGCCGATAGCTTCACCGGCACGTTCTTGTCTGACCCGTCGACGTACTGGTCGGTGTAGACGTCGATCCCGAGCTCCCAAACGACGGTGTTTCCCTGCTGTCGCCAACGGCTGCGCACGTGGTG
>SHLP01000159.1 GCA_004283055.1 Deltaproteobacteria bacterium
GTTCTTCGGGGCGGCAGAGGAGTTGTTCGAGGAGCGCTGAGGCGAGTTGGCCGTCGGAGACGTCGAGGTCGTCGTAGGCCATGTCGGGGAGGAGCGCGGGGACGACGTTTTTGATGCTGAAGCTGCCGTGGAAGTCGGGGTGGTAGAGGTGGTTTTTGAAGACGACGAGGAGGTCGTCGACCTTGCCGAGCGCTTCGCGCAGGGCCGGCGCGTGCTCGGGGCAAGCCTCTGCGAGCTGGCTCAGGCAGCGCTTCTCGACGCTGGCGTGCCAGGCGAGGATGGTCTGGGCGCCCTCCAAGGCGCTGACGAGCGCCGCCGCGACGCCGCGACGCGGGTCGCCCGGGCCGTCGGCCAGGTACGCGCTGTGGGAGACCGCGCCGTCCTCGTGCAGGGTGTGCACGCTGAACTGAACGGGAACGGAGCCGAAGGGGCTGCAGCCGTCCCACACGGGGAGGGCAGCGCCGACGGTTTCGAAATCGAGCATGGCGATGGGGTAGCGAAAGTCGGCGAGCACCTCGTGAAGGCCAGGCTCGACGATGAGCTGCTCTTGAAGGACGGCCGCGCGGTGGCGGGCCCAGAGCGGCTCGAGCGGGAAGTCGCTCGGGATTTGGTCGACGGTTTCGATGCCGGCCTCGCGCAGCTGGTCGAGCTTCTTGGCGCGGATTCCGTTGAGCTCATCGACGCCGTGGTCGGGCGCCGGCGCAGCGCAGCGGTCGAGGAACGGGCACTCGTACGGTGACGTGCAGTGCGCGCCGGGCTCGACGTCGGGGAGCTCACCGGCGAGCATCTGCATTTGCGCGCGTGCTTCGCCGGCGATGTCGCTACGAAACGCGGCGACATCGGCGCTGATGTCGGCCCGGATGAAGAGCGGGCCCTTGTCCGGGTGCCGGTGCTCGCGGTTGAGGTGCATGAGCTCGACGCGCACGACCGGGAGGCCGGCCTTTTCGACGACGTGCGCCTGCACGGCCGCATCGGGGATGTGCTGCGGCTTGACGCGCGTGGTGGCTTTGACCTCGGTGATGACCCAGCCCTCGCCTTCTTTGGAGAGCGCGTCGACGGCGACGAAGATATCGTCTTCGAAAAACGACGCCTCGAGGATGACCGAGGCGCCGGCGTCGATGGCTTGGCGAGTGGGCTTTACCGAGTCGAGCGGTCGCCGGTAGTCGAAGTCGATGAGCACGGCGTTCGGGAATTCCTCGCGCGCCCGCGCGCCGACGCGATTGCCCATGTCGAAGACGGCTTGAAGGGCGGCGTCGGGCCGTAGCTCGGGCGCGCGCGGCTCGTGCACTTTCCACCAGAGCTGCCGGTGGCACTGCAGCCCGGCGGTGAATCGAGACTTGGAGAGACGGTAGGTGCGAGCCATGACGTGCTGTGACTCTACCTCAACCTGGCCGGCCTAGGACTTCTGTGCGGTGACGATGAGCGCGGGATGCGCGAATCGGACGGAGCCGTCAGTCGTCACGAATCGGTTCAGCTCGACCTCGGCCTGTGCGACTAGCCGCTCGTATTGCTCGTCGTCGAGCCTGTCGGCGAGGGTCCAGCCGCGAACGTCGCTGTGCATCCAGGCGCGAATCGAAGGAAAGCAGGCTTCGCCCGGCACGCGCCGAACTTTGGGGTCGGAGACGCCGGCGCGCTCGAGGAGAGCGCCAAGAGCCCCCTCGTTGCCAAGCGAGTACGGCGATTGCAGCAAGGCCGCCACATCGTCGCCAAACAGCCGGGCCAAGAGGGAGGTGACCGCCGAGTAGCCCGGCGTGTGCTCGAGGCTGTCCCAGACCGCGATGGTGAGACGGCCTCCTGGGCGAATGACGCGCCACATTTCGGCAGTTGCCGCCTGCTTGTCTTCGAAGAACATCAAGCCGAACTGACTGACGGCGGCGTCGAAGCTCTCGGCCTCGAAGGGGAGCGCCTCTGCGGGAGCCTCGAGCCAGTCGATGTCTGGCGCCTTGCGGCGAGCCACCGCCAACATGCCAGGATTCACATCGACGCCGACGATATAGCCGCCCGGGGACGTGGCGCGCGCGGCCTCCGCCGCGAGGACGCCGGTGCCGCATGCGACGTCGACGACGCGCTGCCCGGGGCGAAGCGCCGCAGCCGCGACCACCCGAGGCGGCCATGCCGCAAAGAGCGCCGGCAAGAAGAATTCGTCGTAGACCTCGGCTGCGGTCGCGGTGACTTGGCCTGCGTCGTTCATCGCTTACCTCAGAGCCAGCCCACCTCGGCTGGGGTCAGGCCGTCCTCTTTGATGAGCATGTAGCGGTAGCGGTAGATCTCGTCGCCTCGTTTCCACTGGGAGTCGGCGTCGACGATGCGGCGGACGGTTCGGTTCTTCCGCTCTTTGAGGGGTTTGCCGCGGCACGGGTCGTCGCGCCCGTGGGTGACGCGCACGCCTTGGAGCCAGGTTTTGAGGAGCCTGAAGGATTCGGTGCGGCGCTGGACGAGCGTCACCTCGGTGGCTCGGTTCGAGGTCTTGGCGACGGAGTTGATGCGGATGAAATAGGTGCGACCGGCGGCGAGGTCGAGCTCGATGCGCTGGTTCCTGAAGCTCGCGATGTAGAGGGTGTACTTCCCCGGTTTCATCGGGATGACCTCGGCCTGGCGGCCGCCCACTTCGGCCACGCACTGCTTGTTGGCGTCGAACACGATGAAGCTCTCGGCGCGGTCTTCGTAGAGGTTTTGGATGAACACGACGCGCGCTTCGTGTTCGGGCGCAACGAAATCGGCGCTGTCGAAGGCGGCGGCCCGCTGCGGGAGCGTCAGCACCAAGGCACTCCAGACGAAGAATCTCATGACCCAAGCTTGTAACCGCTTTTGCTACCGGTAGTCGATGACAACCGGCGCGTGGTCCGAAAAGCGGGGTTCGCGGGGGATGGATGCGCCGACGGCGCAGTCGCCAATGCCCGGGGTGACGATTTGGTAGTCGAGGCGCCAGCCGATGTTGCGGTCGCGGGTGGTGGGATGCCGCTGCGACCACCAGCTGTACTGGCCCGGCTCGGGGTTGACGCGTCGAAAGGCGTCGACGAGGCCGATGGGCCCGAAGACCCGGTCGAGCCAGGCGCGCTCTTCAGGGAGAAAGCCGGAGTTCTTTTCGTTGGCCTTGGCGTTTTTGAGGTCGATGGCTTTGTGCGCGATGTTCCAGTCGCCGCAGAGGATGCAGTGGCGGCCGCTCGCCGCCAGGCGGGCGAGGTGCGCGGCAAACTCATCCATGAAACGAAGCTTGGCGGCCAGCCGCACCTCCCCGCTCGTCCCGGCCGGCACGTACAGCGACGCGATGCTCACATCGCCGAAGCGCGCCTCGATGTAGCGCCCCTCCCGATCGAACTCCGCGGAGCCGAAGCCGTGGATGACTTCGTCCGGCTCGGCGCGCGAAAAGAGCGCGACACCGCTGTGCCCTTTGCGCTCGCCCGGTTCGTAGAAGGCGCTGTAGTCGGCTGGCGGGAGCTCCGCCTCGGAGAGCTGCTCGGGCCGGGCCTTGATCTCCTGCAGACAAACAAAATCCGCATCCTGGCCCGCGAGCCATTCGTAGAACCCCTTTCGCACCGCAGCGCGAAGACCGTTGACGTTGAGCGTGAGCACCCGCATCGAAGCGGCGGGACGCTAGCACGAACCAAGCCGACGCGGGACGAATGTATGCCGCAGGGGCCAGCTCCTATCCCAGAGGTGGAAGGCTACGGCTCTGCCGTCTTGCTGAGCCTCCACACTTCGCGAATCAGCTCCACCGTGACCGCATTGCGTTCGGCGACCGACCAGAAGTTTTTGTAAGGGTCGACGTCCATCACCGGGCTTGCGTGGTCGCCGGTCGTGAGCTCGGCGGAAATCGCGCCGGGGAGCTCCGTGCTCGCCTGCGGCACGAGGCCGTCGTTCGGGAGGTCCAAGATGTCGTCCATGTAGAGGTTGGTGAAGTCCACCAGGCCGAGGGTCGCCATGGCTTCGCGCAGCGCGCCCGCCATTCGTTCGCGGACCAGCCGAATGGCCGCGCTCGTCGACGCGGAAACGACCTGCCCGAGGTCGCGGGGGTTGTCGCGGTAGTTGCGGACGACGATGGCGCTGATTTCGGAGACGAGGCCCGCGCTGAAGATGCTGCTCGCAAACGTGCTCGCGAACCCTGTCACGCCGCCCGTGGCCTGGTAGGTCGTGTACGCCGAAATCACCGGGATGCGCGCGCTCAGCGCTTCGATGGCTGCCTCGTTCGCCTCCATGTAGGGCTCGCGCACTTTGGTTTTCAAATCCTCGACCGACTGACCGTTTCCGCCGAGCGCTTCGAGGAGAAAGCCGTTGACGGGGGCGAACGTCGTGTCGGCGACCGGTGAGCCGTGGAAGGGCGCTTGAATCGCAACCCAGCCCATCACTTTGGTCCCGACGAGCTTGGGCGCAGCGAGCAGGGCATGGAGCGTGTCGAGGCTGCCCTTGCTGTGCGAGACGATGAGGACCTGCTTCTTGGTGCTTCGAAGGAAGTCCAAAAGCGCGGCGGAGTTGTGCTCGACGCTCGCGGACGAGTCGAACGCCTCGGACACCGCGGACAGGTTTTGATAAGGGATACCCTCCGCGTCGAAGTACTGCATCTGCCGATAGAAGCTGACGAAGCCGCCGGCCTCGATGGGGAGGTCGACCCGCGGCAGCGCGTTGGCAATTGAATCGCCGATGGGGATGTCGATGTCCCGAGCCAAGGGCAAATCGACGTGCACGTTGAGCGCGCGCGCGGCGTCTTGAAGCGCCTGGTTGATTTCGTCTTCGAGCTCGACGCTGAGCTCTTCGTAAAGCTCGGAGAGAAACCCGCCGACGAAGAGTACTTCTTGTCCTCGACCCAAGGTCAGCGCGGCCGGGGCCGTGGGCTCGCCCAGCGCGAGGTCGATGGGCGCGCCCGCCGAGCCCGCGGCGCCTCCCGCCCCGGCGGCGCCAAGAGCGCAGCCGGGAGACGAGCGGCTGCACCCGGCCGAAGAGAGCGTCGAAAGACAAAGGCACAGCCAGAGCGCAGAGCAAACGGTGCCTGGATTCGCGGTCTTCCTCACCTACGAGGGATGCGACGCGCGGGGCCCCGGCGCAAACCTAGAGGCTCTTGAGGTACCGAACGGCCTCGGCCGCTGCGGTGCGAAGGCAGGCATTGGTGTTGACTCGGCGCTTGATGAGGCCGCCCTCGGTGCGAATGCGTTTCCGTGCGCTGCGCAGGGCAGGAATCGCTTTCTTGTCGCCAAGCGTGCGCAGCTTGGCGACCGCTTGTTTGCGCGCCGCGCAGTCTTCGCCCCGCTCGAGGTCGAGCAGGTAGGAGCCGAGCCGGTCGACCTGGTCGCCGAGGCCGGCTTCCTCGGCGACGGCCATGGCCTTGTGGCGGCGCCGCGAATCCTTGGAGGATGAAGCGAGGTCGATGAGCTGGTCGGCCGCGGCGGCGTCGTCTCCCACCGAAGCGAGCAAACCGAGGAGCTCGATGGCGTCGTCGACGACGCCGGGCGCGTTCTTGTCCAAGATCAGCGCGACGTTGGTGCGCATGAGCTTGTCGTTGGCGAGCTTGGGTTCGAGCTCGACCGCTTTGGAGTAGGCGGCGAGCGCCAAAACGCTGCGCTGTGAGCTGGCCTGCGCGTGTCCTAGAACCATCTGCGCGTACGGCGCTTCGCGTACCTCTTGCCGATGGCCCATCAAGTAGGTGACCGCTGCTTGGGGCCGGCCCTGCGAAAGCATCGCTGCAGCCGTCTCGGCCTCAGGCCCGTACGCCGTCGGGCCAATGGGCAGAAGCGGCCCCTCGGGAAGGTAGTCCGGGCCCGTTCGACCGAGGGCAAAGGCCGTCATGGAAATCAGCGCGATGACGAGGAGCGCAGCCGCAACCACGCGCTTCACCGGCCGCTTCCTGCCGCCTTCGCCAGACGCCGATGAGGTGAGCGTGTCGCGAAAACCCTCGACGACAATCGATGGAATCGCGCGAAGCCCGGACTGACCGCGGCTCTCCTCGCGCAGAATCTCGTCGATGCGCCCGATGTACTCCGCCGCGCTCCCGATGCGGTTGCGCGGCTTTTTCTCGAGGCCATGGCGAATGACCGCTTCGACGGCCTCTGGAACGTCGAGGTCCGGCGCGGCCTCTTCAAAGCGGGGGACGGGTGCCGAAACGTGCATCCGCAGAAGGCTGCCGACGTCGTCGGCGTCGAAAGGCGGCACCCCCGTAATCATCTCGTACATCATGACCGAGAGCGAATAGAGGTCGGCCCGCCCGTCGACCGACTGCGCATACGCCTGCTCGGGCGCGATGTAGGTGGGCGTGCCGATGGTGACGCCGTGCTGGGTGAGCTTCGCGTCGCTGCCGAGCGGGCTCGTGTCGTCGTCTTTGTTTGCGCCGTCGTCGTGGAGCTTGGCGATGCCGAAATCGAGGATCTTCGCGAAGTCCGGGTCGTCGTCGTTTTCGACGAGGATCACGTTCTCGGGCTTGACGTCGCGATGAATGATTCCGGCGCCGTGGGCGTAGTCGAGCGCGCTCAGGATGTGGCGGCCGATGTGAAGGACACGCTTCCAGTCGAGCCGCTCGTCCCGCTCGAGCAAGTCGGAGAGGAGCACGCCGTCGAGCAGCTCCAAGACCATGTAAAAGGTGCCGTCCGAAAGCTTGCCAAAATCAGAGACGTTGACGCAGTTCGGGTGGTCGACGCGGCCGATGGCAAACGCCTCGCGCTCGAAGCGCTTGGTGACCTCGTCGATTTCGCCGACCTCGCGGTGCAAGAGCTTGAGCGCCAGCGGGCGCTTGATGGAAACGTGCTCGGCCAGGTACACGAACCCCATCCCGCCGGAGCCGAGAACCCCGGTAATTCGGTAGCGAGAATCCAAGACCTCGCCCACCCGCGGCATCTGAGAACCCGAGGACGACGGTAGCGTGGGCGCCCCGTCCCCCCCTTTTGAAGTGCGCACGGCTACAGTATTGCGAAAAACGAAGGGTGTTGCCTGCATCCGGCCGCCAAAATCAAAACTGCGCGCAAGCATGCGGGAATGGCCCGAATCCGCCTGGTTTTGGGCGCCCTGACATGCGAGGTAGGTCACAAGATGATTTCCGCCTCCGGTCGAGCCCGTTCGGTCGCCTGCGCCCTGCTCGTGGCGCTGCTGGCGGCGAGCTCCGCCTCCGAGGCCCAAATCCCGAAAACCGTCGAAGCTCCCTATGCCGCTCCGCCGGACCAGGCGCTGCTCATCTTTTCACGTCCGCGGCGGAGGCAGGCCAGCGAAGTGACGATGCACATCGTGAATCAGGCGGGCCGGTGCGTTGCCGTGCTCGACAATGGCACGCAGATGGCCGCCCCGATGTGGCCGGGCAAGCATGTGCTGATGGTCATTACCGGCATGGCGCCGCCTACCGTTCAGCTCATGGAAGCGCGGCTCAGCGCGGGGAAAACCTATGCGGTGGAGCTGCGCACACGGGTCAACGCGAAGAAGCCCGTCGCCATCGATGTGCTCCGCCGCGCCGACCAAGCTCTCGGAGCGTTTCCGCCGGCGATTCGCGACCGGGTCGCCGCCAAGCCGGACCTGCGCCGCTGCACCGAGTGGGTTTCGTGGAAGCGCAAGAAGATCGAATCCCGTGCGCACAGGGTCAAGGCCGGCTGGGACGAGGCGAGCGACGAGTATCGAGCGGGCCGGACGGTGCGTCGCGGCGACGGCTGGACGGCCGCCGAAGTCGCTGGGCCGTAGCCGCAAAGCGCTGAAAGCATGAGTGAATTCAGGCGCGTTGCGCGTGGGGCCGGGGACTAGGCCTTGCGGCACCGGAGCGGTCTGAGCTATGCAATGGGCGCGTTAGGCGCTGGCCGTCGACGCGCTATGGGGACAGGGCCAGCAGGGCCGGGGCTGAGAAATGAGAAACGACGCGCATCGCGTCGGACTGGCTCAGGGCTGCACCCGAGTGACGCGAACATGGAGGAAGCTGTGAAATCGAAGCAATGGATAGTGGCCGTTTTGGCCGCGCTCGTAGTCGTGAGCGGAATGCTCGGCTGCACGAAGGATGATACTGCGGTCAAGGCGCTGCAGGAGCTGACCAATCAGCAACTCGAAGCGGCGAAGGCGAGCAACGAAGCGCTCACCGAAATCGCCGGCGAAATCGAGGACTGCCAGGCCGAGGTCGCCAAAGCGAAGGGCGAGCCTGCGGTCATCAAGAGCAAGGACGTCACCGTCGAGACGCCCGAGCTGGTGGGCGAGGCGACCATCGAATCGCTCGAAGCCCTGAAGGCTGCCATCGCCGAGACGGCGAAGAAGCAGGCCACGGCGCTGAGCGAGCTTACGGCTGCCAAGGAAGCCTGCGATGCAGACTTGGCGGAAGCCGAGGCAGCCGCCGAAGCGGCGCAGGCGGAAGCCGACGCCGCGGCTGAAGCGGAAGCTGCTGCCGCCGCCGAAGCCGAAGCTGCTGCAAAGGCAGCGGCCGCAAAGAGGAAGGCCGCTGCGGCTCGCCGCGCGAA
>SHLP01000040.1 GCA_004283055.1 Deltaproteobacteria bacterium
AGCCGAGCCGTTCGGCGCAGCCCCCTGTCGCGCTTTTTTCCGCGCCCCGGTACGCGCTCGCTTACGCGTGCGCGAGCGTAGTCGAGGCTTCTTGGAGCATCGCCAGGCGGTAGGCGATGTCGCCGCTGATCTGGCCTGGGGCGCTCGCGAGGGAGTTGACGCGTTCGAGCAGGCGGCCGAGGCGGCGTTCGAGATCTTCGCGGGTGAGCTCTAGCTTCGTTCGCATGGGAGCCAGCTTCTTTCGGCGCGGGTCGAGGTAGGTGCGCCTCCCGGCGTCGCGTTGCTCACGCTCGTGCCTGGTGAGCACCGTCGCAGAATGGACTTCCAAGAGGGGCGAGTCGCTCGAGACGATCGCCGGGAAGGGCGTCGGGCTGTTGATGTCGACGACTCGGGTGAAATGCTGGGCCCAGCAGTGGTCCTCGCCGCGGCTGGTGTCGCTGATGCCTACGATTTCGACCGACGGATCGCCCAAAGAGCCGCAGAGCTCGCGAAGGCGCTCGATTTTCGCCTCGCCGCTGTTGATGTGATCGAGGGTCGAGTAGTGAACGTGGTCGACGCCGAGCGCTTCGCCTGCGACTTCGACGGTTGCCTTCGGTGAGGCGCTGCTCAGCACGACTTCGATTTGAGGCCATTGGGCGCGAAGCCAGGCGAGGTCGGCTCGGTCGATGACCTGATCGGGCGCGTGTCGGCGCCAAATGCGCTGGGCGAGCTCTCGGAGCACGTCTTCGGAGGTCGTTTGAAGATGCCGAAGAAGCGTGAGTTGAGGCACGCGCTGCGCCGCTCGAATCGGGTCCGCGACGAAATGTTGGAAGCCACGCCTGCGAAGCCAGTCGAGCCGCGAGGCAGCCTTGCCCCAGAAGCCATAGTACACGCCTGGGTAGGCCCAGATCTTGAGGCTTCTTGCGAGATAGCGGGCGGTGCTCTGCGGATGATCCCAATCGAAGAGGAACTTGCCGCTCTCGCGCCGGCTTCCCATCCGCTCGAAATGCTCGCGTCCGTAGCCCTGGTAGGCGCAGAGCTCCCAGCCCAGCGCCTCGCCCAGGTCGCGTCCGAGATGGATCGTTCGATCGAGGTCGAGAACGAGGTAGCGCGTGTTCTCGGTCAGAACCTGCGCGCAGAGATCTCGGAACGTCGAAACCTCGCCATGGCGGACCAGCCGATCGACCAATCGGTTGGGAGACTTCGTCGCTGCGGGGCTTGCTTCCACATGTCTAATCTAGGGCGTCGTTCGCCATCCGTTTGTAAAACTTAGGTCATATCGGCTAGATCTGTTCCAGGCCTCAGACGTCTATCCATGTGTGACCGTTCGAACCAGCAATTCTCCCGCACCGACGAGGAGGGTTCCGCGTGAGCGATTCGTCGGACGAGGAGCTTCTTCGCTCGTACCAAAACGGCGATTCGGAATCATTCAAGCTCCTTTTTCAGCGCTACCGGAGGCCGCTCTTCAACTTCCTCCTGCGACGGGTCGGCGATCGCGGCCGAGCCGAGGAGCTTTACCAGGACAGCTGGACCAAGGTCATCGAGCGCTGCGGGGAGTTCCGCGGCGACTCGAAATTCTCGACCTGGCTCTATACGATCGCCCGAAACGCCTGCATCGACCATCAGCGAAAGATGAAGTTCCGAGGCCACGCCTCGCTCGACGAAACGCAGCGAGGCGCCGCTCATCCGATGGTCGAGCGGGTGCCGAACCCCGGGCTGGCGCCGGACCAGCTCGCCGCGGGGCAGGCGCTCGGGGAACGGATTCGGATCGCGGTCGAAGCGCTCCCGGAGGAGCAGCGGGAGGTTTTTTTGATGCGCCAGCTGCAGGGGTTGGGCTTCAGGGAGGTCGCCGAGATCGTCGGGGTGCCGGTGAACACGGTGAAGAGCCGAATGCGCTATGCGCTTGAACGGCTTCAGCTGGGGCTGGATGACCTGCAGGAGCAAGCGGTCGAGGGAGCTGAAAAGGCATGAGCTGCGAGGAGTGCAAGAGCCAGATTTTCGAGCTGATCGAACGCGAGGCGGTCGACCCCGAAGGTGTGCGCGCCATTTTGGCCGACTGCCCGGAGTGTCGCGCCGAGTTCGAGGCGACAAAGGCCGCGCTTGCGCTCGCAGGGGAGCTGCCGCTCGAGGAGCCGCCCGCGCAGATCGATACGGCGATCCTGAGCCTGGCCGAACGGCGCCTTTCATCGACCGCACGTGAATCGGTTTCGAGGGCAGCGCAGGAGGAAAAGGTCGTCCCGTTCTACAAGAGGATGGCTCAGGTTCCGCCTTGGGCGATGGCCGCAGTGGCCCTGTTGGCGGTCGGCGTCGGCGTTTGGTCCATCCCGCGAACCGTGCAGCTCGAATCCGATGCGGATCAGGGTGCGCTCGAGGCCATGGAAAGCGCTCCTGTCGCGGAGGCCCCTCAGGAGGAGCAGAAGGAACGCTTGGGTGGAGCGGCTCCATCGGAGGAGGCCGCGGTGGCGGCCGTGAATGACGTCGCCGATGCTGCGCCGCTTCGGGTCGCAGAACCGGCGAAGAGCGCAGCTCGTACCGCGCGTCGTCAGGCCCCGCGCGCGAAGAAACGGCGGGATGCGCTGGCAAGGCAGTCAGGCCCCGAGGCCGAAGCGCAGAAACGAGAGCTCGCGCCGGCAGCGGCGCCGGCGTTCGCCACAGGACAGGACGCTGCGAAGCGCTCGGCCGCCGGGGGGGCGGTTGCCGAGGATGCAGCTCTGGCTTCCGCCGAGCTCGACGAGGCCGACGCGAAGCGCGGCGAGACAGCCGAGTGCAGAGGCGAGGTGACGGCGTTCGAGCAGCGGCTCCGAGAGGACGACGGCTACGCGCCTACTCCGGAGGAACAGCTTGCGATCGGTCTCTGTTATCAGCGGCTAGGGGATACCGCCAAGGCCCGCGCCTGGCTCGAGCGCGCGGCCGCCGACCCCGCTACTAAACGCCGTGCTCGAAAGGCGCTCCGGGCGCTGCCCGTCAAGTAGAGGCGTCGTGGCGCTCGACGACCGAGCGCCTCAGTCGCGGCGCGTCGCCTCAAACACGTAGCGGGCTACATCGCTGATTTGCTCGGGGGTGAGCGTTTCGGCGAACGGGGGCATGGCGCCCACTCCATTGGTCACCGCCGCTTCGACCTGCTGGACGCTGCGGGGGAGCTCATCGAGGTTGGGACCGACCGCTCCGACCGCCTCGGCCTCCGCGAGGCTGTGGCAGGTCGAGCAGGGGGGCGCTGCGGTCTCGGTGAAGAGCGTGCGTCCTCGCTTGCCCGCTTCGGAGAGCTGCACGGGTTTGCGGGTGCCTCGCGGAGCGTCGCTTTGCTCGACGGGCGGCGTCAGGCAGAGCTCGTCGTCGCTGCGGCACACCTGCACCGTGACCCCCATGTCACGCCAGCCGTTGTGGCCATAGCCACGCTCGTTTTCGTTGCGAAGCTCGGGCTGCACATCGCCGGCCTCGTTGGTCGCGCGACTGAAGAGCTTGACCGGACCAGGCCCGCGCTCGACCTCCAGCTCGAACAGACGCCACGCGTAGCGTCCGAGGTCGGGGCCTACGAAGCGCGCCTGCTGCCAGCGCTTCCCATCGGTGGACACCTCCACTTTCGCAACCGCATCCATCCCGCCGAATGCGACGCCGGTGACGCGAAACGCTCCCTTCACGACGGGCGTTTGCTCGGTTGGAAGGGTGATGAAGGATTTGACGGGCATCTCCCACATGGCGGGCTGATCGGGGTTGGCGTTCTTACCGATGGGGCGCATCCGATAGCCTGACTGCTGAATCTTGGCCGGACCCTGCTCGGCCGTGAACGCGAGGTTCTTCACGAACTTGATCTGATTGCAGCCGAAATAGCCGGGTACGATCAGCCGAAGGGGCCCGCCGTGGGAGCGCGGGATCGGCTCGCCGTTCATCTCCCAGGCCAGCAGACAGTCGTCGAGCGCCTTCTCGATGGGAATCGAGCGCTCGACGATCACCTGGTTGCGGTCGAGGCCGGCGGGAATCGGCTCGCCGCCGGTGGTGGTCAGATAGCGCATGCCCTCGGCGACGCCGCCGAGGTGCTTCACGACGTCGCGAAGGGGCACTCCGCTCCAGATCACGCAGCCGGCGGCGCCCACCCCCCAGCGCGATCCGCTGGGGCCGTGCTCGTAGTACCTGCGACCGTTGCCAGAGCATTGCAGCACGGTGGCAAGGGTTGTGAGACCGAGCCGCTTGAGTGCATCGACCCGCAGCTCGCCGGGTTGCTTCACCCCTTCGACCCGCGTCGTCCAGCCGTCACGGTCGGCGACGAGCTCCGGCGGTGGCAACGGCAGGTTCTGCCGAACGAAGAGGACGGCGCTGGCGGTCAAGACGCTCGTGCCGAGCTTCTCTCGTTTGGTCTCGAGCGTGAGCGGGTTGTCTCCATGCTTGATGAAGTTGGCTGGGTCCTTGTGGTCGGGGAGCTCCGGCGCGGTGGGGGTGGGCTTCGGCCCGGCGGGCCTCTCGGTTGTGGCGGACGGCGGCGGTGGCGCTTCCCGGCAGGACCCGAGGGCGGTCAGCAAGGTGCCACCGCCCAGCCCTAGGGTGCCGAGGACGAAGCGGCGGCGTCCTTCTGGTCGAGGGTGTTCGTCGTGCGTGCTGGTCATGATCCATTCTCTGCGGTTGTCGGGGCGGTCCAGGAGCGCTCGAAGCACCTGGCCAGCTCGTTTGCGGCCGGTTTGCCGCGCGGGGTGAAGCTGAGGTCTCGCGGGCCCCCAAAGCCGAACCAATTCCAAACATAGAATCCGGAGATGCTCGAGGTCTCCGAAAAGGCGTCGCAGAAGCTTCGGTAGAGCCGTTGCTGCAGCCGGAGGTCGAGCTCCTTCGAAGAGGTGTCGTCCCAGGGCTGAGACGCCGCGCTGCCTTGGCTCGGGTAACCAATTTCGGTGATCACGACGGGCTTGCCAACGCGCCGTCGCAGCTCGTCGATCTCGCGCCTCGGAGTCCGCCACGCATGCGCGAGAGATCCGGTCGAGGACGATTCCTCCACCCCGGTCAGCGGAAAATATGCCGTGAGACCGACTTCATCGAGCGCATCCCAAAAACGGACCGCATCGGCGTGATCCCAGTTGGCTGAATAGCTCATGACGCCGGAGAACGCGCTTCGCAGCTCGGAGATTAGGGCGCGCCAATGGTCTTGGTAGGGTTCGAGGGAGCTGAGCTCGGAGCCGACGACAAAGCGCTGGGCTTTGGCGCCCTGCGCGAGCCGCGCGAGGGGGAGAACGAAGCGTCGGTACGACGCGAACCAAGCGTCGAGCCCGTCGGCCGGCGCAATCACGCCGCGCCATTCGTGCGGGTCGCGGTTTTGCAGTCGCACGACCGGCATCAGGGCCGCGCGCATCCCCGCACGCTGCACCTGCGCGAGCGTGCGAGCCACGGTGGCTTCGCTCGGCGACCGGCCGGGGCGCAGGGCGATATCGGAGGCAAAGCGATCGGACTGGTAGGCGTTGACCACGATGAGCACGTCGCTGGCTCCGCGGTCACGAATCTCCTCGACTAGGGGGCCGTAATCCCAGTCCGGATCTGTGGCGAACAAGCCTAGCGCGACGCCACGGACATAGGCGCGATCATCGATGCTCGGCCTCGATCCGAGCGCTCCGCGGGAAGCGTCGATGGCGCCTCCGAAAAGAAGGATGACAGCCAGGGCTCCGAGGGCCGCCGTCCGCACTCAGGGCTCCACCGGAAGGTCCAGGCGGCTGTACTCCGCCCAGGAGCCGTCATAGTTCATCATTGCGTCTGGACGAAAACCCAGCTGGTGAAGGGCGAAGTAGACCGCAGCCGAGCGCGTTCCCGACTGGCAGTAGGTCACCACGGCGGTCTCATCCCCCACGCCATGCTTGGTGAAGAGCTCGCGCAGCGCGTTGGGCGGCCTCAAGCGGTGGTCGTCTTGTTTGTCGCGCAGCACCTCGGCCCAGTCGAGGTGCGTTGCGCCAGGGATGCGGCCGGCGCGCGCGGCTTTGGGGTGCTTCTCGCTGCCATCGAACTCGATGCTGCTGCGCGTGTCGAGCAGCTGTGCGCCGGGGTGCTCGGCGATGAAGGCGGAGGTTTCTGGCCAGCGCTGGGCGGGTGGCGGCGCCGGTGCGCGCATGCCGACATCTCCAGGTTCGGCTTGCAGCCCATCGCCGCCGGCGACGTGGTGCCCCGCCGCCTTCCACGCATGCAGCCCTCCATCGAGCACTCGCGTTTCGAGCTCCGCGACCGTCTTCAAAGTCCACCAGAGCCGGTACGGCTCGGGGCCGCCGTCGCCGTACAGCACCACCGTGCTGTCTCGATCCACTCCGCAATCGCGGAGCATTCGCTCGAGCTCGCCCGCCGACCGCGAGAGGCCGGGGACCTCGTCGCTGCTCGAGTAGTCCCCTCGGTACACGCGCCGCGCCCCGGGGATATGTCCGAGCGCGAAGCGGTCTTCCGGCCGCACATCGATCAAAACCAGGCTGAAGGCGCCCAAAGCCTTGGCGAGCTCCGGCACGCTCACGATCGAGTCGGGGTCCTGGTAACCGTCCGCACGGGCCTGGGCACCGAAGCGCGCGATCGCCTCTTCCGCTTCCTCGGGGCTCGGCGAGTAGGCGTTCATCGCAGGGAACACGCCGGTCGGCTGCGAAGCCGCGGCGACCTCACCCAGCATGGGCGTTTCGGGCCGAAGCAGGTGCGGCTCACGTAGATACCAGGCGGCCGCCATGACCAGGGCGCCGATGACGGACCAGGCGACGGTGCTGCGAACGCCGGGCGCCAGCCGCTGCAGGGGCCAGATCTCCTGGCTGAAGAAGTTGTCCGGGAAGCTCTCGACCCCCTTGAACCCGATATGCACGGGGGGGTCGGGCGGCATCTTTGCTGTGCCGAAGATCCAGTCCCAGCAGCTGAAAATGATGCCGAAGTTCACCGTCGTCTTGGCGGTGCCCTCGTAGTCGTGGTGCCAGATGTGCATTCGCGGGCTGTTGAGCACGTAGCGCCAGGGGCCGTGGCCGAGGTCCAAGTTGGCGTGGTTGAGATGACCGATCAGCGTGCCGAAGACCGCATGGAACATCAGCGCCTCCCAGCGAAAGCCGAGGAAGACGAGCGGCAGATACAGCACCGACTTGTAGACGATCACCTCGAGCCACGAGAAGCGGAAGGAGACGATCCAGTCCATCTCGCCGTCCTTCACGCTGTGGTGCGCCTTGTGCAGCTCCCAGAGGAACGGAACTCGGTGCAGAGCGTTGTGGACGCACCACTGAAGGAAATCGACCACGAGCAGCGCGACGATGACCTGCGCCCAGAGCGGCCAATCCGCGGCTGCGTTCCGGTACACCGCGTCGGTGAGGCCCTCGGCGCTCAGCCAGCGATCCACGTAGGGCAGGACCCATGTGCTGGCCAAGCCCGCGAGCAGCAGCCCCAGGAAATGACCGTTGAAGACGAGATGAATCACGTCCGACCAAAGCTTGGGCCGAAGCTGCTTCTGCCCGGGACGCCAGGGAAAAAAGCGCTCGAGAACGAAAAGCATCCCGGACACCGCGGCCAAGCTGAGGGGGTAGATGTACGCCGTCATGTCAGCCAGGGATAGCACGTCTTTTGCAACCGATCGCGCCGTGGTATCACGTCCGGATGACCGTTCTGCTGAATCCCAAGAAACACAGCCGCTCCTACCCGGACGAGCGCTCCCGCGAGGTGATGCTCAAAACGATCGAGTTCTTCGAGCGCAAAGGAAAGGCGAGGATCAAAGACGACTACCACGCGCAGGTTTGGTACGCGGACTTCCTCGATTTCGTCAAAGAGGAAAAGATCTTTGCGACGATGTGCACGCCCGCGGGGCAGGGCGCGCCGGATTCGCGATGGGACACCTGGCGGATTTGCGAGTTCGCAGAGATCTTGGGATTCTACGGATTGCAGTACTGGTACACCTACCAGGTCACGGTGCTCGGCCTCGGTCCGATTTGGATGAGCCACAACGAAGCTATCAAGGCTCGGGCAGCGAGCGCCCTCGAGCAGGGCGCGATCTTTGCGTTTGGCCTCTCTGAAAAAGAGCACGGCGCCGACGTGTACTCGACGGACATGACGCTGAGCCCGCAGGGCGACGGCGGGTACCGTGCGAACGGCAGCAAGTACTACATCGGAAACGGGAACAAGGCCGCCATCGTGTCGACCTTCGGGAAGCTCGCAGATTCAGGCGACTACGTCTTCTTCGGCGCGGATTCGCAGCACGAGAATTATCAGCTCATCAAGAACGTCGTCGCAAGTCAGAACTACGTGTCGGAGTTTGCTCTCGAGGACTACCCCATCGAGGAAAGCGACATCATCGCGCGGGGGGAGCACGCTTGGAACAGCGCGCTCAACACGGTCAACATCGGCAAGTACAACCTCGGCTGGGCCTCGATCGGCATGTGCACCCATGCGCTCTACGAAGCGATTCATCACGCGTCGAATCGGCGGCTCTACAACATGTATGTGACCGACTTTCCTCACGTGAGGCAGTTGTTCACCGACGCCTACGCGCGCCTGACGGCCATGAAGCTCTTTGCGCTCCGAGCCGCGGACTACATGCGCGTCGCGTCCCCCGAGGACCGCCGCTACCTTCTCTACAACCCCATGGTGAAGATGAAGGTGACGACCCAGGGCGAGGACGTGATGAACCTTCTGTGGGACGTCATCGCCGCAAAGGGCTTCGAAAAAGACATGTTCTTCGAGCAGGCGGCCGTAGACATTCGCGCCTTGCCCAAGCTCGAAGGTACGGTGCACGTCAACATCGCGCTCATCGTGAAGTTCATGGCCAACTACTTCTTTGCGCCTGCGGACTACACTGAAGTCCCTCAGCAGAGCCAGGCCGCCAACGACGACTTCCTCTTTGACCAGGGCCCCACCAAAGGCCTCGGGAAGATTCGATTCCACGACTACAACATCGCCTATGCGAGTCGAAACACGCCGAACCTCGAGGTCTTCCGGGAGCAGATTGCGGCCTTCAAAGAAATGCTTTTCGCCTCGCCTCCCGATGAAGGTCAACGAAAGGACATCGACTTCCTGCTCGCCGGAGGTGAGCTCTTCGCGCTCGTGGTCTACGGCCAGCTCATCTTGGAGAACGCGAAGACCTACGACATCTCCGATGACCTGATCGACCAAATCTTCGACTTCATGGTCCGCGATTTTTCGCGGCACGCCCTGAGCCTTTATTCCAAGCCGACGAGCAACGACGTCCAGATGGCGGCGAGCCAGAAGATGATTCGTAAGCCTGTCTTCGACGAAACGCGTTACGAACGTGTCTGGGGCGAGGTTCACGGGCTTCGGGACGAATACGAGATGAACCCCTGAGGGCTCGCAACACCCGGACGGTGGCTGGCTAGCTCCCTCAGTCCGTCGTCATGAAGATCCCCGCGAGCTCGTCCTTGCGTTCGCGTTGCATCAAGCGTGTCGCCTCTTCGGGTAGCGAAGCGCCCTCGTGGCAGACTTTGTAAACCGCCTCGGAGATCGGCATGTCCACGGCTTCCCGCGCCGCGAGCCGGTGAACGGCCATCGAGGTGCGATAGCCCTCCGCGACCGCCTTTTGGGAGGTCACGATCTCGCGTGCGGTCTTGCCACTGGCTAGCTGCAGGCCGAGTTGACGGTTGCGCGAGAGCTCGCCGTTGCAGGTGAGGCTCAGGTCACCGACCCCTGCGAGACCTAGAAACGTGAGCGGATTCGCGCCGAGCGCCACCCCCAGGCGGGCCAGCTCCGCGAGGCCGCGGGTCATCAAGGAGGCTACCGTCGACGCGCCCAGGCCCAATCCATCCGCGGCGCCGCAGGCCACGGCAATCACGTTCTTCAGAGCGCCACCGAGCTGGACTCCCACGACGTCGTTGCTCGCGTACACTCGAAGCAGCGGTGAATGGAGGATCTCTTGGACGCCGCGGGCCGTTTCGATATCGGAGGCCGCAAGGCTCACGTCCGCAGGCAGCTGCGAAGCGATGTCTTTGGCGAAACTCGGACCGGAAAGATAGGTCGCGGTGGGCGCGTGGTCGGGAATGGTGTCTGCGAGGACATCGCTCATGAGTGCGAGGCTTTCTTGCTCGATGCCCTTCGCGGTAGAAGTCACGAGCGCGCCGGGCGGCATGTGCGGCGCGGCCTGGGCGGTGACGCTGCGCATGAAGCTCGACGGCACCACCAGCAGCACCAAGTCGGCCCCATCCAAAGCCGTCGCCATGTCGTTGGTGAAGAGCACGTCCGCGGGCGTCGGGAAACCCGGGAGATAGGCCGTATTCTCGCCTTTGGCCGCGACCCGTTCAGGGAGCCCCTCGTCGAAGGCCCAGATGCGCGTCCGGTGGCCTAGGTGATGGGAATAGAGGGCGAACGCAGTGCCGAATGCTCCCGCTCCGAGGACGCTGACGTTGGTCATGGAGCGATCTAACGCCCCCGCAGCGCGCGCGTCAACTCAGGCCCGATCGAAGCTCTGCACCAGAAGTGTTCCAAAGTGCACCGGGATGGCCTCCTCGAGCCGGTGCAAGGCCTTGGCCAAACGCCAGTTCGCGAGTGCGAGCCAAGGAGAGAGCACGAAAAGGGTGCGGGTCGATCGGAGGCGGAAGCCGGTTTCCTCGCCGAGCGCTCGAAGAGCGCGAGGGTGGTAGCCGGCAACGTGCTGCTCGCCGTCCATGGTAGGGACGAGGCGGAGGCGATCGAGAGACCACTCGAGCGCGGGCCAGTAGCTGTGCATGTTTGGCGTCGAAATCACGAGCCGACCGCCAGGAGCCAGCAGTCGATGAAAGGTTCGCATGACCGCGCGCCCCTGCTCCGGATGGATGTGCTCGATCACTTCGAGGCAGGAGATCCGATCGAAGCTCGAGCTTTCGAAAGCGAGCTCGTCGACCAGGCCGTGAACGAAGCTCAGATTCGAACGGCAGAACTGACGCTCGGCGAAGGAAACGGCCTCCCGGTTGCCGTCCACCGCCGTGACCTCCGTCCCGTCGACCGCCGCGACCATGTCCGCGAACACGCCGGAACCGCATCCGACGTCGAGGACACGCATCCCAGCCCCCGCATCGAGCATGTCCAGGCAAACCTCAAACCGTGTCTGATGCCAAAACCGCTGAGGCGCGCTTCCGGCAAACGCCGCTTGGAACTGGTAGTTGCCCGGAATTTGGATGGCGTCGCCCAGCCGCCGCTCGCTACTGGTCATGAAGGGTCACCTTGCCTTGCGCCGCGTTGGCGCGGGGCGAGCTGTCGATCGTTCGCTGAACGGGCAAGAGCGGGCGATAACGACCGAAGAGCTGGTTGAGTCGGATGGCGCCGAGGTCGCGCACCATGGCGGCCCCGTCTCGAAGGACGTTGACGGTCGACGTTTCATTGCATCGCAGGCGCACTGGCAGCCGCTTGATGTCGTAGTTTCGTTTCAGAGCGATGTAGAAAAGCTCGACGTCGAAGGCGAAGCGGTTGATTCGCCCGACGCCGAACAGGTCTTCGGCGACGTGGTCCCGAAACCCCTTGAGCCCGCACTGGGTGTCGAACCAGCCTCCTGCAACCAATCGCCCGACGACGGTCGAATACACGTGACTGGCTGCGCGGCGCAACCAGGGCACGTGCAGGTAGTAGCTGGATTCATCCAGTGTTCGATCCCCGGCGACGAAATGAAACTCTTTGAAGTCGAGGTACCAGAGCATCGCCTCGATGTTGGAGAGCTCATAGGGAACGTCGATGTCCGTGTAAAACCGGTAGCGTCCCTCGGCAGCGCGCATCCCCCGGCGAACCGCGGCACCTTTGCCCTGATTCTTTGGATTTTCGAGGTAGCGGCAGCCCAAGCTCCCGGCGACCCGTTGGGTTTCGCCGCCGTCCCTGCTTCCGTCGTCGACCAAGATGACTTCGTAGCGCAGTCCGATGGTGCGCAGGTATTCGAGGAGCAAAGGCACGTGTCGGCGGGCGGCGTCCGCGCCTCGGTAGCTAGGCAGTACGAAACTCACGTCGACCGACATCAATCGCTCCGTTGGCAGCTCGCTCGCCGAAAGGCAACGGCTGCCGAATAGCTCGGGTTGATGTGCAGCGCCCGCTCGACGCTCGAGCAGGCCGCCTCGCGCTCTCCCATGTTCATCTGCGCCACCCCCAGATTGTACCAGGCACGGAAGTGCATCTGTCCACTCTCTGCAAGAGCCCGCTCGAACGTGCGCGCGGCTTGTGGGTAATTTCCGGTGTTCAGGTAGCCGACCCCGAGGTTGTTGAGGGCTCGGAGATTCGAGGGCTGAAGCTCGACGGCGCGCTCGAACAAGGCGATCGCCTCCGGCCATTTCCCCTCTTTGGCGTAGCTATGGCCGAGCCGGTAGTGCGCCATCGAGCTCTCGGGCGCGGTCGCCACCGCATGGCCGTACAAGGTTCGATTGTCTTTCCAGGTGCCGATCTGGACGACCGTGACGGTAACGCACATTGCGGCCCAGAGGAATCCGGCAAGGCCGATCACCGCGCGTAGCCTGTGCGGCTGGCGCATAGCGGCGCTCAGCAGAGCCGCGCAGGCGACTGCGAATCCGCCGAGCGGGAGGTAGCTGTACCGGTCGGCGACCACGCCCATCAAGATGACCACGACCGCCGAAGGTCCGAGAAGCACCAGCATCCACAAAAGGCCGCTAGCGACCGCGCGCGAAGTCTGAGACCAGCCGCGGAGGAGCCCGACCGAGGCCCAGACGGCGAGCGCACCGAGCGCGAGCCAGCCCGGAAGCACGTAGCTTCCGTCGTAGAGCCGCTCGGTCGAGAGGTCGAAAGGCAGCAGGGCGATTTCGAGATAGCGTAGGAAGATCCCGGGCAGGGCAACGAGAGCGCGCGCACCGGTTCCGCTTTCGGCGACGCCCCCGACCGCAAAACGAAGCGCGAGATAGGCCGCGAGTGCGACAAACCATGCGGCGAGAACGGGGCCTTGTGCGCGAAGCCTGCCCCGGGCGAACGCGACGCCAGCAAGTGCGACCGGTAGGCCGAGATAGGCTTCCTTCGAGAGCAGCGAAGCCAAGAGGCAGGCCGTGCCCGTCAACAGCCAAAGCGCTCTTCGCGCCCGGGCCCCAGCCTGCTCGAATTGCAGGGCGGCGGCCACTGCAAGCAGGGCAAAGAGCCCGGCCAGGAGGTCACCGCGTCCGGAGACATAGGCGACGCTCTCCACTTGAAGTGGGTGTAAGGCGAAGATGGCCGTCGCCATCAGCGCAGGGCGATCGGACATCAGCCAGCGAGACGCAACGAAGTAGAACGCCACAATCGATAGGAGCGCGAGGATCAGATTGTGCAGATGCATGCCTCGCGGGCTCATGCCGGAAAGGGTCACATCCGACCGGTAGGAGAGGTAGAGGAGCGGCCGGTAGCTGTCGTGCGCCGGTTTCATTCCGGATAGCTTCCGGAGCGCTGGGTCGAGGTGGTCGTGCTGCGTCGCGTCCAGGCCGTCGAGCAGCGGACCCGCGTAGATCGGGTTGTCAACAATCGCTTCAACGTCGTCCCAGACGAAGTCGAAGGTCACCGACCGCGCGTAGATCGCCGCGAACGCCAGCAAGATGACGGCCAGGCCATAGCGTTCCCAAATCCGTACCTGACCCTCCGACGCAACCCCCATCGGGGCGGACGATACCCCAGTGTTCGTGGATAGCGCGAAACCTCGGCACGCCGTGAAGTCGGACGTCCCTCGGTCTCGTCGGCGGAACGAAAAAGGCCCGCCGCTGCAAGGAAGCAGGGGCGGGCCCTTGGGGGAACTCAGGCTGAGGCGTCAGCGAGACTTCGGTAGGAGCACTCCGTCGATGGCGTGTGCGATTCCGTTGTCGGCGCGAAGGTTCGCGTCAACGACTCGCTCGCGATTGACGAACACCCTCCAAAAGAACGAATACACGTAGACGTTCGACCCTTGAAGGGTCTCGACCCGTCGCTGGCGCGCGAGCTCTCTCGCGGTGCGCTCACCGTCCACCACGTGGTAGAGCAGGATCTGGGTGAGCGTCTCGAGCCCTGGCTCGTGAAGCAGGGTGTCGATCGTGCCGTCCTCGATCAATGGAGCGAACGCTTCATCGGTAGGTGCAAACACCGTGACCCCGCCTGCCTCGACCGCTCCATCCAGACCGGTAGCCTCGAGGGCGCTGAGCAGCACCGTAAACCGACCGTCCGCCTCGAGAAGCTCGAGAAGGTTCGATGGCTCTTCGCTTGGCAGGAGGACAGCGTCGATGATGTGGATGACGCCATTGGGCGCTTGGCCGTTCGCGCTGATGACTCGCGCCTGGTTGATGAACAGGCTCCGCTTGCGGTACGTCGCTTCGACCTCGCTCCCCTGGAGCGTCGTCGTGCTTCGGTTCAGCAGAAGCCTGAACGCGCTCTTCCGCCCATCGACCGCGTGGTACAGGAGAATGTCGGTGAGCGTTCCGAGTCCGGGCTCCTCGAGCAGGTCGCCGATCACTCCAGCGTCGATGAGGGGCTGGAAGGCTTCGTCGGTCGGCGCGAAGAGCGTGAGCACGCCGGTCTCAACCGCCTCGTCGAGACCGGTTGCTTCGAGCGCGGCGAGCAGCGTTTCGAAGCGTCCATCGACTCGCAGCACGTCGACGATGCTTTCAATCTCGACCGGCTCCGAGGGCGGGAGCAGGACCGCATCGATCGCGTTGTAGTTTCCATTCTTCGCCCGATTGTTGGCGTCGATGATTTGAGAGTCGTTGACGAAGAGCGCATCGGCTGTCCTCTTCAGGATCACCGGTTCACCCAGCAGCGTGTCGGGGGTGCGCTTGCGCTCGAGCGTGTACGTCGAGGCGCGGCCTTCAATGACGTGGTAGAGGAGGATGTCGGTCAGGGTCGTCAAGCCCTCCTCTTCGAGCAGGGCCTCGACCGTACCGTCGTCGATGAGGGGCTGGAATGCCTCGTCGGTAGGTGCAAACAGCGTGATGCGCGCGGTGGCCACCGCCTCGTCGAGGCCGGTCGCCTCGAGCGCAGAGATTAGGACGCCGAAGCGGCCATCGTCGCGCAGCTCCTCGAGCACGTTCGCGCGCTTGTGGTAGGTGACGTGATACGCGGCTGCAGGCGTCGGGGCGACAGTGACGGTAGCTACGGCCAGCGCGAGCGCGGCCAGAACGAGGCGTGGACGGTGGACAGAGTTGTTCATGACAAGGATCTCCTCGAGATTAGTTGGGTGCGTCCTGTCTAGTTTCTGTCCAGAAAAGCGCAAGCCTGGTCGCAAGCGATTTCTCCAAGCCTAAACCGTGAGCGGTCCGCGTATCAGGATTTTAAGCACATGATCCCATATCCTTAGAGCTGATGCAGGCCCGGTGTGGTTCGCGAAGGCCTTGGGATAAATCGTGACCGGATATCGACGGATCTGTCCAGATTTGGAGAGGGAGGAGGAATTTCTTGGTCCTCAGTTGGCCTGGTCGGCGAGAAGCGAGGCGGCTGCCCTCTGGAAATCATCGATCGAGCTGATGCAAGTGGCCTTGGGGATTCGGGCGACGAGCGGGTGATCCGGTGGGCACCCGATCCAAACCGGCACGTTGGGGGACACGGTGTCGACCAGTCGTTCCATCTGCTTCATCTCGTCCTCGCTCATGCGCCGGACCACGGACAGAACCAAAATGTCGGCGTTGCTGCGCGCGACGCTCCAGATGATGTCTTCGGTCGGAAGGTCGGGACCCAAGTAGAGCACGTCGAAGCCGGCTTCTTTTGCTAAGACAGAGCCCGCGAGAATGCCGAACTCGTGAAGCTGCCCCGCTGGCGTGGTGAACAAGAGACGCCGCGCTCCGGGTGAGCTCGGGATTTGCTCGAGTCGGCTCGTCATCAGGCTCTTGAGCTGTGCGCGCACCAGATGCTCGGGCGCTGTGCCGAGCGTGCCCTCGCTCCAACGGCGGCCGACCTCCCACATGATGGGGATCGCCACGCCGAGGATCAGCTGCAGATTGCCGAGGTGCTCACTCATGTCCCTGAGCTTCGCGAGCGCTGTGCCCACATCAAGCTCTTCGATCGCATTCAAATAGGCCTGCTGATCGGAGGTCAACGGGGGCTGCTTCGGCGGGGGGGTTTGGACCGACGGCTTTTGGCTGTGGCGCATCGCCGTCAGCTCGCTCGTCGGCAGCGCGGCCAGCGTCTGAAGCCCGTATCCCCTTTCCCGGAGATCCTTCAAGCAGATCAGCCGAGTGACGTCTTCCTCGCTGAACTGCCGCGTTCCGCCCTCGCTGCGGGCGGGCTCGATCGCTTTGTAGCGCCGTTCCCACGCACGAATGGTGTCGGGATTCAGGCCCGTGAGCGCCACCACCGAGCGAATCGGCAACATCCCCGGTTTGGCCATCTTTGACAATACAATCTGTACATGCACAGAAAGTCCCAAAACCGCAAGCCCTCTAAAGCTCTCGAAACCGCCTGATTGACCACCTGGCCGCAGGAATCGAGCACCCAGATTCCTTGACGGTCCAGGTCCACAGTCCAGAAACATCGACAGCGTCGGAGCGTAGGCCCGATCGTCATCGGATCGACGAGATCTCGCCCGGTCTCCACGTTTTATCGAACCACGGCTTCAGGGGGCCGTACAGCCGCAAGATCGTGAACCAGCCTTTGCCTGGCACGGTCTGGATCCAGTTGCTTGCCTTGCCCTCTGGCGGGCTCGGGCCGAAGTAGATCGTCGTCGAGCCATCTACGTTGGGCACGACCTCACCGCTGTGGCTGCTCAAGCTCGGTCTGCTCGTGCGCGGGGTCTGAAGCAGAGAGCGAGTCTGCGGGTCGTAGACGACGATCGACCAGAAGTCCTTGGCCGGGATGCCCCTGGGCAGGTTGAGCTCATAGCGTTTGGTTCCGTCGAGGTAGCGGCCGTCAGAATCGGTTGCGGCGAGCGCGTACTGCGAGCCGACGCCCAGCTTGGTGGCCACCATCGCTGGGGTCGTCATGGTGGCGAGATAGAAGAACATCGTGCGGGCGTCGAGCATGCGGACGCCGCCGCGCTCGTAGCGATGGCTCTTGCCTACGAAGGACGTGTACCAGCCCGAATCTTCGTAGAGATACGCCGCGGGATCGCGGTGACGAAACGCGATGGCACGCGCCGTGGCGTTGGCAACGGCCGCCGCATCACTGAGAATGCCGCGCATGCGTGTGTCTGCCGAAAACGGTTTCCCCTTCTCGATGCCGATCGAGGCCAGCAAGCCGAGAAGCTCCGAGCCCAAGGCCTCCGGAGGCTCCTCTTGCACCAGCTCGTCGATCTCTTCGTAAAAGCCGAAGTCGTTCGAGTGAATCGTGTTGATCGACTTCCCCGTCATGCGGACGAAGCGAACCGTGTCTTCCTCCTGTTCGCCCGCATCGGCATCCTCGGCAGAAGCCTGCGCTGTCAGGTCGATTTCTTCGTCGCTGATTTCGAATTCGAGCGGGTAGATCTCAAGAGACTTCTTGATGTCCTGCACCGCGCGTTCCGGGTCGGCCGGGTCGAGGAAGCCGCGCCACATCAAGATGTTTCCCCGAGTGCGAGATACGTAGTTGAAGTAGCGCTCCGAGATCTGGCCCTGGTAGTTGGGAGGCACGAACAGGTACAGCCCACCCTTGCCCTCGTCGGGCCCGGTGTTTCCGAGGTCCGCAACATAGCGAAAGAAAAAGTCGTCGACGATGCCGAGCGTGTTCGGCGGGCTTTTCACGATCACAGCGCCCTTGCTCAGGTCGAGCCACGTCCCGAAGTACATGCTCTCTGTGTTTGGCGTGAGAAACAGGGAGTGCGAGTCGATCAAGCCGTCAAACAGGCCAACGACATCGTTGTCGTCGATGCCCGCGTCGCGGAAGCCTCGCCGCATAGCCACCAGCGACGCCCCACAGAGCGTGCTCAGAAACGCGTCGACCCCGCGGATGAAATCGAGGTTGTCGTAGACCTGCTCGACGGTGTCGTCGGTTGGGAACCCGTCGACAAACCGAAGGGCGCCGATTCGCGTCTGCACCAAGTCCGGTGTTCGAACCGACGCCGGGATCTCGGTTCGCATCTTCGGTGGGTTCTTCGACGGTGCCGTGCGGGGCAGCTCGTTCACGCGTACGATGTCATTCAGGCGCCAGGTGTGATCGAACCATTCCTGTTGCGGTCCGTACAGGCGGAAGACCGCGTTCCAACCTTTGCCGGGCACGGTTTGAATCCAGTTTGCGCGCGACTTGCGGTCTCTGGGTTTTTTCGGCCCGAACCAGAGCGTGAGCGAGCCATCGTCATTGGGGTGCAGGCGGCGCTGGCCGAGGATGACGCTCGGAAAGCGCTGGTCGGTCTGTAGCATCGACCGGGTCTGGTTGTCGTAGACTGTCATCGACCAGAAATAGGCCGCCGGCACATCGGGATTGAGAGTGAGCGTGTAGGTTCGAGCGCCATCGAGCGGCTCGCCCCCGCTGTCGCGGAACGTGGCAGCCGAGTCGGAGCCGCTGCCGGCCTTTGGGGTGTCACTGTTCGGGGGCACGCCCGCGGCGTAGCTGTGGAACCGCGCCCGCGCGTCGATGAGACGCCTTCCGTTCCGCAAGAATTCGTGGCTGCCACCCGTCAGGAGCCGCTGCCAGTGTCGGTCGTCGTAGAGAGCGGCCTCTTCGTCCCGCGGAGCGAACAGCAGGGCCCGCGCGGTCGCATTGCCGACCGCGGCTGCATCCCCGAGGATCGCTTTCATCCGTGCGTCCGGGGCGAACCGCTCGTCCTTTTCGATTCCGATCGACGCGAGAAGGCCGAGTACCTCCGGATCCTGCGCTGAGCTTGGTTCTTCCTGAATGAGCGCGTTGACCTGCTCGAAATAGCTGAAGTCGGTCGGGTGCAGCGTGTTGAACGCATGCCCCGAGACATCGACGAACATGTTGGGCGGCGGACGCGCCGATTCTTTGAGCGGATAGATCTTCAAATGCTTCTTGAAGCTCTCGACCGCGCGTTTCGGGCTACCCTTGGACAAGGCGCCTCGGAACAGAGCCCAGACCCCGAATGTCGAAGACTGCACCGCGAACCGACTGCGCGGCACGAAGCCCGCATACGCCGGCGGCACGATCACATATCGGCCGCCGCGGCCGCGGTCCGCGCCCGACTTGCCCGTCTCGGCGAGAGGCCGCTGCCATGCATCGGCAAACACGCCAAGCGCGCGAGGCGGCGTCTCGACCACGACGGGGCCGCCTTTCAGGCTGATCCACGCGAGCGCGTAAATGGTTTCGCTGTCTCCGGTGAGGAACAGCGACTTCGAGTCCATCATCGACTCGGTGAGCAGCACGGTGTAGTTCGGCAGCATGCCGGCTGCCTCCATACCGTCGCGCATCGCCATCATCGACGCGCCAGGGATGGTTTGCAGGTAGGCTCGAACCCCGCGCAGAAAGTCGAGGTGCTCGTAGACCGTCTCCACCGTTTCTGCGTCCGGGAGTCCGTCAAAGAAGCGGAGCGTGCCGATCCTGGTCCCGACTTCGTCTGGGGTCAAAATGGACGCTGGGGCGGGTGCGTAGGTTTCAGCCTCGCTTTGCTTGGGCGTCTGTCCCGCAGCGCAGCCGAGCATCGCACAAACCAGCATCCAAGCCGCAAGCCTCATCGGTTCTCGGGGCGATCTAGCTCATGGATTCGCTGCTTCAACGAGTCGCGCAGTTGGCGGGACCCGTGCCCGGTCAGGGCGATCGCGGTGTAGTAGGCCTGTTTTGCCTTTGCTGGTTCTCCGAGCTCAGCGAGCGCTTCGCCCATGAGCGCGTAGGTTCGCCATGAAGTCGCATCGAGCGTGAGCGACCTTTGGAGCGATTCGAATCCGGAGCTGGGGTCTCCGGCGACCCGCACGAAGTACTCCCCCAGCGCTGCAAGTTGGAACGCGGTCTGGGCGGAGACGCGCAAGGTCCGAGCCCAGGCGTCGAGTCTCGCCCGTTCCGATGCAGCGCCGTCCTTGCCCGCGAACCAGAGAACCGCGGTCGCCGCCACCTGCGGATCGGCCGACGCCTGCTCGATGGCTCTCTCGAGCCACGCCCAACCTTCTTGTTCTCGACCGGCTTCGAGGTGGAGCGCCGCCTTGTGCAGCATCACGTTGCTCGCACTGGGGTCTTTGGAAGCGGCAAGCTCCAGGTACTCGAGCGCCGCCTTGGCGCCCTCCTCCGACCGCCAGGCGTAAAGCCGAGAACGCAGCAGCGCGACGTCGAGTTGGGACATCGGATGGACCGTCGGCTGTCGGGGCGCTGCGACCGAGATCGCGCGGCCCCCCATCTTGTATTCGACATCGAGGTAGTCTCGGCACCTCGACGCGACGTCGACGCCGGCAAACGCTCCGGCCCAAGCTTTGTCTTCATCGTCGCCGCGCGCGAGCCGAGTGAGGTAGGTCCAGACCTCGGCACCATTCGCGCGCACTGGGTAGATATCGAACATGGGCTCGACGTTGGTCATGGGCACGAAGCCGTAGGCGGGCATGCCCAGGATGAGCTCACCGCCATCGATTCGCGCGGTTTCGTAAAACGAAGCCATGCCCTCGTGCAGCCAGGGTCGACCACCAGGGAAACAGATCGCGACGGCGCCATGGGTCAGCTCGTGGACGAACAGCTGCGAATCTATTGCGGCTTGGCGGCTGTCCATCACCAGCTGAAGCTTCGCGTCGAGATAGCTGCTCGGTGGACGCGCGGAAAAACCAGCCGTGTGGCGACCCGCGAGGTCTTCGATGTCCCGGGGGTCCTTCAACAAAACGAACTCCATCGGAACGTTGCTCCGCTCGAAGGCGCACGGGAGCTCGTTCTCCGCGATCGCCGTACGCAAGCGCTGGTAGCTCGCAGCGAGCCGGACGGCTTTTTCTCTGCCGACGTCGGTCCGGATCACCAGATCCTCGGTTTCGACCCGAATCCAGCCCACTGTGGAAGCTTCCAAGCCGCTCCGACCGGCGCAGCCGACGAGCAAGGCGACTAGAGCCATCCCGAAATATCGCGTCATATACGCAGCTTACGCCGCTCCAACGAGAAAAGTGACTCCGGGGCATTGACGGATCGCTGTTGGTCTGTAGGACCTGGACAAGACCTAGACATGACTTAGACGGGTCACAAGGAGGATTTATGAAAAATTACAAAAGCTTGTTGGGGATCGTAGCGGCAGTTGCATTGGCAGCCGCAGGGTGCGGCGACGACGCGACTCCGCCGCCCGGCGGCACGGGAGGCAACGGCGGCACAGGTGGCATGCCTGCTACCGGTAACGTGACCGCAGTGCACCTTGCACCAGAGGTACCGTCCGCCGAGGACACAGCGGTCGCTTTGTTTGTTAACGGAACAGAGGCGACTGCGCTCGGCACTCTGGAATATTCGCAGAGCACCGGCAAGATCGCACTCGAGGTTGGCACGTACGACATCGGCATTGGAGTCTCGGGTGACACCGATCCACTTCTCTCGGTAGATGGCGTTATGGTGACGGAAGAAACCGACCTCGTCGTGGTTGCATACCGCACGAACGCGGAGCTTCCCGTCAACGTATTCGTCTTCGACAACAGCACGGAGGGCCTCGAAGCCGGCAGCGGTCGCGTGTTGGTTGCACATGGTGCGAATGACCCTGCTCTTGACCCGGTTAATATTTCGCTCGGCGAAGATCCTGACTGCCAAACGCTGATTCCCGCACTTGCATTTGAAGAACAAGTGGACGGAGCAGACGCGCTCGACCTCGCCGAGGGCACGTACAAGCTTGGCTTTGACGTCACCCTCGACGACGAGAGCGCTTGCGCTGATGTGGGTCCAGTCGATGTGCCAGTCACTGTTGACGTCGTCAGCATCCTGGTCGCGGTTGATGAGAACACCTCGAACGACGCGGATCAGCTGAATCCAGAGCTCTGGGCGATCATTCCGGACGCCGCCGCTCCCAACAACCAGCCGATCCGAACCATTCAACCGACGCCATAACAACGCTATCAGCACACCGCTGGATTGCGCGTAATGCGAGGGCCGCTCCTTCCCTGGAGCGGCCCTTTTCTTTGTTCGCGCGTTGCTGCTGGCTCTGCGGCTCTGATAGACCGCCCTCTAAGGCTTCCTATCAACTCAGGGCTGAGACAACTGCTCTATCTCCAGGTCTGACAACGCACGATTGTAGATGCGCACGTCGTCTACGAGCCCGTCGAGGTAGGCTGCGTCGCCGCTGATGATTTGCTCGAGGCCGATTCGCACGGGCTGGTCCGAGTCGACCTGAGCGGCGGCGAAGGTGTCAGATGCATCCTGCACGCCGTTGATGAACAACTTCACGTCTGCACCGTCGTACACGACACCGACGAACAGCCACTCCATCTCGGTCAGAGTGCTCTGCGAGTCCAATTCATAGAGGCCTGGCCTGGGAAGGGTAAACTTGAGCTTGCCGCTCCTCACCGAGAGCACGAACGCGTCTCCACCGAAACCGCCGGGCCCCCATTGCCCGACAATGCTCGCACTGGTGTTGTCATTCAGATAGACCCAGGCGGTCACCGTGATCGGTTGATTGAAGTCGAAGTCCGGGCTGTCCGGGACCTCGATGTAGCCGCTTGTCCCGTCCAGTTGATATGCACTGTCGGCGCTCCCGAATCGATCCATGGCCAACGCGGCTCCGCCGACCGCGCTCCCATCATTGCCGTTTCCGCTTTCGTCCTGGGCATTGCCGTTGAAGGGATAGTAGGCCACGAGGCCGCTTGCGCCCGCTTGACCACCCGCGCCGCCGACGCCGCCCACGCCGCCCACGCCGCCGACGCCACCCACGCCGCCGACGCCACCCACGCCGCCGACGCCACCCTGGCCGCCCGTGCCGCCGCTGCCAGCGCCACCCTCTCCGGCGTTCCCTCCATCACCGCCGTCTTCGGTGCTGGCGCAGCCCATACTCGCGAGCGCGATGGAGAGGATGAACATTCGTGAAAGCCGCAGTATCGTCATTTCTTCGCTCCTTTGCTGCACTCGCCACGCAGCGACTGCCGCTTGCGCTGCATTGGTTGAAGCAAGTGACGTGCCAAGCGGACGCGAGCGTTTCGCCGCTTCCTGCAAACCTCTGAGGCGCAAGTCCTGCGAATCTTCAACCATCGGCGCAGACCATGCGCAACGGGAGCCAAGACCTTCACTCCCGGGTAGAGCAAAACCTCGCGGTACGCGGTGACCGGTGCCGTCGATTTCGTCCGGTGCAGTCTTGCAGCACCACGCTGCCCCCGTTGACCTGCGTGGCGGGCTGTCGGAGACTCATCTCGTGGGACGCATCGTCGTTGAAGACATCGAGGAGTACTCGCAGGTCGAGCTCGCGAAAAAGTACCCCTCGACCGCGGGGTCACAGCAGCAGGCCTCAGCCGCGGAAGTCGATCGCCTGATGGCGGCCATCGAGCGGGATGGCTACGTCATCATCGAGAACGTGATTTCGACCGAGCTCGTCGCCGAGATCAAAGAAGACCTGATTCCGCGCTTCGAATACGACTCCGGGCGCAACAACTTCGAGGGCTTCAAGACGCAGCGGCTCTACGCGTTCTTCGAGAAATCGCTGGTGTGCAACCCACTGGTCGACCATCCGCTCATCCTCGGATGCCTCGACCGAATCTTCGAGCCCAACTATCTGCTCTCGCAGCTTCAGGCGATCAACATCTTGCCGGGCGAAGCGCAGCAGCCTCTGCATCCTGACGATGCCTTTTACCGCGTGCAGCGTCCACGGCCGCCGCTCGGCGCCGCGACGATTTGGGCCATCGACGACTTCACCGAGGAGAACGGCGCCACGGTGGTGATCCCGAGGAGCCACCTCTGGGACGACCGCATGCCGTCCGAGGCCGACCTCGAGCACCTCACCCCCGTCGTGATGCCCGCCGGGTCGGTGGTGCTTTTCCTCGGAACGCTCTGGCACGGCGGTGGGGCGAACCGAAGCCACGCCGCGCGGCTTTGCGTATCCGCGCAGTACTGCGCGCCGTGGTGTCGAACGCAGGAGAACTACAGTCTGTCGCTCTCACGGCAAACCGTGAAGCAATGCAGCGAGCACATCCAGCGGATGCTTGGCTACAGCATTCACGCTCCCTTCATGGGGTTCGTCGACGGCAAGCACCCGCGTCGACTGCTCGAGGACTAGTCCGCCGCGGTTCGAGGTCCCTCTTTGCGAGCCGTTAGGGCGACTCGGCGAGGTCCGGCGCGTAGTCCCCCGCCGCGTACGCCTCGCAGAACGCTTGCTCATCGCCGCCGAACGTCGGGTCGAGGGCAACCACCGCCGGTCGAACCGCTTCCCACGCTCGGCCCTGACCGTTGTCGCCGATGTTCTTGACCACCAACACCATGTCGAGCCCCGGGTGGCCGATGATGTAGTTGCCCATGAGACCCGCCGCGTACCACACTCCAACGTCGTACGTCTGGCCGCAATCCCAGGGCTCGAGGTAGTTGCAATCGGGCGATTCCGAGAGCCCGTGCGGGTACTCGTTCCAGATGGCAGACGGCGTGCACACCGCGTTCGGCTCCGTCGACTTGCTGTCGCCGTTGTCGACGTTCGATCGTGCGATCAGCCAGGTGAGATGGCCATACCCGGTCGTCGCGATCTCGAACGACGGGTGCGTCATCGCGTAGATCCAGTCCTCGCCGACGAGACGCTCGCCGTCCCAGAGCCCGCCATCCAGCATCAATAGGCCCAGGCGCGCCATGTCGCGCACGGTCGTCGTCCAACCGAGCGCAAACGGTTTGTCGGGCGAGTCAGTGTCCCAGTCGGACTGCGCCATGCCCAACGGCAAGCGCAAATACTGCTCCCAGAGCTCGTGCACGCTCTCGCCGAGCGCAGGGTCCTGGGCGATGGCGGTCGCAACGACGTCGTTGAGGCGGTTGATTTGCACCGAGCCCGTTGCGTCGTAGTCGAAGTCGAGCTCGGCTGAGCTCAAGTCGTCGTTGTGGGCGACCATGCCCAGCACGTGGCCCACCTGCGCATCGGGGTTGAACGAAAACGAATCAAGCCAATGGTCGACGCGGTCCGTGGCGAGCAGAGGCCCGGTCTTCCGGCCCGTGCGCTCGAGGTCGCGTGTTTGCCAGGCCGCGACCCCCGTGAGGACTCCGGCGAGGGTTTTGGTGGCGGACCACACGATCTCCGGCACATCGACGCCGCCCGGATATCGGTCGCTCGGGTAGTGCTCGTGACAGAGCTTGCCGTAACGAATCACAGCGTATCCCCGATCGAGCTCGGCGTCGGCCTGAGCGAGAAGCCCGGGATCGAGGCCACACTCCGCGGCAACGCGTTCGGGAGACACCAGCGTCCACGCGTCCTGGCCGGGACCCCTGGGCCCTTCGGGGGGAGCGGCTTCGCCTTCCCCACTGCCACAGGCTGCGAGAAGAAAGAGGAGTGTGAGCAGTGCGTGGGTTAGGCGCATGGCGGCAGCATCTCGGCGATTCGCTGCGGAGGCAAGCACAATTCGGCGCACGAGATCGCGCCAAGAGCTGCGAGAGAAACGAGCCCGGTCGGGATGAACCTCGCGTTTTGAAAACCGGGCCGAAATCACCGGCTAGAGCGAGTTAAGTAGTAGTGCTGCACTGGGAAGACCGCGCGTTTGCCCTGTGCGTCGAGGCAGGGGCGCGCGATCCCAGACGACAAACCCGAACGGCGGCGGGTTCTGCCTGCGAACGCCTTGAAGGTGGGGCCGCTGTTCACTTCATCGCACGCGAGGCAGGCGTTCAAGCTCCCGTCGGGCAGCTTGTGCTTCGTCGGGGCGGTCGCGGCGCAGGTTCCCATGCACTTCGAGCGTGTGTTTTCGATGTTGAAGCTCCAGATTTGGGCGCAGGCTTCGGTGAAGCCGAGATTCTCCAAGCAACTGAGCTGCGTCTTGTCCCCGAACATCCCTCGCATGCCGCACCGGCGCCCTGCGCGGTTGAGGTTTCGCCGTTCGATGTAAGTGGCGAGGTCTTGGAACGAGGAGCAGGCCCCGCAGCGGCCGCGGTGCGTCACCTGACCGCCCGCTGCGCGTGCCGCTCGTTCCGTCGGGAACGTTTTGAGCCGGTAGGTGCGTGCTGTTGGGCTAGGGGCGACGGGGATGGCGGCGCAGTACGCCGGGGAGTCGTCGTCCTGTGCGGGCGTCTCGTCGAAAGGGTTGCTCGGAAGGGGTTTTGGGGGGTTCAGGAGCCTCCAGCTGCGTAGCGCGTAAGCGTCCTGCTCGTTGTAGTCGGGCTCAGAGAACTCGTAGCGACCGCACTTGCACGAGGGAGCACAGCGCGGATCCGAGTCAGATTGCGCCTCGGCGGAGCAGAAGAGGGTCGCACATGCCTCGTTGGCTTCACTCACGTGTCCAGGTGTTCCAGGCGGAGCACCACCCCGAACTCCACAAGCGGCCAACAGCGCCGATGCGATTGCGATCAAGCACAGCGCGATGGTTCGAGCCAAGACCCTCCGCTGTCGGCCAGCAATCCGTCCCGGAACCATGCTCGAGTGTCCTGCCGCTTCGTCCACGATGCAAGTGGAGGACCCTGTGAGCTGAGGCCGTGGACGCGCGTTCAGGCAGCTCATTCGGTCATGCGCCACGTGCGCGTTCGTCGCCTCAGAGTGTTGCCAACCGAAACGCTTTGGATTTGATGAGCCTTGGACGTTGGGCTAGCGTCCGCGTCATGACTCGTTCAGCGATTGCACGCACTCTCGTCGTTGCCGCCGTGTGCTCGATTGCAGGTTCCGCATCGGCGCAACAATCCTCCGCCACCACCGAAGCCGAAACGGGCCATTCCATTTCTGTTACGACCTCGGCGCCCAACCAATCCCGCGAGCAGAACTGGCTCCAAGTCGACCTCGAAGAGGCCCGCGATCGCAGCCGGCGCACACGAAACGCGCTGATCGGCACGAGCGCAGGCTTCCTGGTCGGCTCCATCATCGCGGGAGTCGGGCTTTCGCAGTGTCAGGAGGTGCCGAAAGAACAGGCGAACACGTACGATACCCTGCTCTGCAACAACGCAGGCAAGGTCATGCTGCCGCTCGGTGGGACGATCGCCGGCCTGAGCTTCGTCGGCATGCTCACCTCCGGCATCATGCTCGGCGTCTCCAACAAGCGAAAGCGGGAAATCCAACGCGACATTCGCCGCAGCCAGTACGGCCGTCGCCT
>SHLP01000266.1 GCA_004283055.1 Deltaproteobacteria bacterium
CGGTGTAACTAAAACGGACCAGGCAACAAGCCCATCAACCACCCTCCAGCACATCCGTGCCCGTGCCCGTGAACCTGCTCCTCCCGTCCCGGGGAACAAGCTGTTTCAATTTGGCGTTCCCCTCGCCCCCGCCTAATCTCCGCCCCAGTGTCGGCGGCATCAAAGGGAGGGGAGAAGCGGCATCTTGGCCCTGTCCAGGCGACCGGCGTAGGCGTTGGAGCCATCGTGGGCGGCGGCATTCTCGTCCTGGCGGGCGCCGCATTTCGCGAAACCGGCCCGAGCGCCATCCTCGCCTTCGCCCTCAACGGCGCCCTTGCCATCATGACGGCGCTGAGCTTTGCCGAGATGTCGTCGATGTTCCCGGAGTCGGGCGGCGCGTACACCTTCGCCAAAAAGGTGCTCACCGTGCGTGCGGCCTTCGTCGTCGGCTGGGTGCTCTGGTTTGCGTACATCGTTGCCGGCGTGCTTTACGCGCTCGGCTTCGCCGAATACGCCCTCCTGGCCATCGACGAGCTCTGGGTCGCGGGCGGCGGCGCAGCTCCCCCGTGGCTTCACGGCCGCGCCGCTCGGAGCGCGCTCGCCGTTCTTGCCACAGGCGCGTACAGCCTGCTGCTGATTCGCAGCAACAGAGGCGGCGGCCAAATCGAGACGATCGGCAAGCTCGTCGTCTTCGCCATCCTTCTCGCCGGAGGCGCCTGGGCGCTCGGAATCGCGCCCAGCGGCACGGCAAGACGCGGCCTCACCCCGTTCTTCGAGCACGGCGCGACGGGGCTCCTGACTGCGATGGGCTTCACTTTCATCGCGCTTCAGGGCTTCGATTTGATCGCCGCCGTCGGGGGCGAGGTCAAAGACCCCGAGCGCAACATCCCGCGCGCCATGCTCGCCTCGCTCGGCATCGCGCTTGCCGTCTACATCCCGTTCCTGTTTCTGACCTCGACCGTCGGCGTCGGCCCCGAACAGAGCATCTCCCAGATGAGCGCCGAGAACCCCGCCACCGTCATGGCCGTTGCCGCACAAAACTACGCCGGCGTCTTCGGCTACTGGCTCGTGGTCGTCGCCGCGATCCTCTCGACCCTCTCGGCCCTCTCCGCCTGCATCTTCGCGGCGAGCCGCGTCGCTCTCCGCATGGCCCGCGACCGCACCCTCCCCCGCGTGCTCCAAGAGGAACACCCGACGCGTGGCACCCCGATCATGTCGATCTACGCCACCGCCCTCGCCATGGCATTTCTTCTCATGATGGTGCGCGACGTATCCGCCGCCGGCGCCGCGGCAAGCCTCATCTTCTTGATTTCGTTCGCGCTCGTGCACTGGACGAGCCTTCTCGCGCGCCGACGAACGCGCACCAAGGCCCCGTTCGAGACCCCTTGGTTCCCCGCCATCCCCGTCCTCGGCGGTCTGGCCTGCGCAGCGCTTGCCGCTTATCAGGGCGTCGTCGTCCCCCGCGCAGGTGGCGTCGTCGCAGTGTGGCTCGGCCTCGGCGTCATTCTTTACTTCGGACTGTTCAAAGGCCGCGCCCAGGCCGTCGATGCTTTTGCCGAGGCGCGGGACCCCCACCTCGGCTCGCTGCGGGGGCGAAGTCCTCTCGTCTTGGTGCCAGTCGCCAACCCATCGAGCGCAGTCGGCATGGTCACCCTCGCCAACGCCCTGGCCATCCCGTTCGTTGGTCGCGTGCTTCTGCTCACCGTCGTTCGTCGGCCCACGGACTTCGCGGCGGCCGAGGCAGAGACGACCAGAGCGCTGGCTGACGCACAGCGCGTCGTCGAACAGGCCATGGCCGCGTCCCTCACGGCCGGGCACACACCCGAAGCGCTCATGACGATCGCAACCGACCCATGGAGAGAAATCGAACGAATCGCGCAGGCCCGAGACTGCGAAAGCCTCCTCATCGGCTTCTCCTCACTCGAAGAGCAGAGCAACGTGGCCCACATCGAGCAGCTGCTCAACGCCGTCGACTGCGACGTGGTCGTCCTGCGCGCTCCCAAAGACTGGTCGCCCGGCGCCGACACGAAGATCATCGTCCCCGTGGGCGGCCGGGGCGGCCACGATGCGCTTCGAGCGAGGCTCCTCGGAAGCCTCGGGCGCGCGGGCTTGAAGAACGTGCGCTTCGTGCAGGCGACTAGGGAAAACCTGCCCCTAGCCTCCAAGCTCCAGCGCGAACGGGAGCTTCGCGTGTTCGCAAAAGAAGAAACCTACGGCGCCCCCGACGCCAAGCTCCTCGAAACGAACGACATCGTCGAAGCGCTCGCGCAGGAGGCCGGCCCGAACGACCTCATCATCCTGGGCCTACGCCACCAGCGCGGCAAACGTCTCTTCAGCGAGCTAGCGCTCCGCGTCGCAAGAAAGACCCCCGCCGCCACCCTCATGATCAGCCGCCGCTCCTAGGGACACGC
>SHLP01000041.1 GCA_004283055.1 Deltaproteobacteria bacterium
TCGCCCTTGCACGCCTCGCAGCGGCCGCCCTTGACGTTGAAGCTGAAACGCCCGGCGCGATAGCCCCGCGCACGCGCCTCGGGGAGCCCGGCGAAGAGCTCCCGAAGCGGCCCGAGCAGACCGAGATACGTCGCCGGATTGGAGCGCGCGCTGCGTCCGATTGGCGTAGCGTCGACGAAGGACACACGCTCGAGCCCCCGGCCCCCGTCCAGCGACACGCCCGTGGGGACCTCCGCGGTCAGTCCGAGCTTCGCCCGAGTCGCAGGCAGGAGCGCATCGACGATCAGCGAGCTCTTGCCGCTTCCGCTCACGCCCGTGACACAGCACAGCGCACCCAGCGGAAACTCTGCGCGAACGTCGCGCAAGTTGTGAAGCGCTGCGACTCGAACGGCGAGCGAGCCCCGACCCGCGCGCCTTTGCGACGGCACTTCCACGCTGCGACGGCCCGACAGATAGGCGCCGGTCAACGAGTCCTCGTCGGCGATGATCTCCGCGACGCTACCCTGGGCGACGAGCTCGCCTCCGAGCTCACCCGCACCTGGGCCCATCTCGACCATGTGCTCGGCGGTGCGCATCGTTTGCTCGTCGTGCTCGACCACGACCAAGGTGTTCCCTAGGTCAGCAAGATCGCCGAGCGTCCCCAAGAGCTGGGTCGCATCGGCGGGGTGAAGACCCGCGGTCGGCTCGTCGAGCACGTACAGCACGCCGGACAAACGAGAGCCGAGCTGCGTTGCCAGGTGGACGCGCTGGGATTCGCCGGCGGAGAGGCTTCCCGCGCTTCGATCGAGGCTGAGGTATCCAAGGCCGACGCGCCGAAGGAACGCGACCCGGTCGGCGACCGATTGCAGCAAGGGCCGCACCGCCGCCTCGCGCTGTGGCGACACCGAAACCCCTTGGAGCCAGTCCTCGAGGTCGCTCAGGCCGAACGCGCTCAGCTCATGAATCGCCCGGCCCTCGATACGCACCGAGCGCGCGTTCTGGTTGAGCCGCGAGCCGTCGCATTCGGGGCAGGTTTCCATTCGGGCGAACTGCCCGAGCTCCTCGTCCAAGAACTCCAGGACCCGCTCTTCGTCCCCCCCCTCGGCGAGCTTGCGACGAGCGTACTCGCGGGCGCGTCGTTCGAGCCCCGGCAAGATGCCCTCGAACCCAGCTCCGCCGTCAAGCGCCGCGCGGCGCTGCTTCGGGTCGAGCTTCTCGAAGGGCGTGTCCAGGTCGACCCCCGCTGAAACGAGCTTCTCGAGCATCGATCGGTAGTACGCGAGCTTGGGCTTCCCCCAGGCCGTTACCGCGCCGCGGCGCAACGAACGACTCGGGTCGGTGACCGCCAGCTCGGCAGTGAACTTCCGCGTCACGCCCAGTCCGTCACAGCGCGCACACGCGCCAAGCGGCGTGTTGAACGAGAAGAGCTGCGGCGTCACCCGTGGAACCGACGCGTGGCCCTCGAAGCATGCGTACTGCTCGGAGAACCGATGCCTTCCGCCTTCCCGCTCGCGCAGCTCGACCACGCCGCCGCTCAACTGGTAGGCCAGCTCGATCGCCTCGGCCAGGCGCGCGCCGATCCCTTCTCGAACCGAAAGCCGGTCGATGACCACGTCGACCGCCACCCCGCCTGGGAGCGTCCCGAGATCTTCCAAGTCCACCAGCGCATCGTCGACGCGCAGGCGAACGAACCCCTTCCTCCGCAAATCCGCCCCGAGCTCTTTGGGAACCTCTGCACCCGCCCGTACGATCGGCGCCTGAACCGCAAAGCGCGTACCTTCGGGAAGGCTCAGGGCCTCCTGTACGACCTGGGCGACGGAGTGCGCCGTCAGTCGCTCTCCGCAAACGGGGCAATGCACCTCGCCAACCGTCGCGAACAACACGCGCATGTAGTCATAGACCTCGGTCAGGGTGCCAACCGTCGATCGCGGATTTCGCGAAGGAGCGCGCTCCCGCACCGCAATGGCCGGACACAGGCCTTCGATGACGTCGACGTCCGGACGCTTGAGCTTGGTCAGCACCCGTCGGGCGTGTCCGCTCAGTGACTCGACGTAGCGGCGCTGGCCCTCGGCATAGAGCGTGTCGAAAACCAGGCTCGACTTGCCGCTTCCGCTCGGCCCCGTCACCACGGTCAGCCGCCCTCTTGGGAGGCGCAGCGTGACGTTTTTCAGGTTGTGTTCCCGGGCTCCTCGAATGACGATGTCTGCTGTCATTCTCGCGGTCCGCCGGTCAGCCGTTGCGCTGCCCGGATGGCGGCGACCATACCGCTCTCGGACGCATAGCCGGCCGCGGCTGCATCATAGGCGACGCCGTGGTCGACGCTGGTGCGCACGAAGGGCAGGCCCCAGGTCACGTTCACCGCTTCGCCCCAATCGAGAAGCTTCGAGGGAATGGTCGCCTGATCGTGGAACATCGCCACCACACCGTGCGCGCGCCCGTCGGCCGCATAGCGAAACGCCGCCTCGGCGGGTGTCGGCCCGATGAGCTCCGCATCGTTGCTCGAAAACGGAGCTTCTGCTCGAAGTGCATCGAGCGTCGGTGCGATGATGGTCTCCTCCTCGGTGCCGAGGAGTCCTCCCTCGCCTGCGTGCGGGTTGAGCCCCGAGACCAAAATGCGCAAGGGCTTCGCGTCGGGCGACCAGCGCGACAGGGCATCGGTCAGGTGCCGCACCGTTCGCTCGATGTGCTCCCGTGTGACGGTCGAGGGGACGCGTTTGATCGGCCAGTGGGTCGCGACGAGGGCGACTTTGAGGCGGGGGCCGAGAAACATCATGGTGACACTCTCGACGTTGACCCCGGCACGCCTTGCCAGATGCTCCGTCTGCCCGCGAAACGACACCCCGGACAGGCTGACGGCTTCCTTGCTGACCGGCCCCGTCACGATCGCACGTGCGGTCTCGTCGATGCAGGCCTCGCACGCCTTTTCGAGGGCTTCGCGCTGCGCGCCGCCTCCTGCGATTGTAGGCGCCCTTGCCTGCACCATCGTCAGAGGCCAGTCCGCCACGTGCACGAGACCAACTTCGCCGGCCTTTAGGTCATGCGCCGCGGCCGGTTCCACCCGCTTGAACGCCTCGAAACCGTAGCGCTGAAAAGCGCGCTCCATCCACCCGGCATCACCGTAGACCAGCGCGCGGTCGCTGCCGAGAGCTCGAGCCAGGGCCGCTGCCGTCACCACGGGTCCGACGCCAGCCGGATCACCTGCTGAAATCGCCAGCGGACGCAGCATCAGGGCTCCTTCATTTTGTAGCCAACGCCCCGCACCGTCTCGAGGTTGTTGACGGTGGGGCCGAGCTTCATGCGAAGTCGGCGAACGTGAATGTCCACGGTGCGACTGCTTCCGTAGTAGTCGACCCCCCAAACTCGTTCGAGGAGCTGTCGCCGCGAGAACACGCGACCGCGGTTCTGACAAAGAAAGCTCAGGAGTGCGAACTCCTGATGCGTGAGCTGCCGACTCCGGCCGTCGACCGTGACCTCGTGGGCTGCCAAGTCGATGCAGAGCGGACCCATCTTGATTCTCTCTTGCTGCGCGAAGTCACTCCGGCTCCACTCGACCCGACGAATCCGGCTGTAGAGCTCGGCGGGGACGTAGGGCATCAGCACGAAATCATCGAAGCCGTCGCCCGGGTCGAGGCGCGTCACTGCGCTCACGGTCACCCCGATGATGACCGGAACTTCGTGAAGCGGCTCGGCGGATCGAACCCGAACGAGCGCGGCACGGCCGGCATCACCCTCATCACCGGCTTCGACGAGGACGACGGTCGGGGGGTTTTTGACCAGCTCCTCGGTGTCGAGGCGGTCCCAGAGGTTGGCGGTTTGGACCTCGCATCCCAGCTGGTGCAGGCAGGCGACCGCACTTCCGTCACGCTCTTCCAGGCCTTCACGCCCGATGACGAGGATCCACACGGACGGTTCCTACCCTGGGCACCAACCCTACGCCAGCCGGAGACGCGACTTCGGGCTCGATCCCGGCTATCATGAGCGACGCACCGACGGGACCACGTGGCTACGAAGTACTGGAAAGTCGAAATCAGCGCGCTCGGTGGATCGGAGCCGCTGTTCTTGGGGACTGTCGAGGCGCCGACCTGGCCCGGCGCCCTGCAGCAGGGCCGCGCCCTCATCGGCGAGTCGGGCGGCGTACCTGCCGGGGCGAGCTGCAACGTGAACCCAAATGGGACGGTCACAATCCAAGACGCGCGTCAACGGCGGCGCTATCAGGTCCTTCCGGCAGAGGCGCCCAGCCCGACACCGCCCGTTTCCGATGCTGCTGGCTCTTCGGCTAATCGAGCCCGCGCAATCTCGGGCGATCCCATTCCACTGCAGCCGAGGGAGGCGCTAGATCGATCGCCGAGGGAAGAACCGGCTGCCCACGCGCCCGAACCGGTGCGCGTTCGACGAGCCAGCGCGCCACGGCCCACGAGCCCGCCACCGGCAACGGTCGAAAACAAGCTGATCCTCTTGGCCTCCAGAGACGAGAGGCCCACCAGCTCGAGCCCGATTCATTTCCGTGAGCGCATGTACGCGTTGCCCGTGCACTTCCAGACCGGTACGGGCGAACAGCTCGCCACCAAGCTTCTCCGCGACATCCAAAACGAGCTCGCCCAAGAGCGCGGAGCGAGGTTCGTTCGCATCGAGCTCTTTGATCACATCTGGAAACGAGAGCCGGATCATCCTCCGGTCGTGCGCGTCGAGTGGAAGGATTGGAACGAAAGCATCGACATCGAGTTTCCGCTCGACGAGGAGACCCGGCATTCTGAGGCGCCCAGGATCAGCAGCGTGCCCCCTCCTCGAACCGAGGACCGACTCGCGCTTGCGTTTGAGGCCTGCCACGACCTGCTCTTCATGAAGAACCGCGCCGAGGCGCTGGAGTTTGCGGTCCACCTTCTCGAAGAGCTGGTCCCGTCGGAAGCTACCGCGGCGTTCCTCCTCGACATCAACACCGATCAGTTTCGAATCGTTGCCGCACGCGGCACAGGCGCCAACGCCAGACACAGCACGGGGCTTCCCTCCGCCTCCGGCCTGCTTGCCGCTGCGAGCGAGCTCGGAGAGCACGCCGTCCTCGTGCTCGCCGATGCCGCCGCCGACCCTCGCTTCGATGAAAACATCGACGGCGTTCCGGGCCTCGATGTTCGCGCCCTCCTGTATCGCCCGCTGGTCCATCGCGGGCGCATGTTTGGCGTACTCCAACTCGCCAACGGCTCCGTCCGCGGCATGTTCACCGAGGCGGACTGCGAGGTCGTCGACTACATCACACAGCAGCTGAGCGTCTTCGTGGCCCGAGGCGCTTCGATGCCCAAAGCTAAGGCCATCTCGTGAGCCGGCTCACCCGGCCCCAACCCTAACGACGCGATTCCTCCGCGAGCAGTGCCTTCAGTCGCACCTCGATGCCGGCGGCGTCCCCTTTCTCAAACCCTTGATGCACATACCGAATCTTTCCGTCTCTTCCGATGAAGTATGAGGTGGGCATCGTTTCGGGCTCGTACCTGTTGGCAATGACCAGCTTGTGATCGTGCACGATGCGGAAGCTCACCGGCGTGGCTTTCAAGAACTTGCTCATCTTCTTGCGGCTGCTGTCGATGTTCACGCCGACGATCACCAAGCCCTGCGCAGCGTACTTTCGGCTCAGCGCCTCGAGGACCGGCATCGCTTCTTTGCAGGGCCCGCACCACGACGCCCAGAAATCGACGAGCACCACCTTTCCCTCGAGCGAGGCCCAGTCGACCTTTTGGTTGTTCAGATCGGGCATGTCGATCGCAGGCGGCACATCACCCGGAGCGAGTGCGCCTGCAGACGCCGCGATCAGCCACCAGGCCGTCAAGGCGCCGAGCAGCGTCTTCATCGGCCCGAGACGAAATCGCCGCCGCGGCGACTCACTGATCGAGCTCCTCGCCGACGTAAGCGCTCAGTTGGTCCGGCGGGAAGATGTAACGACGATCGTTGACGTAGATCGAGGGCGTCGAATCGACCCCTACCGCGTGCCCTTCGGCGATGTCGGCCTCGATCTTCTTCTCGGTTTCTTTGGACTGCATGTCCGCTTTGAAGCGCTTCATGTCGAGCCCTAACTGCTTGGCGTAATCGTCGAGATTCGCCGTCTGCAGGTGGTCTTGGTTCTTGAACAGCAAGTCGTGCATTTCCCAAAACTTTCCCTGCTTCTGAGCCGCGATCGTGGCTTTGGACGCTTCGCGGGCCTTTGGGTGGCCCGGCAGCGGATACTGCTTGAACACGAGCTTCACCTTGCCGTTGGACTCCTCGACAATCTTCTTCAGGTAGGGCGCCGTCGTCTTGCAGTGCGGACATTGAAAATCGCTGAACTCGTACATCGTAACCTTGGCCATCGGGGAGCCGCGCAGCGGCGAATCGTGCGCGGTGAGTTGCTCGACCTTGGTGTCATCGCCGTAGCGAATGCGATAGATGTTGCGGAGCTCGTCGCGCGAGTAACCGTCATTCACGAGGCGGGCAACGTACCGGGCCGCCGGCACGCACTTCTTGCACTTGCGGTTTTCGGAAATGCAGCGGGCCACGCTAACCGGCTCACCGCAAGGGGAGAGCAGCTCGTTGACCATGTCGATCCAGATGCCCTCGGTGAACTCGTCGAGCGCACTGGTATCGACCTCCGGCAGGCTGGAGATGGGGCCTTTCGAGGCGCCGGGAGCCGGCTTGGCCGTCGGCGCGTCGTCTTTCGGGTTGCTGTCGGCTCCGGTAGAGCGCTCGCAGCCGAGAAGCGCGAAAACCAACGAAATGCACAGGACGATAGGGCGCATTGGGTAGCGGACCTTAGCAGAGTATTGGGGCAGACGCCGAGGCCTCACGACTCGCTGTAGGTAGTGAGCTGCGCCCGCACGATGTCCTCGTTGATTCCTGTTCGGATGTACTCCTTTAGGCAATCCGCAATCGTTACCATCAGGTCATCCAATCCGTTCTCCTCGATTAGCCTGGACAGGAGCGCCCGGGACTCCCGACTGTCTTCGTCCCGCAAGAACTTCCGGACTTCTTCGATGGTAATTCCGCCCTGGAAGTCGATGTAAGCGTTTTCCATGAGGTAACGCGCAAGCTCGTTCACATGACCCTCCGTCTCGCTGTAATTCAGGCATCTATTAGACACCCGATCGCCCAATCGGCAAGCGATAATGGCTCGCCCGAGGCCCTAGCCTGCTTTTCTCGACCCTCGGCTCGTGTAATCGTGCGCGTCCATGGACCCGAGGACCCATTTGCAGGCCGATCCGGGCTTGTGCGGGACCGTGCTCGAGCTTGATGAAGGCTCGGCGCGCGTCGCCTTGGAGACAACGGGACCGATGGCTGTCGATTCCCATGAGCTGGTTCACGGCGGTTTCATTTTCGGCCTCGCCGACTACGCGGCGATGCTCGCTGTAAACGATCCGAACGTGGTTCTTGGGGCGGCCGAAACGCGGTTTCTAAAACCCGTTCGCGTCGGCGAGCGAATCATCGCGAGCGCTCGGATCGTCGATGCAAAAGACCGCAAGCGTGAAGTGCGAGTCGAAGCGGCAGTGCGGTCCAAGAAGGTCTTCGAAGGCACCTTTACCTGTTTCGTGCTCGAGCGACACGTGCTCGAGGGAGTTGGGAGTAGTTGATGGCAGACGACGGCGGCGCGATCATCGGGAGAATCCTGGCATCTCGCGGAGTGAAGCAGTTGTTTACGCTCTGTGGTGGGCATATCTCTCCCATCCTCGTAGGCGCGGAGGCAAACGGGATTCAAGTGGTCGACGTGCGCGACGAGGTCAGCGCGGTCTTTGCCGCTGACGCGGTGGCGCGGATGACCGGCGTGCCCGGCGTCGCCGCGGTTACCGCCGGCCCGGGCGTGACAAACACCATCACCGCCGTGAAGAACGCACAGCTGGCCCAGTCTCCACTGCTGATCTTCGGCGGCGCCGCTGCGACCCTGCTCAAAGGGCGTGGCGCCCTTCAAGACATCGACCAAATCTCACTGATGGACCCGATCACCAAGTGGGCCGTCTCGATCAAGAAAGTCCACAGCATCGGACCCACCGTCGAAAAGGCGCTCGACTTGGCGCAGGAAGGTGTGCCCGGTCCCGTCTTCATCGAGGTTCCGATCGACGTGCTCTACCCCGAAGAAATGGTTCGGGAGATGTTCATGAGCGAGAGCGGTGTCAAGGACTCCAAGAACCTCAGCTCGAAGGCTCTCGAGCTCTACATGCGCGGCCATCTGTATCGGCAGTTCAACCAACCGCATGTGAGCATCATCCCTCCCTCGCGCGAATCGCTTCCCCCCAAGCCAAGCGCCAAGAGCCCGCATGTCGACAAAGTCGCGTCGCTGCTTCGCAAAGCGGAACGCCCGGCTCTCGTCATTGGAAGTCAGGCCCTCGTCAACTGTCGCGACCCTGAGCCGATCGTGAACGCGGTCGAGGCCTTGGGGGTACCGACCTGGCTTGGGGGCATGGCGCGCGGTCTGCTCGGCCGGCACAGCGACATTCAGCTTCGGCACAAACGAAGCGCCGCGCTCAAAGAAGCCGACCTGGTAATCGTCGCGGGGTTCCCGTTTGATTTCCGAATGGGGTACGGACGAAGCATTTCGAGCCGGGCGACCTTGGTCGCCGCGAACCTCAGCGCGAGCGAGATGCGCAAGAACAGGCGTCCCGAGATTCCCGTACACATGCACGCCGGTGAGTTCCTCGAGCAGCTTGCGAACGCCGCAGGCCAGGGCCTCGGGCCATGGCCCGACTGGTTCGAAACACTGCGTGACCGCGAGGCCGAGCGCGACGAGGAGATCCAGCAGCTGGCAAAAGCGCCCAGCGATCTCGTCAATCCCCTCCACCTCTTTCAGCGCATCGAAAAGAAGATGGCGGACGACGCGGTGCTCGTCGTCGACGGCGGCGATTTCGTGGCGACGGCTTCCTACATTCTGCGCCCGCGCGGTCCATTGTCCTGGCTCGACCCCGGCGTATTTGGAACCCTCGGGGTCGGAGGCGGCTTCGCGGTTGGGGCCTCCTTGGTGCGTCCGGGCAAGGAAGTTTGGCTGATCTACGGCGACGGCTCCAGCGCCTACAGCCTCGCCGAGATGGACACCTGCGCGCGGCATGGGCTCGCGCCAATCGCGGTGATCGGGACCGACGGCTCCTGGGCCCAAATCGCCCGCGAGCAAGTTCCCATGCTTGGCACCGACATCGGGACCGTCCTGAGGCGAACGCCCTACCACGAGGTGGGTCAGGGCTACGGCGCGGTCGGGCTTCTGTTGGATGACCCCGCGCGGACGGACGAAACGTTGGACGAAGCCAAAGCGCTCGCCGCAGCCGGAAAGCCCGTGGTGATCAACGTACACATCTCGGCGACGGATTTTCGCAAGGGCTCGATCTCGGTTTAGGCAAACATGGCCAAGTGGCATCAGCGTCGAACGGCTCATCGCCGGCTGCGGGATCAGGTCGGCCTCTGGTACCACCCGCAGTACAAAGTCGACGCCCTCGTCGAAACGGCGCGCGTCCCCGGAATCGAAGTCGCGCGCGGCGAGAAGATCCTCGGCAGTCTCGGCGCCGAGGACCTCGTCCGCCCCAAGCAGGTGCGTCCGGCGCCGCTCGTGGCCTTGGCCGAGCTCGCCAGGGCCCACGGCCAGGCGTACCTCGAGCGAACCGCGCGACCGCAATACCTCGGACGAATCTTTGGGCTGGAGGCCCATGACATCGACGTGGATCCGGTCCTCGTGGCGCAGCGGCGCCAAGTAGGCGCCACGGTCGAAGCGGCCCGCTGGGCGATTCAGCGCAAAGGCCGAGTGGCCTTCAACCTGGGCGGCGGCTTTCATCACGCCGAGCCGGAGTCCGGCTCTGGCTTCTGTGTGTACAACGACATTGCGGTCGCGATCGCTTCCCTTCGGTCCGACGGCTTTGACGCCCCCATCGCGATCGTCGATCTGGACTACCACCAAGGCAACGGGAACATCGTGACCTATGAAGACGACAAGACGGTCTTCACGTATTCCATTCACGGATCGGTTTGGAGCCATGTCGAGGCCGCAGCCGACGAGCAGTTTCTGCTCCCGTCCAAGGTGGACGACGAGACCTACTTGCAGAAGCTGCGTGAATCGCTGCCTCCATCGCTGGAACGCATCCAGCCCGGTCTGATCTTCTACGTCGCCGGGACCGACGTCCTCGAGGGCGATCACCTCGGTGAGTTCATGCTCACGCGCCAGGGGGTGCTCGACCGCGATCGCTTCGTGATCGAGCTAGCGCGCATGCACGAATGTCCGGCCGTCGTCACCCTCGGCGGCGGCTATAGCTCTGACGCCTGGCGGGCGTCGACCGACTTCATTCGATGGCTCCTGACCGACGAAGCCAGGGTCAGCGTCGAGTCGGCGCAAAGCACGTACGAGCAATACGAGCAAATCGCGAAAGAGCTCGATCCATACGAGCTTCAGCGTGCGAGCGGAGCCTGGCAGCTCACGGAGGCTGACCTGATGGGAGACCTCGCCGGTCCCCGGTACAAGTCGACGCGACTGCTGGACTACTACTCGCGGCACGGCATCGAGTTCGCGCTCGAGAAATACGGGCTGGCCGACCAGGTCCGAGAGCTCGGTTTCACCGACTTGGCGCTAAAGATCGACCCGACCGACCCCGACCGGCAACACCTCACGCTACGAGCCAAAAAAGGGGGCGAGGAGTACCTGCTCGTCGATCAGGTGTTACGCCGCGTCACGCGCCCGGCCCCAGAGGGCCTCGAGCCGCCCGACGAGCTTCGCTTGCTCTACATCGAGTGGATGTTGCTTCAAAATCCCACCACGAGCTTTTCTCTGCGACAACCGCAGTGGCCTGGTCAGGACCATCCGGGCCTCGGCGTCGGCGAGGAAGCGATGCTCATGCTCTTCCAAGGCGCGCAGCGCCTCGAGCTCGACGGGCTCGCTCACCACCCGTCGCGCTACCACATTGCGTTCATCGGCGGCGCCCAGTCCTTCTTTCTCGATCCGAAGATTCAAGGCCGCTTCGAGGCGATTCGCGAGGTTTTGTCGCCGATGGACCTCTCGGAGGCCGCTTGGAAAATGGAGCGCGGCGAAGTCTGCTGGTCGGACGGCGAGCAGGTCGAATGGATCCCCGAGGACATGGTCATCCCCGCAAGTGAGCGCCTGTTCGCCTACCTAGGCTCAGCGCACTACCAGCAACCCCGGGCCGCCGCCCTCGAAAGTGCGAGGGAGCGTGGTGTCGTCCTCGAGCCTACTGTTCGCACGAGGTAGACGCAGGCTGCCTCGCAAAGCGAGCTGCGGTCCAGTCGAGCATGAGGGACATGTTCTGCTGCGTCGAATCGTTGTGACCGAAATCGGGGAAGACCTGATAGTCGAGCTCGTCGCCGATCGCGCAGAGGCGCTCCGCGAGAACGTTCGTCAGCAAGATGGGCACCACTGTGTCCGCTTCACCCTGGATGAGTAAAATCGGCACCCCGGTCATCACGTTCCCCGGAGAGTTCTCGTCGAGGCGCGCCATCCAGTCGGCCAGATCGAGCGGGCTCGTCTCGAAGCCGGCGTTCAGGAAGTCCTTGGCGACCTCACCAACCTCTGCGCCGCAGGCTTCCTGCTCCAGGAGTGCGTTGATCGCGGTCAAGGCCTCGTCGGTATACAGATCCTCGATCGAAAGCTCCGCGTAGGAAGCCTCGAACCCTACGGTGAGCTGCCAAATGAAACCCCGAGCGCCAGGCAGAAAGGCACCAGACCCGATGATTGCTTGAAACTCGCTAGCTGGCGCTGCGCTGATCACGCCGAGCACCTCGAGCTCTGGCGCCCACGTCGGCGCGATCTCCCCGGCGAAAAGCGCGGAGTGGCCGCCCTGGGAACGGCCCCAGATGACCACGCGGCTTCCCGCGCCCGCATCCTCGATCTGCTGCGCCGCTCTTACGATGTCGAGCGCGCCGCGGCCTTCGCTCGGGCCAACCAAGTACGGATGGATCCCGGGAGTTCCGAGGCCTTCGAAATCGCTCGAGACACCGACGTAGCCCTCGGCGACGAGCTCGGGAGCGATGTCGTAGAAATCGTGAAACCCGCTGCGATAGCCCCTGGAAGGCGTGCACGGATCGGAAACGCCTTTGGTCCCGTGCGACCAGGTGACCACGTCATAGCCGACTTCGGGCGCCGGGCCGGCAGGGGCCGCCACCATGCCAGACACCGCAATCGCCCTGCCGTCGACCGCGGTCGAGACGTAGAGGACACGCCAGGCTTTGCTGCCCTCGGAAAATGGCTCGATCTCTTCGGCGCGGATCAAGGTGCCTGGCACTTCCGAGGGAAGCGGATCGGGCGGCACATAGAACGCGTCGGCGCCGGCCGAGCCCGAAGTCGAAGAGCTGCCGCTGCAGCCAGCCAAGAGGAAGGACACGAATGTGGCGGAAGCCAAGCAGTGACGGAAGAGCGACATCGGCCCAGATTTACCCGTACGAGGCCGTGGCCGTCAAATGCAATGAGTGGAGTACTCGTGAAAACAGCACGGCGCCCCGCAATGCGAGGCGCCGTGGTTAGAGGGTTCGTAAGCCGAGTTTTGTAGACCGCGTTCGTCGCCGAGACGCGGCTCGTGATCATTCTTCTGGGACCGATGTCGCCATCGGCCTCGAGCGACGCTACCCGAAGGCTCGGACGGACCGTCCTCGACGCCTCCCTATTTCGTCTTGCTTCAGATGGGGTTTGCCGTGCGACCTGCGTTGCCGCCGGCCCGGTGAGCTCTTACCTCACCCTTTCACCCTTACCGCGCGGCCTTTCGACGGCGAGGCGGTTTGCTTTCTGTGGCACTTTCCTCGGGGTCACCCCCACCAGGCGTTACCTGGCATCCTGTCCTTTGAAGCTCGGACTTTCCTCCCGTGCGCGAATGCGCACCAGCGATCACGTGAACCTGTCTAACCGAAAGAGGGTAAGGCTGCCCGAGGACGGTTGCAACTACGCCGATGGATGCGCCGCCGAGGCAGGTGAAGACTCCGGAAGCGGCTCCTTCACGACATCGATGAGGATATAGCCCAGCGCGAGGATCACAGCGACCGTCTCCCAGATGTACTGCTCGTCATACCAGCCAATGAAAAACTGCAGAATCAGCCCAGCAATCGTCATCAAGATCAGCGCTGCCGAATAGCGCAGCCGTTCGATCGCGAGCGGCGCCATCAGGATGACGAAGCTGTAGTAATAGCAGGTCAGCTCGAAGAAGCCGATGATGAGGATCGTGCTGCCGGCGAGCACCGCCCAGGGGGCGAGCCGGCGCCCTGCAAGCGCAAGCAAGACGAACATGCCGAGGAGAAGCAGCCCGTGAAGCCAGCGCCTATCGTGTTTGGTGTCCTTACGCGCTTGTTTCCACTTGGCCCAGGGGTCTTCGAGGCTCTGGTCTTTGGTGAATCGCCCCACCGTGCTCGGCTTGTACGAGAGAATCGTTGGCAGCCCCATGTGGTTGGTGAGCGGCGTATCGCTGTGCTTGAAGGTGTTGGTGAGGAACTGGGGGTGCGCATCGTATCCATTGATGGCAATGCTCGCCGAGCAAAGCACCGCCAGCCCGAGAATTCCGCCGATGATGAACCGCTTGTCGCTTGGATCGAGCCACGGGCGATCGATCTTCTTTCGACGGATGAAGCGATCGACCACGCTGGCGATTGGACCACCCGCGAGGGCCGCTGGAAACAATCGCAAGAGCGCGCTCCACGAGAGCGTGAACCCGGACAGCAACGGGTAGCCGCGCTTCAACAGAGTGACGGCAGCGACCGCCATGAACAGCCAGGGGACGCGCGCAAAGCTTCCCCCGGTCCAAAAATAGGCCCAGGGATAGCCTGCGCCCCATACCAGCACCGAGAGGGCGGTCGCGCGCAAACCAAACGCCCAAAAAATCATTAGAAAGGCGCCGGCGTAGAGCGCCAAGTCGATCATGGTGTATCGCAGAATCCGTTTACGGAAGGTCTTCAAGTCGCTAGGTTCGACCCGATTCGACGAGACCGTCGGAAGCTGTGCCTTCCAGCCGATGTTGGCCAGAAACGCCGCCACCATGTTGGAGATGGGGCTCGCATTGTAGCCGTGGTCCATCAGCATGTCTTTCCACCAGCCCGATCCCATGACCGTCCGGAAAGAGCGGGCGTCGTGGCGAAACGCCTCCCAGCGCTCGGGCGAGAAATGCTCGGCGCAGGTCTTCTGATAGCGAAGGGCGTCGTCTTTGCTGACGTAGTGGAGGCGGTTGTCGACTAGGTCGCGGATCTTTCTCTTGCCGAGGTCCGCTTCGCCGCGTTCCTGGTAGTCGGCGGCGAGCACGCATTGGTAGAGCCGCTCGTACTCGTTCTCTTCGAAGTACTTCGAGCCTACGTAGTAGTGGAAGGTATCCCAATAGTGAACGATTCTCGAGGTGTGGAAGACGCCAAAGTTCACCCAGGCGGTAGCGCTCGCTACGATCACCCAAACGAGCGCGCCGCGCTCCAGCCATTGCCGCGCCTCCCGCTTCTGGCCGACCAGCCAAATCCCGCGCACCGACCAAACGAGGACTACAGCGCCCAGCACGTAGGCCCCCCAGGCTGCAAACCAGGGCGCGAGCCTCGCCCCGTACAGCCGGTAGCTGGAAACCCCCAACATGGCGACCGAGAGCAGCACCGCAGCCCAGAGAGCCCTCTCGTTTTCTTCGCTTCGAAAAAGCGCGATGAAGAACAGCAGGCCGAGCACCGCGACCGCCAGCCGATAGCGATGGTCGCGCTTCTCGACGATCTTTTTCCACCACCAGCTCGACGTCCGTTTGACTTGTACCGCAGGCGGCCATGCGGAGGGCGTCTCACAAAAAGCGAGGACTTCGCTCAGGCTGTAGAATGTGTCGCCGCCTTGCGCGCGTATTCGGAGGTACCGGCCCTGGCCGTCGAGGCCTCGGCTGCCGCGCCGTCGCATCCCCTGTCCGGAGGCCGGGTCCGCTGTCCAGAGCGGTCTGAAGCTTCGCCGGTCATCGGAGAGCTCGACCACGTAGTCGTCGTTGTTGTCGCCCTGAAGGTCGATCGCGGTCACGCGGGTCGTCGCGCCAAGGTCGTAAACGACATGGCTGCTGGTGGCAGCGAGGACCGAGGTCAGCTCGCTCTGCCAAGGGCCGCCTTCGGCCGCGACGAATCCGTCGGTGAGTCGCTCGGCATGGGTGACTCCGGGCCTGGCAAGGGGCGACTTCCCGGCGAGAAGGTTTCCGGAAGGGCAGGCTAGATCCTGGGCCGCCGCCGGCGCGGCGCTCAGAAGGAAAAGCAGAGAAAGAACGAAGATTCGAGTCACGACCGCGCGCACCGTACGCAACGGAGTCGCTGGTGACAAGTGCCCGGCCACCTATTGGAAGGTCTCGAGATCGACCTTGAAAATGCCGAATGGAGGAACTGGCTCGAGCCCTAGACTTCTATGCCGGTCGGCCTTACCCATGAGGTATGCGGTCAGACAATTCCGAAGATCTGGTCCTGGTGTACGGTCAATCCGAAGACGGCAAGGGCTTTGACGTGCTTCGCCGGCGCCAGGAGGGCATCGAGGCGGGCCGGCTTCGAGCGCTCGAGGAGGGCAAGCCCGTTCACGGCGAGGTCGTCCGACTGAAGCCGCGAGAGGATTCGCCCGCGCTCTTCGACGTCGAGGTTCACCACGACGCACGCGCATCGACCGGCCGTCCCCCGAAGGTAGCGACAGATCAATACCGCCGGGGCTGGGAATCGATCTGGGCGAAAAAGCCGCGCGCGCACGCGCTGAATTAAAAAAGGGTGCCGCCTATCGGCGACACCCTCCCCCCTGCTGCCCTTGGAGTGGCCTTTAGGTCACGTAGTCTTTGAGTCGTTCGACGTCGCGATACTCCTGAAGACGAGCGAGACCGGCCGTCTCGACCTGGCGAACACGCTCGCGCGTGAGATTCATGATCTCGCCGACTTCTTCCAAGGTGATGCCCCCGCGATCGGCGACATCCAGCGCGCATGTATCGGTCATCTCCCAGATCTCGATGTCGGGGAAGTTGAGCTTGATCGAGCCGCGAACCGGATGAACGTCGATGTATAGGTGGTACTTGCAGGAAACAAAGGGGCAAGGCCGCTCCATGTCCTTACACTCGGACCGACTTCTGGGCTTCCAATAGTCGCTTTCCGGATAGAGCTCGCGTCCGCGATTGAGCTCCGCCTTGCTCAATCGGCGAATCGAAATGGTCCGGGCGCGAGCCCGCGAACGGCGCTTCCTGCGGCCGCGGCGCTCATCGGTTCCCGGCTCTTCGAGCGCGTCCGCCAGTGACTCGGGCTCTTCGTCCGGATTCGATTCCCTGTCGACAATCTCTGCGCTTGCTGCGTCCTTCATGACACCTCTCCCCCTCAGATCTCTTAGACAGCTGCCCGCGCCATGCGGGCCCGCATCGTCAGGCGCCGCTCGATGGCCTCGAGCTTCTGAACGAGCTCAGAACCGAGCTCGCGAACGTCGTTGAGCGCATCGCCGACACCCGCGTCGTCGGCGTTTTCGCGCTGCTGCTCGTGCACGGCGTTTTCGATCGCCTGGTACACGCGCTTGAGTTGCCGCCGCAGAGCGTCGATGTCGCCGCGAACGAAGAGGAACTCCTTTTGGATTTCCTCCATCGTGAACCCCTGCTGCATCAGGCGGCGGATGTGATCGATCTGGCGAACGGCGGTCGCCGGGTACAGGCCCTGTGAGCCGCGGTGTTTGCCCTTGCGACCGACCCGAACGCTTCGCGGTAGCAGCCCGAGCTGAACGTACTTCCGGAAGGTCGCTTCGGTGAGCCGGGAACCCCGGGCGGTGAAGGTCTCGACGATCTGCTGGACGCTCATCCCCTCCAGGTGCGCTTGCTCGATCGCCTCGAGCTCCTCGTCCGACCAGATTCTGGCCTCCGATTCCCGAGCTGCTCTTTGCTGTCCTCTTGGTAGAGTCATTTGAATAACTTATAGCGAATGTATTCCATTCAAAATAATTAGGTCAACACAAAAGTGCGTAAACTCATAACTGTCGAATATCACTGATTTTTTAGGTACACACTGAGCCTGTCTGGCCCGAATTCGCTATTTTTGTAGATCGCAAAGAACGGTTTGGGATCGGATCGAGGGGGGGAAATTGACGCCATCCGCCGAACCCAGTACCTCCCAGCAGGCAAATGGATTCACGGGCGTTTCGACGATTTCGGCGAAACAAGGGAGCTCTCGTCGGCCTGTTCCTTGTGATCTTCGTCACGGCACTCGGCCTTCTGGGGCCCTGGCTGGCGCCCTACGATCCCGTCGAGCAGTTCACCGACCGCCTTCTGCTTGCAAACGGCCTTCCGGCAGGCCCGGGCGTCGAGCCGGGCCACTGGCTCGGGGGCGACATTTTGGCGCGGGATGAGCTGAGCCGGCTTCTGAGCGGCGCCCGAGTCTCCATGCTGGTCGCCTACCTGGCCACCGCTCTAGCTGTGCTGATCGGGGTCGCTCTGGGTCTGCTCTCCGGCTACGTGGGCGGACGAACCGACACGTACCTAATGCGCCTGGTCGACGTCGTCCTCTCGATGCCCTTCCTCTTGATCGCCATCGTGATGCAGCGCGTTTTCGACGCGCCTGGAATATGGACGATCTGCATCGTTCTCGGGGTCCTCTCCTGGACCACCCTCGCGCGCGTGACGCGGGCCAAGACGATGGAGGCGCGCGAGCTCGACTACATCCAAGCCGCCCGGGCTCTGGGACTGCGTCACTTCCGAATCTTGGCGCGACACGTGCTGCCGAACGTCGTCGGCCCAATCATCGCGATCGCGACGATCATGGTGGCGCGAATGATTATCGCCGAAAGCGCGCTTTCGTTTCTGAACCTGGGAGTTCGACCGCCGACGGCAAGTTGGGGCTCGATGCTCAACGAGAGTCAGTCTCTGCTCCTCGGTCTTCCCCGGCTCACCGTGTACCCAGCGCTACTGATCAGCATGGCGGTCTTTGGCTTCAACCTCTTTGGAGAAGGGCTGCGTGATGCATTCGACCCCAAAGACTGACCCTTGGCGCCCGGCCCGCTGGCTTTCATTCGGCCTTGCCGCGCTGGCGGTCGCGTTGCTCCTCGGCTGGGTGATCGCCCATTTTCCAAAGGCGCCGATCGGGCCGCGCTATGTCGGCGCAGGGCACCCCTCCCCTCAGTCGGGCGGAACGCTCGTCTTCTCGGCCGGCAGCAACATCCACACCCTCGATCCGCACTTCGCGTACGACACCCTTTCGACCGCGGCGTGCCGCCTGCTGTACGACGGTCTGCTGGACTACGACTACGACGGCAACATGATTCCAAGTCTCGCCGCGGAGCTGCCGACGGTGTCGGACGCGGGCCGGGCCTTTCGTTTCGAGCTTCGACACGGCATCAAGTTTCACAACGGTCGCGAGATCACGGCGCACGACATCTCCTGGTCCCTGCACCGCCTGCTCTCGAAGAGCACGGGCTCCCCCGGTTACCCGTTCTACAAGTCGATCGTCGGCGCCCCGGCGTACCACCGCGGCGAGGCGAAACGCATCGAAGGCATCCGGGTCGTCGATGACAAGACGATCGAGTTCCAGCTCGACGAGGCGGACCAGACCTTCCTCAATGCGCTCGCCATGCCCTTCGCCTACCCGCTGCCCAAAGAGCACGTCGAGGAGCTCGAAGCGGCAGAAGGCCTCGACGCCGTTGGGCGTCACCCGATTGGCGCCGGTCCCTTTGCGTTCTCGCGCTGGGAGCGGGGGGTGCAGGTCGAGTTTCGTCGCTTCGAGGACTACTGGGCTCCGCGAGCGCGCGTCGACCGCATGGTGTTCCTCGAGAACATTTCGCCCGATGTCGCGAGCGCCCGCTTTCGCAACGGGGATCTCGACGTCATCCACAGGCCGAGCAAAGTAAACAGGCTGTTCATGCGAGAATCCAAGGCCTGGGCCCCGTATCGCGCCGAGGTGCCGAGCCCCTCGGTCTATGCGATCGGGCTCAACTGCGAGCTGCCTCCCTTCGACAATGTGCACGTACGTCGCGCCGTCGCCTTCGCGATCGACCGCTCGAAGCTCGAGCGCCTGAACCCTGGTGAAGTGCTCGCAGCCGGCCAGGTCTTGCCTCCGATGCTCGCGCCCCACGATCCCGAGCTGCCAACGAGACAACGCTTTGACCTCCAGCGAGCCAAGAAGGAAATGCGCTTGGCCGGGTTTCCCGATGGCCTCAGCGAGCCGATCACGCTCTGGGTGAGGGGCGAAGGGGACGTACGCGGCGCTCAGCTTTTCCAGCAGGACCTCAAAGAGATTGGAATCGAAATCGATCTCAAGATGGTGTCGTTTGCGACGTACCTGAAGGAGACGGGAAAACCACGGGTCGCGCAGGCCGCCTTCACCGGCTGGCATCAGGACTTCCCCGATCCGTCGAACTTCATGGACATCCTCTTCCACAGCCGCTCGATCCACCCGGTGAACTCCGAGAACCGTTCGTTCTATCGGAACCCCAAGCTCGACGCGATCCTCGACGCTGCGCGCGCTGAAGTCGACCGCGAAAAACGACTCGCCCTCTATGCCGAGGCGAACGCCATCCTCGCCGATGACGCACCCTGGGCGTTTCTTTCGTACGCGGTCGACATGTTTGCGTGGCAGCCGTACGTCAAAGGCTTCCAGCCGCACCCGGTATGGCTCAACGAATACCGAAACGTCTGGCTAGACCTTCCGAGAAAGCGCGTCGGCCAGGGCATCTACGAGGGGGGCGCCGGCCTATGATGCAGTTCATCCTGCAGCGCGCTCTTTGGGGAGTGCTCGTCGTGATGTCGGTCGTGACCCTGGTCTTCTTCTTGATCTTCGTCGCTGGTGACCCCGCCGTTACGATCCTCGGCCCTCAGGCGAGGGCGGAGCAAATCGCGGATTTCAAGGCCAAAAAAGGCCTGGACCAGCCGGTGCCCGAGCAGTTCCTGAGCTACCTCGGCGTCATGCCCTGTATCCGCAAGGATTCGCCGAAGTATTCGAGTCCGGACGGCGTCCGAGGGTTCTGCGGTCTCCTGCAGGGAGATCTCGGCGAATCGTATTCCCATCACGAGTCGGTGGCCAACGTCATTGGCTATCGCCTTCCCCGCACCTTGCTGTTGGCCTCGCTCGCCGTTTTGTTCGAGCTGGTCATCGGGCTGACGGCGGGTATCATCGCCGCGCTTCGTCGCAATCGCTGGTCGGACACCGCGATCATGTTCGGCACCTTTATTGGGATCAGCCTACCGACCTACGTCACGGGCCCGATCGCACTCCTGCTCTTCGCCTTCCTTTTAGGCTGGTTTCCGTATGGAGGGTACGGCGTGGACCCTCTCGATCACATCTATCACGCGCTGTTGCCCGCGTTGATTTTGGCGATTGCGGGCGCGGCAACGTACGCACGCGTCATGCGGGGTGAGCTCATAGAGACACTGCGACACGATCACGTCCGCACCGCGAAAGCCAAGGGCATGCCCATGCCCCAGGTCATCCGCAAACACGCGATCCGCAACGCCCTGCTGCCGATCGCAACTCTGATCGGACTGAGCCTGCCGTTCTTGGTCGGCGGGGCGATCATCACCGAGAAGATCTTCGCCTGGCCTGGACTCGGACTCCTCACAATCGAGTCGATCGAATCACTCGACGCGCCGGTGATCATGGCCGTCGTGCTGATGTTCGGCATTGCCGTTCAAGTAGGCAACCTCTTGGCGGACATCGCAGTAGCCGCACTCGATCCGCGCATTCGGCTCAGCGACTAGCTCCCGCGGGCCGTGTAGTTAGACCAAACCGGGAACGCAGCCCGCCACACCCCCCAAGCCTCGTCGGCTCCTACTTCTTCCCGCGCGGCCGCACCGGATAGATCTTCCGCCCATCGTCGAAGCGCGGTGCAAGAACCAGCAGCGCGGCGAGCTTGATCTTTTTGCGGCGCCCCTCCGGCAGCTTGATCATGCATACGCCGTCGCCCGTCAGGCCTTCGATCTCGCAAAGCCCGAACTTCGGGTGCTCGATCCAGTCACCCCGCTCCGGCCGGTGGTCTTCGGACGCCGTCGATTCGGTCCTGGCAGAGAGCTCTGCAGCCATCGCCCAGCCGGCCCCCGGGCCGCTCGCGCCGGCGCCGGGAACCTCGTGGACGCCGGTCTGCTCCGCCTTCGCGCCTTCGATCTCGGCCCAGAGCTGAAGCCCCGTCGCCTCGTCGTGCGCGCGGCTCAGCTCGAGCGCGTCGTAGCAATCGATTCGAAACTCGAGCGCGAACACGCAGCCGTCGACCAGATGCCCGCCGTAGGTGACGTCTCGTCCGTCCTCTCGAAGCGAAATCGTCGCATGCAGGTGCCAAAACGGCTGGCCGTCGCGCTCCGAGAGGTTGCCTTGCATCGAAAGCAGCTCGCAGCGCTCGAAACGGTGAGATTGGACGTAGCGCCGTTCGACTTGGTCGTACTCGGTGAGCTCAACCCACTCGAACGCACCGATGGCGCTGATCCACGCCGTTCGAAGCGCATGTTTGTCGGCCAGTTTTCGAAGCGCGTCCTGAAGCTCGCTCCCGCGGAACACCCGTCCCAGGATTTGACGAGACGAACGCGCCTCGATCGATGCGGTGCCGTTCATGCCGGTCACGATGCAGCTTGGGTCAAGCGCTCTTCTTTGGCATCCACGGCCTCGACGAATAGCTTGAAGTATTCCCCCGCGCTGAATAGCGCCAAGCCGAGGCTCACATACAGGAGCACCAGGCCGACACCGGCGAAATCAAACTCGGTCTGGTAGAAACCGAAGTAGACCGTGTACTGCTGGTGCACGATGAGCATCAGGATCGCCACCATTTGCAAGGCGGTCTTGTCTTTGCCCGTTCGCATCGCCGCCATGACGACCCCTTCGCTCATCGCGATGGTGCGCAGGGCCGTGATGGCAAGCTCGCGGCTGAGCATGATGATCACCGCAACGACTCCGAGGAACGGCATCCGCCCGAGATAGATCAAGAAGATCAGGGTGGCCAAGACGAGAAGCTTGTCCGCCAATGGGTCGAGGAACTTGCCGAGGACGCTAATCTGTCCCCATTTCCGCGCGAGGTACCCGTCGATGAGATCGGTGAGCGCCGTGCCGATGTAGAGGATAGCGGCCCAGAAGTTGGCCTTGGGAGTGCCGTCCCAGAGCAGCCACAGGACGCCCGGGATGAGGGCGATCCGCAGCATGGTCAGCAAGTTGGGTAGATTGATGGCGTCCTCTCGGATGGACGGGCGCCTCGGCGTTGCCTCTTCCATGGAGCGCGTTGTACCGCAGGTTGCCCGCTCCGTCTGCCGGCGAAGTGAATCCGCCTTTAGGGTGTGTTTGCGATCGGCTTCAGGTAGACCCAGATGCTTGCGTTGTCGATACAGTCTCGACACACTTCCGGCCACTGAGCTTGGGATGCTGGAACTCACTCGCAACGTCGCTGAGCGGGCAAGGACATGGATAGGCGTCACGTCGCAGAACCTCGCCGTCCAAGACCTGATCGCCCTCGCCTTTCATGCCTACTTGTTCCTGCGCGTCTCGGCCGCCCCCGATAGCCCCGATGCGACGGTGGCGCGCCGGCTTGCGCTAGCGCTCCTGGTGGTGACCGCCTGTTCCTTGGCGCTGAGCCGAGGCGAGCTGATTCGGAGTCGGCGCGCACGGGCACTGACGTATCGCTTGGGGCTGTTCGTGCCGATGGTGCTGTCGTACTTCGAGATGCGGGTCTTGCTCCCCGCGCTTCACCCCGACCTGCTAGACCATCGGCTCTACGCCATCGACCTGTGGCTGCTCGGTACGACACCATCGATCTGGATGCAGGCCTGGAACATCAGGCCGGTGGTCGAGTGGCTGTCGTTTTTCTACTACACACATTTCTTCGTCCTGATCGCCATGCTCATCCCGGCGCTCTTTCTCGGCAAGGGCCGGCGTCTCCACGAGCTGATGGCAGGCAGCATGCTCATCGTGGCCGTGGGACACTTCCTCTACACGGTCGTTCCCGGTGTCGGGCCTTACGCGACGATTCCGTTCGAGCAGCCCCTGCAAGGTGGCTTCTGGTGGAAGCAGGTCGAGGTCACCGTCGCGACCGCTGGCGCACAGCTCGACATCTTCCCGTCGCTGCACACCGCCTGGCCCGCGTATTTCACCTTGCATGCATGGGCTCATCGAGACGTGGCGCCCTTTCGCTGGCTTTGGCCCATCCTGGGGTTCGTCGCTCTGAACATCATCATCGCGACGATGTTCCTGCGTTGGCATTGGTTCATCGACGTGGCGCTCGGCCTGCTGCTGGCGTTCGCGGCGCGTCGATTTGCCTTTGCCGTTGCCGCGCGTGAGGAGCTCCGCGGCGCGCTCTACGACGTTCGCCAGCCCGTCTGGGAACGCCTCTAGTCACGCCTGGTCGACATCGGCTTCAGGGACGCTTCGAGAATCGTCCGGCGTCGCGCAGCAGGTCCTGGGGGACGGCGATCTCCGGCAGGTCATTCTGTTCGCGGAGCTTGCGGCGGATCCACCAGATGAAGCCCCCCATCATCATGAGGGGCACCACGGTCAGAAAAATGGTGGTATCGACGAAGGCTTGGCGGTTCTCTTCGAGGGGCGAGGCGCAGGACGGACAGGCGTAGGCCAGGTCGGCGGCCCAAGCGATGGACACCGCGGCGAGGGCCAGACCGGCGCGAGCCAAGCGCATCCACACCCGCATCAGAGGTACACCTGCCAGTAGAGAATCGGCCATACGCCTACGACGAAGTACCAGAAGATCTGCGCGGGCCAAAAGGTGAATCGATCGAGCTGGTCCTCGGAGAGCTTCCGGTACGTATAGAGCAGAATCAGGAACCCGGCGACGACGTGTAGGGCGTGAGTGCCGACGAGTAGGTAGAAGTATCCGCCTAGCTGGCCCGAAGTGATGGTCAGCCCCTCGCCGATGAGAGCAATCCACTCCGCACCCTGAAAAAGCACGAAAAAGCCGCCAAGGCCGATCGCGAGCCCAAGGAGCCGCTTCGTGTTCGGCGAGTCTTTTTGGAAGGCGCGGTTGGCGAAATAGAGCGCGACGCCGCTTGCAAGGAGCGCCGCCGTGTTGAGGGCCGTCTCTTCGATGGGCAGGCGGGGCTGCCCTGGTGGCGGCCAGCCGCCCAGTGCATTGCTCTTGCCGATCACGAAAGCGCTGATCAGGCCGGAGAAGAACATGACCTCGGTTGCGACGAAGATCAGCATACCCAAGACGCCGTTTGGAACGACTGGCTCTCGCCTCGCTGGTACGCCGAAAGGGCGCCCCAATGCGTCATCAGGCATTCGCAAATCCTCCGCTCATCAGTGCTCGCCGCCTGGCTGCTCACCAGCGTGCTCACCGTGTGCCGCGGCGGCGCCCTCGGCCTCCAGCGCGCGTTCGACTTCGGTCTGGGCCGCGACGTTTTGCCAGTTCTGGCCTTCGTGCTTCATGACGTCCGGAGCGACGCCGGCAAAGAAGAGGAGCATGAGCATCAACATCGTCGCGAGCAGGTACGAGATGTACCTCTTTTCGATTTTGAGGTGCATGAAGTTGGCGGCGACGAGATAGGCCTTGACCACCGCGATTCCGAAGGCCGTCATCAAGGTAATCATCCATGCCTTCAGGAAGCCAACCTCCAGATGCGGAGCCAGAATCGGCCCCAAGATGCTGACGATGAGCAGCACCAGGAGGACGGCCCAGATCTTCACGTAGTAGGCCTGACCGTGCTCGTCTGCGTGTTCTTGGTGTTCAGCCATGTTCGTCCGTCCTCACTTGGCGATGTAGAGCAGCGGGAAGAGGAAAATCCACACGATGTCGACGAAGTGCCAGTAGATACCGATCAACTCGACGCGCTGGAGCTCTTTGCCCTTCCACGCCTGCCTCGCGATGATCAGCATGATGATGCAGCCCGCAATGACGTGAAGGGCGTGAATCCCGGCCGCCGTATAGTAAAAGCTCCAGAACCCGTTCGCGGTGATGGTGTACCCGTGTTGAATCTCGATGGTCCACTCGACCGCCTTGATACAAAGGAAGATGAAGCCCCCGGCGCAGGTGCCAAGCAACCACTTCGCCGCCTTCTTGCCGTCGCCGTGCTCGGCCGCGTGATGTGCGAGGACCGCGAAGAGCGATGAGGTAAGCAGGACGAAGGTGTTGGCGCCGCCGAACCACGTGTTGGTGTGCGAGGCATATTCAGCCCACTCGGGGTGGCCCAGGCGGTGCATGACATAGGAGGCAAGCAAGCCTCCGAAGATCACGATTTCCGAGCCGACGACCCACCAAACGGCCAGCTTTCCGGTAGGAATGCCGGTCGCGCTTCGGGTCGTCGCGATGGGTTTGGTCATGCTGCTCATCGGTGCCTCGTCATTCAGCGGGGGCTGTGTCCGGTGGGACGTCTTGCGGCCAGTAGTCGTCCTCGCGACCAGGCACGCTGTACTCGTAGGGGCCGCGGTAGCAGTTCGGCAGCTCCGGCCAGTTGCCATGGGGCGGCGGGGAATCGGCGGTCCACTCGAGCGTGTTGGCCTTCCAGGGGTTCTTGCCGGCGGGCTTCCCCTTGAAAAGACTGTACACGAAGTTGAAAAGGAAGATCGCCTGGAAGACGAGCATGACGAGCAAGGCGCTCGTTGCGATCACCCGAAGGTCCTGCATGCCCGCGAGGTCGGGGAAATTCTGGAAATTGTAGATTCGCCGATGCTGACCGGCTGCACCCAGAATGAACAGCGGGATGAAGATGAAGTTGAAGGCGATGACCGTCCCCCAGAAATGAATCTTGCCGAGTTTCTCGTCCATCATCCGGCCGAACATCTTCGGAAACCAGAACGTGATCCCAGCGAAGAAACCGATGATGGCGATCGGGAAGAACGTGTAGTGGAAGTGGGCAAGCACGAAGTACGTGTCGTGGAAGTAGATATCCGAGCCGCTCGCGCCGAGGAAGATGCCGGTGATGCCGCCGATGAGAAACTCGGCGATGAACGCCAACGCCCAGAGCATCGGGGTAGTGAGACGGATCGAGCCCCCGTAGAGCGTGGCAATGAAGAGGAACAGCATTTCCGCGATTGGGATGGAGATGATCAGCGTCGTGATGGTGAACACGTTCGCCATGCGCGGATCGATCCCGGCCACGAACTGGTGGTGGGCCCAGACGAAGAAGCTGATGATGCCGGTCGCGAATGCGGTGTACAGGATTAGCTTGTAGTTGAAGAGCTTTTTGCGCGCGAACGTACAGATGATTTCGGCAACGATCCCCATCGCGGGCAAGAGCACGACGTAGACCTCGGGGTGACCGAAGAACCAAAAGAGGTGCTGCCAAAGAACCGGGTCGCCGCCACGGTCCGGGTCGAAAAAGCCGGTGCCAATGACCTGATCCATGAAGAGCATGACCGCGCCCGCGATGAGCGGACCAACCGACGCCATGAACAGGATGCTGGCGATCACGATCATCCAAAGAACCATCGGGATGTCGTGCATTTTCATGCCCGGTGCGCGCGCGTTCATCAGGGTCGTGATGAAGTTGATGCCGCCAAGCAGGAACGCCACGAACTCCAGCGCAACGGCGACGAGCCAAAGGCTCGCGCCCATCGGCGTCAAGTTGTACTCGGCGCTCGCCGAGAGCGGCGGATAGGACGTCCATGCGCCGCCGAAGCCGCCGCCCGGAACGAAAAAGGAGACGATGAGAATGATCGCGCTAATCAAGAAGATTTGATAGGAGAGCCGGTTGATGCGCGGGAAGACCATGTCGTCCGCGCCGATCATCAGCGGGATCAGGTAGTTGCCAAACGCCGCAATCAGCATCGGCATGGCGACCCAGAAGATCATGATCGTCCCGTGATTGGTAACCAGGGCGTTGTACTCGCCCTGCGAGACCACGCCGTAGCCGGGCACGCTCTCCCCGGGGAAGGCGAGCTGCATGCGAAACGCGTACGACATGTAGCCGCCGATCAGCGCCATCAGGATGCCGGTGAACATGTACTGCAACCCGATGATCTTGTGATCGGTCGAGAAGATGTACTTGCTC
>SHLP01000160.1 GCA_004283055.1 Deltaproteobacteria bacterium
CGCCACGTCATCGATGCGTGCAAGCAGCATGGCGTGCCGAAGCTCGTCTACACGAGCACGCCGAGCGTCGTGCACTCGGGAGACGCGGTATCGGGCGTCGACGAATCCGCGCCCTATCCCGCCCATTTCGAAGCGCACTACCCCGCGACCAAGGCGCTTGCCGAGCAAGAGGTCCTGGCAGCCAACGGCGACACACTGTCGACCGTCGCGATTCGACCACACCTCGTCTGGGGCCCCGGAGACAGCTCGGCCCTGCCGCGGCTGGTTGCCCGCGCCAAAGCCGGGCGCCTGCGAATGGTCGGGCGGCCGCAGCTGATCGACACTGCCTACATCGACAATGCAGTCGCAGCGCATCTGCTTGCCTACGATCGACTGGCGCCGGGCTCGCCGGCTTCGGGAAAAGCCTACTTCATCACCCAAGGCGAGCCGCTCGAGGGTCCGACGTTCATCAACGACATGCTCCACGCGGCCGGCCTTCCGCCCGTCACCCGAACCATTGCGGCCCCCCTCGCCCGCTTCGCCGCCGCGCTGGCCGAGACGGTATGGACGACCTTCAAGCTGCAGTCCGAGCCGCCGGTGACCCGTTTTCTAGTGAGCCAGCTCTCGACCGCGCACTGGTACGATATTTCCGCGGCCCGCCGAGACCTCGGCTACGACCCGGCGGTCAGCTACGCCGAAGGCATGGTCCGGCTCGAGCGATGGGCACGCGACCAAACCTGGTAGCGCGTGTCGGAGCTAGCGCTGGAGCAGCGCCGCGATGTCGAAGCTTTGCGACAGCGTGTGCACGATGCTTCGCGGCTCGACCGACTCGACAAATGGCAAGCGCAGCTGCGGCAAGATCGGGTAGCGTTTCGAGAACGCCTCCGTGATTCGGGAAGCGGCGCGGTTGCGCGTGGAGCGTTCATCGTTGAGGGTCGACAGAACGTCGTCGATCGCCGGCGTCGTCTCGCCGGACTCCTCGAGCACGTCGACCCAACCGCGCTCTGGCACGAACGCGGAGTTGAGGATCAACGCGCGTGGAGCGATGTCTAGCTTTGCCAGCTTCTTGATGAGGTAGTCGACATCGTCTCGGGCAGCCGCCGTCGGCGAGGCGACAGGATAGTACCGCGTCTCGGGTCGGAGCAGAAGGTCGCTGGTATGCTCGTTGAGCAAGATGAAGCGCTTCCGGACACGCGCCATCTCGGAAAACAAGCCCGCGACGTCTCGCGCCACGGGCCCGAGCGCGCGCACGAGCAGCTGCTCCACACGGCCCATTTTGTCTTCCTGGGGTACGACGCTCGTCCGCTTGCCGATCGCCGCCATCCACCCGACCGCGCGGCCGCCCAGAAGCTTCGCCAAGCGCTTGGGGTAGGTGATGAAATCGACGGCGTTGCGAGACGGCGCCGTGTCGATCACCACCGCATCGACCTCATGCTCGGTGATGGCTCGCCACGTGAGGCTGATCGTCGCGACCTCGTGGATGCCCGGAACCGCCGCTTCGAGCGCACGGTAGAGGCGATTGTCGAGCAGCCGCGCGAGCGCCTCGGGTTCCTCCGCGAACAAGAACTCGACGAAGGTTCGCAAGGCATCCTCCGGATCGGGCATGAGGCCGAAGAGCTGGCCGTTGCCTGAGTCGAGCGAGAGCTCGCGCGCCTGCGTCCCGAGCTCGACGCCCATCGCGTCCGCTAGCCGGCGTGCAGGGTCGATGCTGACGATGAGCGCCCTGTAGCCGCTCTTGGCAAGGGCCAGCGCAAACGCGGCCGACGCCGTCGTCTTCCCGACGCCGCCGCCCCCGGCACAGACGATGACGACCGGATGCTTCATGCCGCACCTGCGTTCCTAAGCCACTCGGCCACCGTTCGCGCCGTCGGATCGGTCGATGCGTACGGAAGCAAGGTGAGCCCCGTGTCTCCGCCCTTCTCCTCACCGTACCGGTGCACCGTCTCGTCCAAGGCTTCCATGACTTGCTTCCGCACGGCGTCGCGAATCGATAAGAGCTCGGTGAGCTTTTGCGCCGCCTCCCCGACGGGGCCGTCGATGTTCGACATGGCCACGGCATCCGCCAGCGCGTTGTCGGGTGGTGCATGCGGCACGCGATTGACGACGAGCCGGTCGACCGAAAGCCCCACCTCTTGTTCGACCGTCTCGCAGAGCGTCAGAGTTTCCCAGAGCACCAGGCGCTCGGGGAGCGTCACGACCACGATCGAGGCATGACCAGGCGAAATCAGCTCCGCTTCGAGCTTCGCGCACAGGTCGTGAATAGGCCCGCGGCCGGTGAGCTCACGGCCCTGTCGCGCCACTTTGAGCCAGGCCACGCTGTGCCCGGTGGCGGGCATGTCGAACACCACTCGCTTGCCTGGATGCTCCGCGACGACCTGGCGGGCGAGCTCCAAAACGCCGAGCTCGCGAACAGCCGGAGCCGCACGAATCAACGGGCGCATCGCAAAATTGTCGAGCGCGAGCTTTGCCAGCGTCGCGGACCCGAACACCGGCGCAGCGGCTTTGGCGACGGCTTTGCTCGGGTCGAGGACGACATGCTCTAGGCCGCTCGGCCGATCGCGGAGCACCCGGCGCGCCCCGGCGCCGTCTCCAAACTCGACGTACACCGCTTCACCTTCGGCTTCTGCAGCGGCGAGCGCGAGCCCCGCGGCCACCGTCGTCTTGCCGACGCCACCCTTTCCGGTGACGAACACAGCAGGCGCGAGCGGTACGTGTGTACCGGTTCGTGAACCGCTAGTCGGCAAGGCCCGATGCCATCCCTTCGAGCACTTCGCCAAGCATCAGGACGTACGCTTCGCGGATGAATCCAACGTAGTGCGGGGCCCGGTGTCCCCCGGCGCGCGTGAGCGCTTCGATGCCCCGGACCGTCTCGTGCCACGTCCGGCAGATGTCATCGTAGGTCCACTGGCCGGTGATGACCGGAGTCACGCGTCCGTCATCGAGGTCGGTCTCGATGTCGAGGTAGTCGTCGATCATCTGTACGAAGAGCGAGACCTCGTACATCCAGGGCCGGGCCCCTTCGCCCACGTATCGGTGCACCGGAAACAAAAGGCCGTCGATGGTGCCTTCGATCCCCGCAAGCCGATGGCCGAGCCCCGTCGCGTCGCTTACGCCGGTCATTCCCGCCACCTCGGAATCGACCCAATCCTTGAGGCGCACGACGGCACGTTCGAACGGCAAACGCTCAGCGGGCGTCAAATCCCGCTCCATCTCGACCTGCAGGGCGCGGGTCAGGCGCAGCTCGGGGGTGTCCGGTTCCCAGTCGCCGTCCAGGAGCGCGTGCAGCTTGCGACCACGTTCCTCGGGCGAATCCTCCATGCAGTGGTCGAACGCATGGTCGACCATCGCGATGAACGCCGCTATCAGAATGATTCGACGGTGCTGGTCGGCCAGCGCCACGCGACCAAGGACGTTGAGCGCGGCGCGTGCCGCAAGCGCGAGCGCGGAGTTGGGCAGGGGCAGGCGGTTCCCGATTCCGGTGATGAGCGCCACCGACGCGGGCCGCTCGGGCGCACAGAACAGCACCGTGTACGGCGCAGACGCGTACAGATCGCAGGCTGCCAAACGCATCTTGACCGCAAACGGGTCGCTGAGCATTGCAGGCCAGTGTTGGCGAATCAGCGGCATCACGAATCTCTCGTAGTGCCGGGTTGTCACCTCTCGGATGCCGACCGTGAGCTGCGCAACCGAGGGGTCGGCTTTCCCCATGAGGGCGCGAAGCTGCTCGATCCGCTCCTCGCGCGAGAGCGACGAGGCTGGGGCTACCGTGGAAAATGGCTGAGCACCGGAGTTGAACATGAGACGACGCGAGCCTAGCAGCAGATGTCGCGAAGAGCCGCCCTTGGTTTGGCTAGCGGGTCAGAGCGCGAGCAGCTCCTCGGGGCTCTCGATCCAGCGGCTCGGGCCCGCCGCCTCCAAGGCCTCTCGCGCGAACGGCCCCCAGCTCACCGCAGCGGTCTCGACGCCTGCCCGGCGGCCGGCTTCGATGTCGTGATCGGAGTCCCCAATGAAGACCGCCTCCGACGGCTGCGCACCCAGCGCCGCAAGCGCCTTGAAGACCGGTTCGGGGTGCGGCTTCCCCTGGACGACGTCGTCGGCACAGACGCGAACGGGAAACTCCTCCTCGAGCCCGAGCAGCCGCAGCCCTCGGTTGGCCCCACGGCTGAGCTTACTCGTCACCAGGGCGAGCTTGGCCTGTCTCCGATGGAGGGTTTTCACGACCTCGACGATCCCCGGGTACGGCTTTGCCATCGCGTCGTGATGCTCGAGGTTGTAGTCGCGGTAGGTGTCGAGCAACGCTTCGAGGTCTTCGTCGGAGCCGGCCATCTGACTGAGCTGCACGCGAAGCGGCGTCCCGATGCCCGCGAGCCAGTGGGCGTTCGAGCGCTCGGGACGTCGGTGAACGCGCGCGGTGTGGTGGAACGACTCCAAAATGAGGTCGATCGAGTCGAGCAGCGTTCCGTCGAGATCAAAGAGATACGTTCTCATGTCGATGGCCAACCTTCGCCGACTTTGCTCACCACGCCCCCGTCCCTGGATCTCCCTTGAACGGGCCGACGACATCCGGCGTCACCCAACCTCCGTAGAAGCCTCCGGCCTGTGGGGTGACGCGGTGCTCGGCGACATAGCATTCGAGCTTGCTTGGGTAAAAGCTCAGGTAACCTCGAATCGCACCGAAGTCGATGAAGGGCTCCTCGTAGCTCCAGGCCGCCTGGTCGATTTCCTGTCCGTCGAGCTGCAGGGACCAATACGTCGCCGACCCCTTCCATTCGCAGAGCGAGGCCCCTCGCGCCTGCGACAAGAGCTCGACCCGAACGTCTTGCGACGGAATGTAGAAGGTGGGTGGGCTCGCGGTCTCCAGAACGCGGATCGCCTCGCGTGACTCCGCGATGATCGTGTCTCCGTGCATCACCCGAATGAGTCGCGCGTCGGGCTCGAGTCGAGGCGGACGAGGGTAGTCCCAAACCGATTCTTGGCCTGGCCCCGTTGAGATAGCCCAGTCGGGCCGCCCCGAGCCACGATGGCTCCACTGAGCGCGTGCCTGTGCGAGATCGTTCTCCTTCATGAAACCTCGATAGGGCCGCCGAGGGCCGACCGGGAGTGACCGAACGCAATTGGCACGTTCATCCCCCTAATTGGGCGAGAACCTCGCAGCGTGAACATGGAGTCGCGTGCGAACCACGCGCTTGGTGCGCCGCCTGCGCCAAGTGTGTACGAGATACGCAGCGGTGAACACCAAGAACGCCACGAGGACGTAGACGCCGTAACTGAAGAGCACGGGGTCCACCATCAGCTTGGTTCGCGCGACCTCGTGAAGCAGGATCTCACTCACAGCGTGGCCTTGATAAATCCAAAGCATGACCTGCCTCCCTTCCTGCTACGCGTGTGGCCTTCATTCCAAAACCTCCACGCACAATTAATGTGTGGCCGTTAGGACACGTGCTCCATACGTAATTCTTGCCGTCAAGTACGTAATTCTTTCGTCGTGCTGCAGCGAGTCGGGCAGAACGCGCACGATCGATGCACGGATGCCTTCTTTTTCAGTGTGGAACGAAATCGTAGCCTTCGTTTCGATAATCGAAGTCCTGATCGTCTAGCCCTGGATTCAGCTCGAGATCCGAAAACTCATATCGCTCGTAGAGCCTTCCTTGGTGGTCCCAAGTGATCGTCTTGATCATCAGCTGCGTCTGCTTGCTGAAGAAGAACTGGCCTCGACTTGCGTAGTACCGAGGGATGAAAACCCTTTGCCCCGGACGGACGTCGCGCGGCGAACGGATATCCTCGTTGTGATGTAGAATCACGTACATATCCTGCCCTACGCGCCTGGCGAGCTCCCATAGATTCTCGGAGGCCCTTACGGTGACGTGATGCCCGCCCGCGTTCGTCTGCATCTCGATGCGCCAGGTCGAATGACCAAGAACGATGCCGCCGTCCGACAAAGAGATCGATGCATCTCCTCGCTTGATCGCCTTGCGAACGCTGGAAGCTGCAATTCGAAGCATGCTTTCGAGGCCGAACGAAGTGACCGGGTGATGATTGCCCTTCATGGAGATCCGGCCGAATGGGCTCAGGCTGACCGGCAGATCTGGGACGGAACCCTTGTGCGCACGCACTTTGTTCTTATTCGACCCGCGGATATAAATGACCTCTCGCCCCGCGTGTGGCTCGACGTACTTGACGTACACCTTGAACGGCCGCGAGAATTTGAAGGCGATGGTTTGCTCGAGGAGCTCATCGCCGAATCGTTCTTGTTTCCAGAGCGTCCCTCGATAGTCGTCGACTTCGGCCAGGACTCGAGATGACTTGAGGAGCAGGGCTCGAATCTGCTCGATTTCGGCATCCGCAGCATCGACGGGGGCTTGCGCGGCCGCGTTGCTGACGCACGACAGGAGTAGCGCGAGCAGCGAAACGAACCGTGTCTTCCGGAGGCTCCGCGATGGGTCCAGACCGCCTCCTTGGGAGCCTTGGCTGTCCACTACTCGCAGGCTTCTCGGGTCACCCGGTGCCGAAAGTCGAACATCCGCTCCAGAGTTCGCCGCGCAAATACGCCGCCAAAGGTACGGCCGAGGATGCCGAGCGGCAGCTCGTATTCGATGTCATCGGTCAACACACACTGGTTCTCGCCGCGGGGCGTCACGATGTGCTTGTGCAGCCAACTCGCAAACGGGCCTTTCACCATGCGGTCGGCGAACATCTTTCCGGGCTCGTACTCCACGTGCTCGGCGACGATGGTCTGCCACAAGGGGCCGACCTTGACCTGCAGGATGACCTGCGTCCCCACCTCGAGAGAGCTGGGCGGCTGGACGATTCTGCTCGTCTGCCATGGAGGCTGCAGTCGCTCGAACGCATCCGGTGCTTCATGGAACGCGAACACCTTCTGAGCGCTCGCATTGATCAGGCTTTCTTTGACGAATCGCATCTGTTCTTCCCGCCGGAGCCGTAGCACGCATTCCCGCCGACCTCGATGCGACCGTCGCTCCCGCTTGCCTGAGCACGAGTCGGTGGTAGCGTCATTGCCTTAGAGAAGCCTAGGCGGCGCCGAGCGGATGACCCGCCATTAGGCCTGCCTAAGTCGAGAGGCGAGCGGTGTCCCAAGCTGGACGAGAACGATCAGGACGGTGGGTTGCGGTCCTGCTCGCATCGCTGGCCGCTCACCTTCTTGCGCTCTCCGCTCTGAGGCTCGACTCGCGCACCGATACCGTTTGGGATTCGAACACGGTCGATATCCACTTCACCGTCGCAGAGCGGGCGCCACCCGCGGAGCCCCCCGAGCCGTCGAGCGCCGAGCCTCCGTCCCAGCAGAACCCGGTTCAAGTGCCCACAGTCGCCTCGCGCCGCTCCCGCCCAAGCGTCGTGCCGAGCCGAGCCGCGCCCCCGGAGCCTGCGGCAACCACGCCCGCGCCCTCCGAATCGGAGCTCCTGCTCGCGCTCGACCCGGCCACGGCGGCGCGCTCCTTCATGGTCTCCCAACGAGCCGCACCGAGCGACGCGTCCAACGCCGAAGGGCAAGCGAGCCAATCCTCGGATGCGGGGCCGAGGAACTACTTCGAAGGCGTCGGCAGGAAGCAGTACCTCACGGTCCGCGATCCCCCCAAGCTCCGCAGACACCGGGACGGCACGCACCACTTCCAAGGCCACACATTCAAAGCGGTCGTCGAGCCGGACGGCTCGGTCACCTTCGATGATGGATACGGTCAGGGCGTCACCGTCCGATTCGACATCACCGACGCCATCATGCGGAGGCGTGGGGAAGACCCGTACCGCGTCGAAAAGAACTGGTTCCTCGAGGGCACGGAGGAGTTTCGCCAGGAGCTGTACGAGCGCTGGCAAGCGAAGCAAACCCTGGTTGCCATCCGTAAGCTGCGCGCCCGCCTCCTCCGCATTTCCGAAAACGAAACATTGACCGGGAGCGAGAAGGAAGCCCGGGTCATCGCCCTGTTCCATGACACCGCCGACGACGAAGCGGGGGCCCTGGCGCGAAACGCGATCAGCGAATTCGTGGCGGACCGAATGCCCGGCGTCGAGCTGTCGCGCTAGATGGCCGCCGCATACGCCAGTCGCGGAAGCAGGGGAAGCACGTCCCAGGGATTTTTCTTGGTGGACGGAAGGGGCGCGCGTTCGGTATCATCACGGTGCGGGGCTCCCGCCGACTGCTTGTAGAAAAGGATCCATGCGATGAAGACCACGTCCTTG
>SHLP01000267.1 GCA_004283055.1 Deltaproteobacteria bacterium
ATCGTCAATCCAGGCCTGGCCGAGGTGCTGGCAACCATTTCGTCCCAAACCAACGACCGAAAGTTTCGCGCCGAGGTTTTTGCCAGCAAACGCAACGTCACCCGCTTCCTCCAGCAGACTTCCTTGTTCACCGTTCTGGGCGACCCAGGCATCTTCGCGAGCGGCGCGAATCTCTTTTGGCGCGCCGCGCCTAGGCTCGACCTGACGGTGGAAGGCGCTGCCCGGCAGGCCGAAAACCAATGGGGCTGGAGCGGATACCTACGTGGGCTGCTGCGTACGGACGACGAGGGCAAGGGGAGCATCCTCGGGGAGCTTCGGCGGATGCAGGTCGCGACGGCTCGTTGGACGGGAATTCGCTTGGCCTCGGTCATCCGGATCTTCGAAGACGTCCGCCAGACCGTGGGCCTAATGCCTGAATTCGAGGTCATCATTCCGGATGACCGAAACTCGGTCACCGGTAGGGCATGGCCCTGGGGACGGCTCGCGCTCCGCTACCGGCACGAGAGCGGCTGGTCCTTCGCGGCGGCCGCCGAGGCGAGCGCCAACCAGGTTCAACGACTCGACGTACGAGGGCTGGCGCGCGTCGCTTTTCAGCGTACGTGGCACGGTCAGCAATGAAGCAGCTTGTCGCCATCGCAGCCCTGATCCTGCTTGCCGCCTGGGCCGGCGCATGCGCCAAGATGCTCGGGCTCGAGCAGGAGCGGGAGTCGAACGCCTTCGAACACCGCGCGCACGTCGTCGAAGGCATCAACTGCCTCGAGTGCCATGCAGGGATTCAAGAGGCAGGGGATACGGGGCCGCTGCACCTTCCATCGACAGCCGACTGCGTCGAATGCCACGCGGAGCCCCACAATCCCGAGACCTGTTCGAACTGCCATGGGCGCGCAAGGAATCGCCAAGCGGCTGCGCTGGCTCGTAAGCATCTGCGCTTCTCGCATGCGGCGCACAGTGAAAGCGGTGCCGGCGACTGCGTCCGATGTCACGTCAACGTCACCACCGACTCCGACTACGTGCGCACCAAGCATCCCACGTGCTTCAGCTGCCACGCCCACAAAGGCCAATGGGACACTCGGGACTGCGGCGGTTGTCACGTCGACCTGCCCGGCGAGATGGCGTTGCCCGAAAGCCACGTGATCCACGACGGCAACTTTTTACGCGAGCACGGGGTGCAGGCCAACGCCCAGGGCGACCTCTGCACCACCTGTCACACCCAGCGCCAGTGCGCGGCCTGCCACGGGGTGACGGTGCCGACCATCCCTTCGCGTTTTCGGTTCGATGCGCCGCTGCGGAACTCGATGCACCGCGCGAACTTCATCTCGATTCACAATCAGCAGGCGGTCGCTGACCCCGCGGCGTGCATCGTCTGCCACAGCGAGCTGTTCTGCGTGGACTGCCACAGCCGGCTGGGAATTTCAGGGCAGAATCCGGTCCGTGGAAACCCGCATCCGCCAGGCTGGTCCGGCCCGCCCGGCTCCGCCAATACCCACGGGCCAGCAGCCCGGCTCGACCCGCTCTCCTGTGCGAGCTGCCACGGTGGCGCGGGGGAGACCCTGTGCGTGAGCTGCCACCAGGTCGGCGGTCCGGGCGGCAATCCGCATCCACCAGGCTTCAATAGCCGCCTGAGCAAAGCGAACGACCTTCCGTGCCGGCTGTGCCACGTGGGTGGCCTATGAAGCGAGCGGCGATCATCGTCCTGGTGTTTGCATCGCTCGGCTTCGTGGGAGGGGTCCTCGTCGCAAGTCTGACGACCAAGGTCGTCCCGACCATGAAGGAGCAGCGCGCCGCTGGGCCAACGCGCGAGGTGTCCGCCGACTGGCGCATGGATAAGTACTCGCCGGGGCATTCGCTGCACGTCATCAATCTGCAGCTCAAGTGCGACGACTGCCACGATCCGGCCAGAGCGGACTTCGAAGAGGTCGACATCGGCGTCTGCACCGCCTGTCACGTCGAGCCCACGACCTACCCGCACCTCAACCACGATGGCAAAGTCACCGATTGCCTCACTTGCCACGCCTTCAAGTACGACGCGGAGCCCGACAGCCCATGGGACTGCGCTCGCTGCCACGGGCCGTTCGATACGCCGACGCACGGCGGCCTGGCGATGCACGACTCGATCGCGTGCGCGAACTGCCATCATCCTCACCAACCAGCCGACGAGACACTCGCCGCGTGTACCGACTGCCATGAAGAGCTCAACGTGCGTCACGGTCGACCCGAGCTGAGCGGCACGTGCGCCGACTGCCATGGAGGCCACAAGCTCGCGACTGAGGCCGCGGCTTGCATGGCATGTCATCAGAAAGCGCCCTCCAAAGTGCCTTCGACCGCGGTGTTTGGACGCGGC
>SHLP01000268.1 GCA_004283055.1 Deltaproteobacteria bacterium
CCCAGGCCAAACGTGATTTTGCTCGGACCGACATTGAACGCGATCTCCTGGTCGACCTTTTCTCCAACCCGGCGCGTCCAGTCGATCTGGTTGTTGTAGAAGCTGGTCGAGAACTGCGTGTTGCCTCGGATCGCCGGGTCGTCGCCGCTGGCCTCTTCGAGAATCAGCTCCAGCCGGTCGCTCGAGCCGTAGGCCGAGATGCGGATGCGGTCCCGCTTGGTCGGCGCGAACTTGAGCTTGAACTGATAGTCGATGTAAACGGGCGCCTGCCTCACGCCGATGTCGTCCGGCAAAACCGCCGGCAGGATGAGGTCGATCAGGCTTCGCCGAAGGCCGCCCGAAATGCTGATCTTGTCGGTAATGGGGCCCTCGAGCGTGATGAAGGTGTCGATGACCGAGATCTCTGCGACGCCGTGAATTCGGTCCTGCGCCGGGTCCCTGGTGGTGACCTCCAAGATGCCGCCGGTGCGGCGCCCATATCGGACCGAGAAGTTGCCGGGGTAGAAGTCGATCTTCTCCAGCTGATATGAATTGTAAACGCTGGTGAGGCCGCCGAAGTGATAGATCAGCGGGACGGGGATGCCGTCGATGAACGACTCGCTGTCCTGCGGCGCCGAGCCTCGGACGATGAGCAGGCCGATGCCGAACGGAGGCCTGGCGACGCCCGGAAGGAGCTCGACGGCACGAAGCGCATCTCCACGAGTACCGGGGATGCGGGTCAGCTCTTCTCGATCGATCGTCCGCTTCACCACCTCGCGAGGCGGTGCGTCGACGACGGCGGTTTCGCCGAAGCCCCGGTACGCCGCTCTCTTTTTCCCGCCGAGCCGGTAGATCACTTCGGTGACCTGCCCGGCGGCGAGCTCTTCCTCGGCCTCGAGGTCGCCGTACTCGCCGCCGATGATGGTGACCTCGTACTTCCCGGGCTCGAGGTCGGTCGCAATGAAGGTACCGTCTGCGCCGGAAACCAAGTCTCGGACGAGCTCGCCTCGCTCGTTGGCGATCTCGATGCCGACCGAACGCGCGGGGCTGTCGTCTTCGGCGAGCAGAATGGTACCCGAAAGCCAGCCCGTCGTGATCTCCTCGGGCGGCGCCTTGAGCTCGAACACGTAGCGGTAGCGAATCCGCGCGGCGATGGGCTCCCAGTCGGTGCGCGCCGGCTCGAAGACGAACTGTCGGGCGGCGGCGAGGGCGGCTTCGTCGAAGGCTTCTCCGGCCGAGAGGGCCACGTTCACTTCGGTCACCCGCCCGTCTTTGCCGACGACGAGGTCGAGCTCGACGGTCGTCTCCTCGGGCTCCTCGCCTTCGATCTCCGGGTAGTTGGCTTCGACGAAGCGAATCAGCTTCGGTGGCGTGATCAGCGGCTTTTTCTCAGCCTCGGCGCCCGGCTTCGGCTCGGCCTGCGCCTGCGCGACGCTCGGGAGGATGCATACGAACAAAAACGCGCCCAGCAAGCGAAGCACGCCCTGAGCATACGAAAGCCGCTGAGGTCTTACAAACCGACGCCTACATCGTGCTCAGCCCAATCGCGACCATCGGGACGAGAAAAAAGACGCCGAGGATGTACATGAGCGCCACCAATCGTCGCTCGCGTGTGAGGGCTGCTAGCGCCTGCGCGTTGCGGACCGGGATCACGCGCAGAATCGGGATGCCGTAGATGACGATGACTCCCAGGACGTTGTAGGTGAGGTGAACCAAGGCGATTTGGAGGGCAGGCAGCGCAGATGGGCCGGTGATGGCGGTGGCGGCGAGTAAAGCGGTGATGCAGGTGCCGATGTTGGCGCCGAGCGTGAATGGATAGACCTGGCTCAAGGTCAGGACGCCGGCGCCGGCCAGCGGCACGATGAGCGAGGTCGTGGTGGAGGATGACTGGACGAGCACGGTCACGATCGCGCCTGAGGCGATGCCGGGGATCGCCCCGCGCCCAATCGCCCGGTGGACGATTTGCTCGGCACGCCCGACCATCAGGCTCTTGAGCAGCTTTCCCATGCCCGTAATCGTCGCGATGATGAGGACGACGCCGATCACGATCAGCGACACACCGCCCGCCTCCTGTCCCAGACCGCCGGTCAGCCCTTCGAAAAAGCGCACCAGGGGCTCGGTGGCAGCCTCGACGGGGTTGAAGCGCGAAACGGTGACCGCGCTCCCGCCCAGCATGCGTTGAGCAAGCCAGCCACCCATCCGCTCGAGTGGATGAAACACCACTTCGAGCGGGAGGAAGATCACGACGCTCCAGAGGTTGAAGAAGTCGTGCACCGTCGCTGCGCCAAACGCACGCTCGAACTCGTCGTCGTGGCGGACGTGGCCCAGGCTGACGATGGTGTTGGTGATCGTCGT
>SHLP01000161.1 GCA_004283055.1 Deltaproteobacteria bacterium
CCCGTGGATGGTCCCGGTCGGTGCGCTGATGTTTACCGCATCCGACATCGCCGTGGTGCGAGACCGATTCGTTTCGAGAGGTTTTGTGAATCGCCTCTGGGGCCTGCCTCTGTACTACGCCGCACAGCTAATCATCGCCTGGAGCATCCGGGCGGTCAGCGGCTAGGTGTCGCTCTCGAGACACTCGCGGTACCAGAGCTCCAAGATCATCATGCTCCAGAGTTGAAACCCACGGGGCTCGCCGCGTTGATGGCGGGCGAGCATGTCTTCGACGGCGACGGGGTCGAGAATGCCCCGCTGGCGAGCGCGCTGGTCGAGCAGGACGTCGCGCGAGAGCGGTGCGAGATCTTCCCGCATCCAGCGATTGATGGGGAGCCCAAACCCTTGCTTGGAGCGCGTGAGGATCGGTTTGGGCAAAAGCTCTTTGGACATTTCGCGCAGCAGGAACTTCGTCGTGAACCCGCGGAGCTTCAACGAGCCTGGCAGCGAGGCCGCGAAGTCCATCAGCTCCTGGTCGACCAGTGGACAACGGACTTCCAGCGAATGGGCCATCGACGCGATGTCGACCTTGGTGAGAATGTTGTCGGTGAGGTAGGTCTGAATGTCGACGTCGAGGAGCCGGTTGACCGGGTCTTTCGCACGCGAGGACTCGAACAGCCGCTCGAACTCGACCGCCATCTGATCGCCGGCAAAGCGCTCCCGCATAGCGGGCGTGTAGATCGACATGCGGTCTTTGTGCGGGATAGGCGCGGTCAAGCCGAGGAAGCGCTGGAACTCGGGCTGCATGATTCGTTCGCCGTAGTCTCGAACTTCCTGTGCCTGCGGCGTGGGAACGTGTGTGAGGAGGCCAGCGAGCAGCTGGGGCACAGGCCAGGGCAGCCGGCGAATGTTCCGAGCGGTGCGGCAATGCTTGTAGCGCCGGTAACCGGCGAAGGCCTCATCCCCTCCGTCGCCGCTGAGTGCAACGGTGACCCCGCTTCGCGTGTACTCGCAGAGGTACCAGGTCGGCAGCGCGGAGGTGTCGGCGAAGGGTTCGCCGTAGTGGCGCACGAGCTGTGGGACGACGGAGGTCATGTCGGGGTCGACGATCATCTCGTGGTGATCGGTCTGGTACCGCTCGGCCACCAGCTTCGCATAAGGCAGCTCGCTCTTGTCCTTGCTGGTGAAGCCGACCGAGAAGGTTTTGACCGGCTGCGAAGACTGAAGCGCCATCAGAGCGACGATCAGCGACGAATCGATGCCTCCAGAAAGGAATGCGCCGAGAGGAACATCGGAGACCATGCGCACGCGGACCGAATCCTCGACGATTGCGCGCAGCTCCTCGGTTCGCGTACGAATGTCACCAACCTCACGAGGTTCGTCGAAGCGGAGGCGGTAGTACCGCTCGGGCTCGTGTAAAACGCCGTTTTCGCAAACGAGCCGGTGCCCGGCGGGGAGCTTCTTCACGCCCTCGAACGCGGTCATCGGCGCTGGGACGTATTGCATCGTGAGGAACGCGTCGATCGCGTCGAGGTCGGGCCGCTTGTCGAATCGCCCCGACGCAGCCAGGGCGCCGAGCTCGGAGGCGAACACCAGCTCGCGGGGACCGGCGTGATAAAAGAGGGGCTTCTTGCCGAAGCGGTCCCGGGCAAGCACGAGGCGCCTGCGCGGCGCATCCCAAAGCGCAATGGCGAACATGCCGCGCAGCTGGTCCACGAAATCGACGCCATGCTCTTCGTACAAGTGAAGCACGACCTCGGAGTCGGAGCGCGACTTGAAGCGATGTCCGCGCTGCTCGAGCTCTTGGCGAAGCGCGACGAAGTTGTAAATCTCACCGTTGACGACGACCGAAATGCTGTCGTCTTCGTTGGTCATGGGCTGCGCGCCCTCCGGTCGGAGGTCGATGATGGACAACCTGCGGTGGCCTAGACAGCAAGGGCCGTCACCCCGCAGACCGTGGTCATCCGGACCGCGGTACGTCATCGCGTCGCACATGCGACGGACCGCATCGGCGTCTGGCGTGGCCGTTTGCTCGACCGTTAGCAATCCTGCGATGCCGCACACGTGAAAGGCCTCTGCTTCGAGCGAGAAGAGTGCCGGATAGTTGGACATGGTCTGTAGCGCGTCAAGCGCCCCGGACTTGCCTCGCGCCGATGAATGAACCATCGTAGTCCGCAGCCAGTTCCGATTGGACATGCCTTCCGCCGCCACTGCCGACTCGACGCGCCCCGACCTCGCGCTCTTGATTCCATCCTATGCGGGCGGCGGAGCCGAGCGCGTCGCCTTGTTTCTCGCTCGCACCCTTGCGGCGTCGGGCCTCCGCGTCGATCTCGTCGTCGCGTGTGCCCACGGTGAGCTGCGCGACGAACCACTCCCCGGCGTGAACAAGGTAGAGCTCGGGGCGATGACGGAGATCCTCGCGGCTCCCGCCTGGCTCCGCTACACGAGGCGCGTTCGGCCCCGCTGCGCCATGTCCATGATTCATACGGCGAACTTCTCCGCTGCGCTCGGAGCCCGGTTCAACTCCGATGTTCCGGTCATCGTGAATCTCCGGATCGCCCTTCGTTGCGACCCCGGCGCACAGTGGTGGTTCCGGAAATGGTTTGGGTTTGGCACGGAACGCTTTCTCTACCAACGCGCTGCACGGGTGGTGGGGGTATCCCAGGGCGTTGCGGACGAAGCGGCGCAGGTTTTCGACCTTCCGCCGGACAAAGTGCTATCGATTCCCAACCCGCGTCGCTCTAGGGAAGCATCGATGCAGGTGGCTTCAGAGCACGAGGCCTGGTTCGACAAATCGGTCATCCTCGGCGTTGGCCGTCTCGCCGCCCAGAAAGATTTTGCGACGCTGCTCCGTGCGTTTGCGGAGCTCGCTCCGGGGCGTGGCCTCAACCTGGTCATTTTGGGAAAGGGTCCTGAACGCAAGGCTCTCGAGGCGCAGGCGCGGGCTCTGGGCATCGCGGATCGTGTCTTCTTTTCGGGTTTCGTCCCGAACCCCGAAGCCTACCTGCGACGGGCTCGCGTGCTCGTACTCTCGTCGCGCAACGAAGGATTCCCTGGGGCCCTGATCGAGGCGCTCGAAGCCGGCGCGGCGATCGTTTCGACCGACTGTCCGTTCGGTCCGCGCGAAGTGCTCGACGAGGGACGATGGGGCCGGCTCGTCCCGGTCGGAGACGCTCAGGCGCTGGCAATGGCCGTCTCGAAGGAGCTTGAGCAAGCCGACGTCGGTCACGCGGCGCGACGGCAAGAGCGGGCCGACTGGATGCAACGCTACGACCCCGATGTGATCACCAATCGCTATCTCGAGCTCGTGCGAGAGGTCATCGAGGAGTCCAAAGACGCCGCTCGCGCGCGATGAATTGGGGCAGAGGGGCCGCGATCTCGCCGTTTTTCGCGGTGCCGGGGTCAGGGACAGGGCCGCAGGCCGCCCCGGCTTCTACGCATTGGGCAAGGATGGTACTCTTGCTCCAATGACCACCGTAGCGCAGCTGCTCGATCACAAGGGCCACGACATTCAGGCTGTTTCTCCCGACGACACGGTCTATGACGCCATCAAACGCATGTCCGACCTGGACATCGGTGCGCTGGTCGTGCTCGACGGAGCAAAGGTCGCAGGCTTGATTACCGAGCGAGACTACGCCCGCAACGTCTTTCTCCTGGGCAAGGCTTCCCCGACGACGCGGGTGCGCGACGCGATGGCCGATGAGGTCCTCTCCGTTGGTCGCAAGGCGACGACGCGGGAATGCATGGCGATCATGACGGGCAAGCGAACGAGGCATCTGCTCGTGATGGAGGGCGAGGAGCTCCTGGGCATTTTATCGATCGGCGACCTCGTGCGCAGCATCGTTGCCGAGCAGGACATGACCATCGAGCAACTCGAGCAATACATCCGACACGGTTGATTCGTGGGCAAGAGCGGCAAAGCGTGGCTCGAGGAGTTCACGACCGACGAGATTCGGGAGCTTCGAGCCATCCGCGCGCATCGAGCCTGGCTCACGTTGTTCGTCAACTATGGTCTCATCGCGGCGTCGATGGCCCTGGTCGCCTACCTGCCAAACGTCTTTACCGTCGTATTGGCGTTGTTCCTCATCGGTGCGCGGCAGCTCGGTCTTGCCGTCGTGATGCACGAGAGCGCCCACTACACGCTTTTCGACAATCGTAAGCTCAACGACTTCGTGGGCAATTGGCTCGCCGGCTATCCCATCTATTTGAGCGCCAACATGTACCGAACGCATCATCTCGAGCATCACGCCAAGACCTGGACGGACGGCGATCCGGACCTGCCGCTTGCAACGGCGTTCCCCGTCTCGAAAGCCAGCATGGCGCGAAAGGTCACGCGCGATCTCCTCGGTATCACCGGCTTGAAGAAGCTCTTCGGCACCACCTATCTAGTCGTCAAGGTCATCCGCGGCGAAGAAGTCGATTCCGGGACGCTGCCGCTGCGATTGGAGCGTAGGCTGGCGGCGCGGATGCTGGTCGGGACGGTCCTCACCAACCTCATTCTCTTTGGGATACTGTGGTTGCTCGGCCATCCCCTGCTGTACCTCCTCTGGTTTGGCGCCTGGATGACGACGAACAATCTCGTCGCCCGCATTCGATCGATCGCCGAGCATGCGGTCGTTCCCGATCCCAGTGAGCCGATCGGACAGACCCGAACGGTCCGCGCCGGTTGGCTCGAACGACTCTTGATTGCGCCAAACTGTGTCCAGTACCACTTGGAGCACCACCTGGTGATGACCGTGCCGCACTACAATCTCCCAAAGTTCCACGCCATGATGAGGGAACGGGGATTGCTCGACGGAGCCTGCGTCGCCGACAACTACGCCCAGGTCTTGCTCGTCGCCGTGACTTGACGCGCGGAGAGAAGGCGCCTCAGCTTAGAGCGACGACCAGCGCGGCGATCACGCTCGTCAGGGCCACGTAGCTGCTCGCGACGCGCCAGTGCGACCAGCCGGCTTGATTGAGCCGTTGATAGATGTGGGACTTGTGCGCCTCCAAGATGTTCTCCCGTCGACGGAGTCTGCGCAGCAGCGTGAAGACAGCGTCTCCGAGGAGGGGCGCGGTCACGGCGCCGGCCCACCACATCGTCCGTGCATCCGGCGCGCCGAGCAGCGCTAGCGCAACCGCGCCGCCGAGGACGGTGCTGCCCGAATCTCCCATGAAGATCTTGGCAGGCGGCCAGTTCCACCAGAGGAAGGCGACGAGAGCTGCGACCAGCAGCCACCATGACGGCTGGTGCAGGTACAGCGCGAAGAACGCAAGTTGGACAGCGCAGCTGCCACCGACGAGGCCGTCGAGGCCGTCCATGAAGTTGTAGAAGTTGATGAGCGCGGTGATCGCGATGACGCTGAGAGCCGCGGAGAGCCACGGGGCGCCGAGCTGCCCGACGAGCGCGTCGAAGCCGGGGAACGACCCGAACAGAAACACGGCGAGAGCAGCCGCGAACATTTGAACGAGATAGCGAAACCGCACCGAAAGGCCACGCGCGTCGTCCACCGCTCCGACGGCCCACAAGGGCATGAGCACCAGAATCGAACCTACGACGAGCGACGGGGCGCCGTCCGAGTCGTCGGCGACGAGGACGGCAGCAAGCGCCGCTGTCAGCAAGAACGCAGCGACGAATGCGATGCCTCCGCCCCGTGGCGTGGGCTGCGTGTGTGAGCTTCGCTGGTTCGGGACATCGATGAGACGGTCGGAGAAGCGGCGCGCCACGACCCAAATGCCGGCCCAGCTGAGCGCAAACGAAAGAAGAGAGAGCAGTGCCCAGATCATGGTGCGGCCAACATGCGCTTCAGGCCTTCTTCGACGCGAACCGGAGGAGTCCAGCCGAGCCGTTCGCGAAGGGGGCTGATATCCACGTACAGCGAGGATTCCAGCCGGCGGAGCGTGGCGCTATCGATCGGCAGTGACCAGCCCGTAGCGCCGGCGACGGCATCTGCCGTTCGGGCGAAGCTCCGCAGAAGGGGCATCGGGACGGAAATCAGGCGTGTCCGGCTCCCCGTCAAGTCCGCTATCCGGCGAATGAGCTCTGCTGTGGACAGGTCCTCGCCGTCGCCGAGCAGGAACACGCCACCGGCGGCGTTCGGATGCGTGAGTGCCACGGTGGTGACGTCGACGAGGTTCTCGATGAACGTAAAGCTACGGCGATTCGCGACGGCGCCGAGAGGGAGGGGCAGGCCGCGGCGTACCAGGCCCACGAGTCGGCCCATGTTGCCGGGGTTGCCTGGCCCATAGACGAGAGTGGGGCGGAGAATCGTCCAGGCCATCGTCGTCGAGCGGCAACGATCGATCAGCGCGCGCTCGCCAGCCAGCTTGCTTCGCCCGTACGGCGTTTGTGGTCTGCAGGGTGTGTCCAGCGTGACGAGGCTCTCCGAAGAGGCGGTCACGGCGCCGATGGAGCTCATCAGAACGAATCGTCGTACTCCGGCATCGACCGACTGCTCGACGAGGCGAGAGGTGCCGCGCGCGTTTACGAGCATGAACGCTTCCTCGTCACCGGCTCTCTCGTCGAGCAGATGCGCACGCGCAGCGAGGTGAATCACGGCGTCCACGTCCCGCAACGCTTCGCTCCAATCGGTTTGATCATCGATGCTGCCCACGACCGAGATCTGGTGCGCATCTGTAGCAATCTTGCTGGGCAGGCGTGCCGCGGCGCTGGAGTCCCGCAATGGCAGAGAAAGCGAGTGACCGGCGCGCTCTAGCGCCGAAAGGAGATGCCTGCCGACGAAGCCTGTCGCCCCCGTAACCAAGACCCTCATGCGAAGCTCACGCCGAGCTCGCGGTACACCTCTTCCAAACGAGCAAAGACGAACTGCTCGTCGAATGTGCTCACGACGCGCTCCCGCCCAGCCTTTCCGAACCGCGCTGCAAGGTCGCGGTCGGACAGGATTTCGTGAATGGCTTGCTTCAGGGCGCGGCTGTCTCGCGCTGGAACCAACAGGCCTGTGACCCGGTCGACCACGGCTTCGCGACAACCGCGGATTCGCGTCGTGACGACCGGAAGCTCCATGCCCATCGCCTCCAGGATGGAGCGAGGCAGACCTTCGCGGTACGATGGCAAGACGAAGACATCGAGAAGGCCCAAAAGGTCCTGTACGTCGCTGCGAAACCCGGTGAACGTGACGTGTGAATCGAGCCCGTGTTCGCCGATGAAGTCGACGAGCCGGTCCTGAAACGCGTCCCGCTCGGTCGACAGCTGTCCGCCAATGACGATCAAGTGCGCCTCCGGGAAATCGTCGCGCAGCAAGGACATCGCTTCCACGAGCTCGCCGAAGCCCTTTTCCTCCGTGATGCGCCCGGTGATGCCGAGGATTGGTCCGCGGCTCTGTGGAACCTGAAGCTCCCGTCGGAGCTCTGCGCGGCGAGCCTCGCTCAGGGCCGTGACGTCGAAGCGCCTCAGATCGATGCCGTTGCCGAGATACCGAATCTTTGCCGCAGATGCGAGACCGGTCGTCACCGCGGTGTCGAAGTCCTCCTGGCTTTGGACCAGAATGCGGTCGGTGATCTGCGCAACCGATCTCTCGATACCATGGTAGAGCGCGTACTTCTGACGTGGCATCTCGTCGTGAAAATAGAAACCGTGCGCCGTGTAAACGATTCGCTTCACGCCGACCAGCTTCGCGGCGACCCGGCCCAATACGGAGGCGACCGGGGCGTGCGTGTGCACAAGGTCGTAGCTCTGCGCGCGCATGAGCTTGCCGAGCTCCACGACGCTTTTGGTGTTCGGCACCGGGGAGATTTTTCGGTCGATCTGAACCTCGTGAATGGTGTAACCACGTGCGCGGAGCTCCTCGATGCTCGGGTCGGGCGAGCAGGCGGCCTCGACCGAGAGCCCACGGCCCCTGAGGTAGTCGATCTGCGGCAACAGCAGGGTCTCGAGACCGAACGCCACCGCGCAGAGGTGGAGCACCTTCATGACGCGCGAAGTCTAGCAGGCCGCCTGGAGAACCGGCACAAACCGTCGTAGGGTGCGAAAGCCGATGCAGGAAGGATTGGTCACCGCGCTCTTGTGGCTCTTGTTTGGCGGCAGCCATGTCGTGC
>SHLP01000042.1 GCA_004283055.1 Deltaproteobacteria bacterium
TGGGCGGGGCGGTTCAACCAAACCGCACCACCCAACCCGCCCAAGAGCCGACGCCCAACACCCGCGGCAGCACAAGCCGTTCGGCGCCGAGCCGTTCGGCGCAGCCCCCTGTCGCGCTTTTTTCCGTGCCCCGGTAGTAGTCCTAGTCGGAGCCGCCGCCGAGCTTGGCTTTGAGAAGGTCGCCGAAGGTGCCAAGCCCCTGCTTGGCTGACTCCTTGCGGTACTCCCGGACTGCCTTGCGCTCGTCGTCGAGGAGGCGGGCGCGAATGGAGCAGCGGAGCGACCCGTCGCGCTCCGTGCCGATGACCTTCACTTCAATGACGTCGCCCTGCGAGACGCCCTTCTTTCGGTCTTCGTTCGAGTCCTGAAGCTCGCGGCTCCGAATGAAACCGCGCCCTCGCTTCCCGAGCATGCCCTGGACCTGAACTTGGACGCCGCTGTGATCGACCCGCTTGACGATCACCGGCACGACCGAGCCTGGCTTCAGCGAGCCCGGGGCCTTGCCGACTTCGATTTCTCCCGCCTCGATCGCGGCGGCGTCCGCCTCGGACAGTTTCGAAAGCGAGATGCGCCTCTGCTGGCGATCGACCCGCTCGACGACGACGTGGATCTCGTCGCCCTCCGTAACCGCCTGCTTTGCGTGAGTGAGCTCGCGGCTCCCGCCGAGCTCGGAGATGTGCAGCAGCCCTTCGACGTTCTCCTCGAGCTGAATGAACGCGCCGAACTCCGTCGTCCGAACGACCTTGCCCTTGATGGGGGTCCCCGGTCGGATGGTGTCCTTCGCAGTCTCCAATGGGTCGGGCTGACAGGCGCGCATCGAGAGCGACACGCGACCAAATCGGTCTTTGCGCGACGCCGGCTGAACTTTCAGCACTTCGACTTCGACCTCATCTCCAACGGTGGCAGCGTCCTGCGGCCGGACGCCCCTTCCCCAGGAGACCTCGCTCATGTGCACCAGGCCGTCGAGGCCATCGCCCAGATCCACCAGCACCCCGTAGTCGCGGATCTCGATCACCTTACCCTGCAGCCTCATGCCGACCTCGAGCTCGGCCATTCGCTCGCGAGCCTTTTGCCTGGCTTGCTTTTCGAGGATGTTCCGCCGGCTGACGATGATGCTTTTCTTGCCGCCCTTGTCCTGCGGCAACGAGAACTCGCAGCGCTGCCCAAGGAACGCGTTCGGGTCTTCGATGGGCTTCAACGACATCGCGCTTGCCGGGCAGAACGCCCGCACGCCGCCGACGAGCACGTCAAAGCCACCGCGATTGTATCCGTAGACGAGCCCCTGCACGCGCTGGTGCAGCTCACGGGCGGCGCGCAATGCCTTGCGGACCGCAGACTTGTCGATGATCCGATTCACGATCACGATGTGCCCGCTCTCAGCGACGCCGGAGATGCGGCCGCGGAAGATCGCGCCCACCTGCGGAGCGTCGAGCTCGGGTAAGGGTTCGAGAAGGCTGAGATCGGCGTCCTCGGGCTTCTCCGACTCCTCGGGAGGCTCGGTCAGTGCGGTTGGGTCGGCCGCCGCCTGGGCCACGGGCTCCGCGACGGTCGACGAGTCGGCGTCGGAAGCGGCTGCAGGCTCGTCGTTGGGCAACGGCGGCGCCTGAGGCACTTCGACCATGGTGGCCGGATCGAAAGCCTGCGCCGCCACGACGGTGTCGGCTTCGGCGAGCTCGTCGATGTCGGTCACGTCGGTCGACGAAAACGCCCACTCGGAGGTGTCGCGTTCCACGGCCCGCGCAACTTCGGGTAGCGCGGCCTCGACCGGCGGCGCGTCGGCGACCGGCGACTGAACGACATCTGCTTCGGTTACTGGAGCATCGGGAGCTCCTGGAGCCTGAGCGTCTGGCGCCGCCGCGTCGGGTGCTGCTTCAACTTCTGGCTTTGTCGGCTCCGCTTCTGGCTTTGTCGGCTCCGCGTGGACGATCACCGGGATGTCGCGTGGCTCGTTCACATCCGCGATAGCGCTCGCCTTCCCGAACACGTCAATGATGATTGCCCCGTGCTCGACGCGCTCCACGCGTCCCGCAATCTCCTCGCCGGGCGAAAACGCGTGCTTGCGAGTCACGCCCGCAGAGAAAAGATGCTCGAACGGGGCGTGATGATGCCCGGACTTCGCGCCCTCGGGCGCCTCACTCGCCCCCTTCTTCTTGCGTCGGCGGCGACGCTTTTTCTTGCCTCCCGGCGCCTCGAGGTCCCCCGACGAGCTCGGCGTGTCGGGCTCGGGCGCGGCGTCGCCGGCAACCGTGTCGGCCTGCGCTTCTTCTGCAGCGACGTCGCCGGAAACGGTATCGGCCTCCGCAGCGGCCTCGGCCTGGTTCGCGACGTCAGCCCCGAGGTCATTTGCGGCCTCTGGCCCGCTCTCAGCGACGGCCTCGGCGTCAACTTCGGATTCACGGAGGGCCTGAGATTCCACAGGCGCCACCTCTCCGTTTGAGGTCTCACTTGTTTTGGAATCGGGATCAGTCATGCGCAGTCCTCGCGCGCGAAAGACGCTCAACGCTGCTGCGGAACGTCCGGGTTATAGGGCCTGTAGGGTAGGCAGAGGCCGATTCCCCGTCAAGCAACCGTGATGTTGCCGCGAGCAGCCAGGCCCCCTAACCTCGCCGCTGGCATGTCCGCGGGAGGTCTAGAGCGTCGGGAATCGGGTCGAGCCGGCCTCGAATTGACGGTGGAATACGAGCGACTGAATGCGTTTCTCGCGGACTACACCCAGAACATCAGCCAAGGCGGCACCTTCATCCGAACCGATCGCCCCTTGAAGGTTGGAACTGTGCTCTCCTTCACGATCCGAGCGCCCCAGCTCTCCGATGGCATCGTCTTGCGTGGAGTCGTCCGCTGGGTCGTCGAGGAGGCGCAGTCGCGGAGCGGTCGCCCCGCTGGGATGGGCATCGCCTTCGTGCACGACTCCCCCGAAGAAAAAGCCGCGCTCGAGAGCCGACTGGACCGACTCATGGCGCAGGCTCTCGGGCCGGCCGCCTTCGAAAAGCTGATGGGCCGCCCGGCTCCCTCCTCGCTCGAGGACGATGGGTCTCCGTGACGCCGCGAATCCACCTTCTGCAGGGCGATCTGACCCGAGAAACCGTGGACGCAATCGTGAATGCCGCCAACCGCGGACTGCTCGGCGGGGGCGGCGTCGACGGCGCAATCCATCGAGCGGCCGGCCCGGCCCTTCGCGAAGCCTGCCGCGCGATTCCCGAGGTCCAGCCTGGCGTCCGCTGTCCCACAGGTGAGGCTAGGATCACGCGCGGCTTCGAGCTCCCGGCCCGCTATGTGATCCACACGGTGGGCCCCGTCTACCGGGGACATCCGAACGACGCCGAGCTCCTAGCCTCCGCCGTCCGGTCGTCGCTCGAAACGGCCGTCGCTCACGAGCTCCGATCGATTTCGTTTCCTGCCATCTCATGCGGCGTCTATGGGTACCCGGTGCAGGACGCGGCCGCCGTTTCAGCCGCGGTCGTGGCCGAGCAGGCCTGGGCCTTGGAGGATATCCGCTTCGTGCTCTTCTCGGTCGATGCCTTCACGGCGTGGCGCCGCGTGTTTGAGTAATCCTCAGAAGTCGACGACCGAGAGCCGCTGACGCTCCTTGTCCTCGGGCCGGTCCCAGCTGTTCTCGAGCTTGAGCACGCCGCGCGGGCACATGTGCGCGCACATTCCGCACCCCACGCAGGACGCACGCGTGAAGCTCTGGTCCGCCTGCGCGTACGAGCGAACGTCGATGCCCATCTCGCAGTACGTGCTGCAGTTGCCGCAGGAGATGCACATTCCCGGCTTCACCTTGATTCGATAGCGCCCCACCTTCTGTATCCAGCCGAGGACCGCGGCCATCGGGCAGAAGTTGCGGCACCAGACTCGCGGACCGAAAGCCGGATAGAGCCCCGTGCCGATCACGCCTGCCAGGATCGAGCCCACCGCGAAACCGTAGAAGCTCTTGATCGACCAGTCCCTCCAGTCGTTGCCGGCAACGATCCGATGAAACGTCGGATGTTCGCTCCCAATCAGCCAGTCCAGACCGATCAGAAAAGTCGTTGCGATGGCGATGAGCAACACCAGATGAATGCTCACCTGTTCGAATCGCCACGACTTCGTGGACTTGCTCGTGAGGTGTCTCCACGGGTCGCCAAAGGTGTTGGCCAAGCCGCCGCAGCCACAGACCCAGGAGCAATACCAGCGTTTGCCGTAAATCACGGCGAGCACCGGCGCGGCAAGGAGGGAGCCGACCACGGTATAGAGCGACAGATAGAGAGGAAGATCTGCAAGCGTTTGCGGATAGAGATAGTCGTACTTGAGCGGCCAGAAGTACGAGAAGTAGAACTCTTTGCCGCCGAACAGAGGCATGATGAACGGCAGCGTGAACCCGAGCGCGATTTGAATCGCGACGTTCACCGTGATTCGATATCGGTTGTAGCGACTGTTCCCGTGGCGCCGAAGGTAATAGATGGCGCCAGCGACCATCGCGACGGAGTAAAGCAGGCCGTAGAGGTACCAGCGATTGCGTAGTCCGACCGCTTCGGAGAAGGCCGTGAACGGCGCGACACCAAACTGCTCTTGAACCTTGTGCTCCCAGTAGAGAACGACGTAAAAGCTGACCAGAAGGAGCGAGATGAACAGCCCGAACGCGCTGCGATTGCGCCAGCCCTCGCGGTAAGTCGTCAGTAGCCCGTTTTGTCCCTGCTGGTCCACGTCATGCCCCCGAAATGCGCAGCGGCGGAACGAGCTCCGTGTCGAACGCCGCATCGTTCAAGTGAGCCAGAACCCAGTCGAGAGTCCGCTGCTCTTCAATCCACCGAATCAGCACGCTGTGATCCCAGCGCCGGCCCAGCATGTTGAACCCGACGACGCGGTTTTGCTGAACGACTACGCGCGTCGTGCTTCGAACCCTTCCCTCCTCCTCGAAAAACCAGGCCTTCTCCCCGTCGAGATTCCAGTTCACCAGACCTGCGGTCGTGTACTCGATGTCCATGAGCTTGGCGGAGTTGTACCAGGCGCCTCTCTGGTAGTGCAGCGAATCACCAAGGAGCCGCTGCCCGGCCACGCGGCCTTGATCGCGCGCCGTGTACCAGAGCTGCTCGGGCCGCCGTGTGCCATCGAACCAACGCACCGATGCGCAGTCGCCCGCGGCAAATACATCGGCGGCGCTCGTCTTCAAGGATTCGTCGACAACGATGCCGCCGCGCGCATCGAGCTCGATCCCCGAGCCCTCCAACCAGGATGTGTTAGGCACCACACCGATCGCGATCACGACGCAGTCGGCCTCGTATCGTCCTTCGTTGGTATGCACGGCGCTCACGTTTCCATCGGCGTCCGCCGCGAGCCTTTCCACCTCGTGCTCCAGGTGCACGTCAACGCCATGATGGCTCATCTGGTCGGCGATCCACCGCGATTCTCGGGAATCTAGTGCGATCGGCCAGAACCATTCCTCGCGGATGAAGAACCGAGGCCGGAGACCTGCCGCAACCGCAACCTCCACCGCCTCGATTCCGATGAGACCTCCACCAATCACCGCGGGGCGTCGAGCCAACCGGCCGCGCCGCTTGGCGGACACGTCTCGGAACCCGTACGGCGAATGACTCTCGCTCGCCCTGAGGTGCGCATCGGCCCGAGGCGGCCCACCGGCGCGAGAGGTGCCGCCGTGCACCTCGTCCTCGTACCAGGCGAGGTCCTGCAAGGTGACGAAATGGCCGACCCCGCGCGAGTCCGATCCGGGCCACGGTCCGCTCCGTGGACGGGAGCCGGATGCGATCAGGAGCCTGTCGTAGGGCACCGGCTCGAGCCCGCCTGCCAACGAGACGAGTCGCTTCGCGGTGTCGATCCCCGTGGCCCGAGCCCTGACCCGGCGAAATCCGAGCCTTGCGTAGGCATCGCGCTCGAGGGGCTCGATGTCCCGATGGCTCATCTGTCCGCTAAACACCCACATCAGCGCCGTGCGCGAGAAGAAGTGATCGCTCTCCTCGGAGATCAGGGAGATCTCCCAGCTCGGCTCTCTGCGGCGCACCGCCAGGGCCGCCTCCATCCCCGCGACCCCGTTTCCAACGATGACGATGCGCATGTCGGCGGAGGATACGATCCTTGCTGCCCGGAGTTACAGTCCGATCGAACTTCGAGGAGGGGCTCCGCAAGGTGTGGCAGGGCTGGATTTAATCACCTAAGTTGTAAAACATGCAAGAAACTGCAACGAATGCGTTCGTGGCAGGCGTGCTTGTGGGCAAGCCCATATTTCGCGCGCCGGGCATTGTCGTGCATGAGGGCCTCGACCGCGAGGATCGTGAGGTCTCGGTCATCGTCCGGCAGGCGGTCACGACCGATGGGCAGAAGGCCAACTTCGAGAACATCCCCCACTACGCGGAGGCGTCCGGAATCCAAATCATCAAGGAGGAGCCGTATGTGTTGCTCGCTACGCCGGCCCCCAAAGGGGTCTTCCGCGACTTGCCGTGGGGCTCGTGGCGTCTCGATGAACGCTTGAGGCATTTCCGTGAGGTCGCCCTCATCGTAGCGCGCTTTCACGCTACCGACGTTCCGGTCGGAACGCTGTCCCCGCAGTTCATTGCAGTCGACGATGCGCTCAGGCCCTTCTTGTTGGGTCCTCGCATCGCGCCCCGAAGCGGCCCGTACGTCGCGCCAGAGACCGCGAGCGAGCGAGTCCTCAACACCCGGTCGGACATCTACTCGCTCGGACGGCTCCTCTACTTCGTGGTGGCGGGCGAGGCGCCGCCGCGGGAGGCGAGAAATATCCCGAAGCTCGAAGAGCTCGGGAGCCACCCGGCAGGCATCGTCCGAATCATTCGCAAGGCTACGTGCCACGAGCCGGACGCTCGGTATCAGTTCGTCGACGAGCTGCTGGCGGACCTCGATCGGTACCGCGAGCACCTCAGCGTCGGCATGGAACATCCCGAGGTGGAGGATCGGAACACGGGCGTGCTGAGCGTCGCACCGGATGCGCCGGCCGAATCGAAACCGAAGGCCGAACCCGACACGGAAATTCCAGAGAGACCAAAACGAAAGAGCCGAGCCCTGAGCGACGCAATGCAAGGAAAACGGCTGGTTCGCGGCGTCGGATTGGTGGTAGCACTCGCGGGCCTTCTGTTTCTCGCGGACGAGTATCTAGGAGACTCCAGCGGACTCAGGGCAATCAGCCCGAACGACGTGGACGAGCTCTCGAGCTTCATCAGCGAAGCGTCTGTTTCGGCATCCAGGCCTCCGGTGCTGTTCGCCCAGGTCGAGGAATCCTGGGAGCTTCTCTCCGAGGAGCGCCGCCGCGAGGAAGCGGAGAACGTATTCTCCGAGGCGAAGAGGCGCTGGGGTGCCCGCGACGGTTTCCTTCACCGCGGTGAGGCTCTGGTCGCGCAGCACTGGGAAGATAGAATCATCGTCTTTGGAGGCCTCCACGGGGGGGAGCGAAAATGAGCGGAACGCAAGAAGCAACGCGCCGTGCGCGGAAAAGCGGCTACACCTTGATCGACGTGATGATCGTGACGGTGATCATCTCGGTCTTGGCGACCGTAGCGGTCAATCGCTATCAGCTTTTCGTGGCGCGGGCGAAGCGGCCTGAAGCGGTGATGGCCTTTCGAGCGCTCGCGGCCGCCCAGCGCGAATACTTGGTCACCCGAGGCAAGTACGCCGGCACCTTCGATGCCCTCGGCTTTCGGATTGAAGGCGGCACCCGAATCTCCCCGACCGAGGTTCAGGGCCGCAGGTACAATTTCCGCCTGATCCAGGATGCCGGCCCGCGCTCCTGGTACTGCATCGCATCCGGTGACATCGACGGAGATGCCTTCAAAGACATCATAGGGGCGAGTAACCCGCGATAAATCGCAAGGTTCGTAACATACCCCACTTGAGGACTGTAAATTTTATCCTATACTGGAATCTGAAAGAGGTGCAGACCATGAAAATTTCGCGTTGGACAATCGGTCTTGGACTTGCAGCGGCTGTAGGCCTTTTCGGGCTCGTAGAGGCCAGCGCGAGTCCTTTTTCAATGTTTTTTCTATCCGACGACCTCGGAAACCACGTCCGTGGGTCAGCCCCTGAGGCAAGCGAATGGGAGAACGGCGGGGGCGGCGACTCTGACCCTGACACCAGCGGCGGCGGCGACCTCGACGAGGACTTCGGCGACGACTCGGGCGGGAGCGACACCAGCGACTCGGGCGACTCCGACGGAAACGGCAACGGCAACGGAAACGGCAACGGCAATGGCGATGGCGATGGCGACGGCAACAACGGCCACGGCAACAACGAGGACGGCGTCGACTCCAGCAATCCTGGCAACAGTAAGGAGGGTCAGGATTCAGATCCGACGGTCGATGACGAGATCAACAAGGGCGACAGCGGAGAAAAGGCCAAGAGCGGAAGCGGCGGCAAGGGCAAGAAGAAGTGACCTAATCCGCCATTTCACAAAGGCAAGGGCGTCCCTCGGGGCGCCCTTTTCTTTTGACGGACCGACGCCATTAGGATCTCGGAGATTCGTCAGAATGAAAATTGCGTGGCGGCCGCTTCAGACCTGGAGCAGCACACCCGGGTTCATGACCGCTGACGGGTCGAGCACACCTTTGGCCGCGCGCAGCACGTCGCCGAGCTGTGATGGACGCTGCTGCTCGTACCAGGGCCGATGGACCCGGCCTACCGCGTGGTGGTGTGTGATCGTCCCGCCGTGCGCGATGACGGCGTCCGAGGCTGCTTTCTTGATCACCGTCCACTGCTCCGTCTCCGCGCCAAAACGGCCCGGCGCGATGAAGGTGAAGTAGGGCGCGGGGCCGTCAGGGTAGACATGCGTAAACCGGCAGCTCAGGAAGCCCTGCCCACAGGCATCTTTCATCGCGCGCCTCACCTCGCTCACGACCCCCGCGTGGAGCCGCTCGAAGTTGTCCCAGGTGCACGCGGTCTCGAAGGTGTCGGCGATGACGCCCATGCTCGCCATGGTATTGAGCATGTACGGCGCCTCGATGAATGCGTCTCGCCATAGGCCAGCGCCGCCGCCGCCGCTCGGCGTGCCCCCATCCCGATAGTTCGGCCCCTTTGGGCAGGTGCCCCCGTGGTCGGAGACCAACTCGAGCGCCCTACCCATCCAGGCGCGAACGGGATGATCGCTTGATTCAAAAGCTACGATCAGAACGTGCGTCCCATCCGTGGTGACCCCGTTCAGCGCCGCCTCGCGCTTGTCGAGCAGCCGGCAGTTGCTCGGGAAGAGCCCCGATTGTGAGAGCGCCCGCACCGCTTCCACCGCGCGACTGTAGTCATGAAAGTGCGCCGTCGCCGTTCCTCGAAATTCGGGGCGAGGTCGAACCCGCATCCAGCCCTCGGTGATGACGCCAAAAATGCCCTCGGAGCCCAGCATCAGGCGGTCCGGACTGGGACCAGCGCCCGAACCGGGCAAGCGACGTGATTCCCACACCCCGCTCGGCGTGACGGCGCGCATCGACTGTACGAGGTCATCGATGTGCGTGTACACGGTAGCGAAGTGCCCGCCGGCGCGCGTCGCGAGCCAACCTCCGAGCGTCGAGAACTCGAAGGACTGCGGGAAGTGGCGGAGGGTCAGGCCGTGCTCTGCGAGCTGCGACTCCAGCGCAGGCCCCGTCGCGCCCGCTTGGATGCGAGCCGACATCGAGCTCCTCTCGACCTCGAGGACGCGGTCGAGCCGACCGAGGTCGAGGCTCAGCACCGCAGCGTAGCGGTCGTCCACGTCCGCTTCGACGCCGCCGACGACGCTGGTCCCTCCGCCAAAAGGAACTACCGCGACCTTTGCGTCGCATGCCCAGTCGAGCAGGCTGCAGATGTCGTCCTCGGTCCTAGGCGTCGCCACGAGGTCGGGCGCCGAATCGAAGTCACCCCGAAATCCGCGCACGACGTCGCGGTAGCACTTGCCGTAGGTGTGCCGGACTCGAGCTTCGTGGTCGCTGCTGACGATGCCATCGAGCGCAGACGGCACGCGCATGCGCGCAGCACGAAGCTCGATCGCTCCGAGTGAGGGAGGCTCGTCGCAGCGCTCCGGTGCGAAGCCCAGCATGAGCTGGGCGTGCTCGCCCAGTGCCTTTCGAGAGGCGGTATCGGGGAACCTGTCCTCCCAGCCCCAGCCCCAGAAACTCCGTTTTCGACCGTCGCTCATCGACGGCGACCTTCCCTCATCGGCGGGTCCTCGTGCAAGCGCCTTGACGGATCGCCGGTTCGGGGCTTCCCTCCGTGCATGTCTTTCCCCCAACCGCTTCGAGCGGTCATCACGGGCGCCGGAAGCGGTCTCGGCCGCGCCATGGCGCTCGACCTCGCCGGGCGTGGCGCCTCCTTGATAGTCTCCGACATCAACCCAACGCCCGCGGAGCAGACCGCCGAGCAGGCTCGCGCCCTGGGCGCGCAGGCCGAGGTAATCGCGTGCGACGTTGCCGACCGGGACGCCGTTTTCGCACTGGTCGACGAGACCGACAAGCGGCTCGGGGGCGTCGATTTGATCGCAAACAATGCCGGCGTCGCGGTCGGCGGCCCCTTCGACGAGATCTCCATCGAGGACTGGCGCTGGGTCGTCGACATTAATCTCTGGGGCGTGATCTACGGATGCCAGGCCGCGATCGAAAAGATGCGCCCCCAGGGATGCGGGTACATCGTGAATGTCGCATCGGCGGCCGGCCTGGTCGCTCCTCCGGCGCTGTCCGCCTACAACGTAACCAAGGCGGGTGTGGTTTCGCTGAGCGAGACCCTCTTCGCCGAATACAAGTCTCAGGGAATTCGAGTCACGGCGCTCTGTCCCACGTTTTTCCGAACGAGCATCATCGAATCGGGGCGCGGCGCCACCAGTGAAAAAGAGGACGCACAGGTGATTCGCTGGATGGAGCGCTCGAAAGTCCAGGCCGCGGACGTCGCGAAAGCAGGGATCGACGCGGTGCGGGACGGCAAGCTGTACGCGCAGCCGATGCGAGACGGACGCGTCGCCTGGCGCCTGAAGCGGACCGCCCCGCAGCGCTTCTACGAGTCGCTCAGCCGGGCCCACGACAAGCTCCTGGCAAAGCGCAGCAAGCGCTAAGTTGGCGGCATCGGGCCCCGCTGCTATTGCGGGCCGAAGCCCATGCGACCCATCCCGACTCTGATTCCGATTCTCACGCTGCTTTCTCTCTCGCTCTCGCCCGCGGCGGGAGCTGCGCAGGAAGAAAACCAGGACGAGAGTCGGGACGGCGATGCGACCGTCGAGGCGGAAGCCGACGTCATCGCGCAAGAGCCCGACCTGTTCGACCGCGACGCCCTCGCCTACAACGCGGAGATCTTGGACGAGCTGCTCACGCGGTCGGCGGAGCAAACGATCCGCGAGAAGAAGTTCGCAGCCGCGGCCGGGATTGCGGGTGGGTCGATCTTGCTCGGCCTCTCAGCCTGGCGTCTCCTCGAGAACCCTCCAGGGTCTCAATACACGCGCGGCCTCGGGGTGATGTTCATGACGCTCGGCATGGCCGATCTGACCACGGGTGTATTTGCCGCGGTCCGCGCCTCCCACGAGCGGCGCCGGCTCGAACGATGGCAGAAGTCGAGAAGTCAAGGCATTACTAGGGTCGAGCTCGCACACTTCGAGGGCGAGCTGCAGGCGTCCCAGGAGTTGCGCGAAGGCGAGCGCCTCTTGGTGCGCTGGGCCGCCCTCACCCACGCGTTGGCCGGCGCTCTCGTTCTCGCCTTCACGCCAATCCCCGGCATCGCGGGCCGCGCAGACAGGGCGGCAGGCTACATCATCGGCGCTGTCTTTTTCTCGGTGGGCATGGCCACCTTCGGCGCGTCCTTCCGAAAGACCCCGAGCGAGAAAGCCTGGAGCGAATACAACAGCCGCAAGAGGCCCATGCCAGGCCACGAGTTCAGCTGGGGGCTAGCTCCGTCGGTGTCGAGGAGGGGCGCCGGCCTCTCCTTTGGCGGTACCTTCTAGCAGCCACCGGCTTGCACCCGAGCCACCTCAGCGAGTAGGAAGCCCCGATATGGAGCTCGACAAACTCAAAGTCATCGTCACCGGCGGCGCCTCCGGGCTGGGAGAGCACTTCGCGGAACGACTTCTCGCCGCTGGGGCCCAGGTCACCGTGGGCGACGTGAACGAGGAAGGGCTGGCCGCCCTCCCCGAAGGCATTCACCGGCGACGGCTCAACGTCGCCGACCAGGACGAGATCGCAAGCTTCGTTCCCTGGGCTGCGGAACAGATGGGCGGGCTCAACGCCCTCATCAACAACGCCGGCATCATCCGCGACGGTCTCTGGGTCGGCAAGAGCCGCTCGACGGGCCAAATCCGGCGCATGTCGCGGGAGGATTGGGACCTGGTCATCGCGATCAACCTCACGGGCGCCGCGCTGATGGTGCAAGAGGTCGTCGCCCACATGATCGAGCACGGCGAGCCCGGCGTCATCGTGAACATCTCCTCAATCGCGCGTCACGGCAACCGTGGCCAAACCAATTACGTCGCCGCCAAGGCTGCTCTCGCTGCAAACACCCGCACCTGGATGAAGGAGTTCGCGCCGTACGGCATCCGCGTCGCCGCCGTTGCACCGGGCGCCACCGAAACTTCGATGACCGCCAGCATGAATCAGAAGGCGCTCGACATGATCAAGGCGTCGGTGCCGCTCGGGCGAATGGGCCAGCCTGAGGACATCTGGCGCGCCGTGAAGTTCATCTTCGACTGCGACTACTTCACCGGCGAGACCATCGACGTCCACGGCGGCGCGGCGCTCTGATCATCCGAGCGCCCGCATGATGGCGCGGTGCAGGAAGTAGCCAGCCGGCAGCAGCGCGCACCCGAGCGCATAGGCGCCCCAAAACGAAAAGCGGTCTCGCATCAGAAACGGGACGAAAAACAGCACCGTGATCGGGACCGCCACTAGAATGCTTCGCGCCATCTGAAACGCGCTACCTGGGTCGCGGTGCTGCAGGTAGGCCAGAGGCAAGACCAGCATCGTCGCCAGAGGCAGCGCAACGAGAAACCCAGCGCCCGATGGATAGCGTCGCGAAAGCCAGGCCGCGACACCGATGACGAGGGCCGAGACGAGCGTGTTCAAAACGAAGAGCATCGCTGCCTGCCGCGCGAGCTCACTCGCTGAGGTCGCTGAAGAAGTACTCGATCTGACCGAGGTACCGCTTGGCTCGTCGCCGCGCGATCGCGTTCGACAGGCGCGCCTCGGGAAGCACGTCGCCCGCGTCGATGACCTCTTGCAAGAGCTCTCGAAAGAGCTTGTGGTCGCCGATGTTCACGGCGTAGTGGCGGGCCATGTTCATCTGAACCATCAGGTTTCGACGCTCCGTCTTCTCGAGCACGTCGTCCAGAATCAGCTTCGCTCGGTCCATGTCGGGCGGGAACTCCGAGGCCGCAAGCACGCCCATCGTCATCTTGCCGATCATGAACATGAAGTCGGGGTCGAGCTCCACCGAGTGGCTGAGGATCACTTTGGCAAGAGGAAGATCCGCCACGGTGTCCATGTCTTCCATGCCCATGTTGATGCGCGCTCCGAGCGAAGCGCCGGCCCACAGAAGGATCCCGGCGTCCTGCTTTTCGACGAACACCGCGTCGAGCCAGGCGTCGAGCGTCTCAACCCCGCCAGCCAGAGCCTCGTCGAAACCCGGATCCCGGAGGCGAAGGAAGTGCTGCGACAGGTCCCAAGCCCGCGTGTACATCACCAGCGCCCGGCGGCGCAGGTACTCCGCCTCTTCCCAGTCGTCTTCGATATCCGCAACCTCGACCCGATCCTCGATCCAGCCGGTGCCGTAACCGATGTACGCGCCGACCAAGGACAGGCCGATGACCTCGTTTTCGGGGACGACCCGCAGGAGCCCTTCGAGCTGAATGATGCTCGCGGGAAACGACTTCCCGACCAGGTCGTAGTCCCAGTGCTGCTCGATGCCCGGAGCCGCTCTCCCAAAGAGCGCCGCGGTCGAATCCGCCGCCAGCTTTTCGGTATCACAGCCAGTCACAGCAACGAGCGCGACGGCGAACACCGCAAGAGCGAAACGTCTAGAACGGCCCATGGCCGGCAAGTGAACCGGAAACCCCCTGCAAAGACAAGGCAAATCGTGCGAGTGCGAAGGGCGCCGGGGGGCGAGCGGCTCGCGACGGGCGTGCTCGCGATTGGGCGCCCCGTCGCCACGGCGCCTCAAGTCGACCTACGACTAGGCGCCGGCCCAATCGCTGTGCTGCCCATCCCGAGCCGCTCTCCTATCGAATGGATATGAGTGGAGGGGCGCCTTGCGTGGCCTCAGGCCCCAAGCCCCTCCGGCCACCTTTGCAAGGCGCCCCGTTCGATGGAACCCCGTGACGGGTTTTTTCCGCGCCCCGATCGCTACCCGAGACCCCTTTGACAGGACCATGCCACCAGGGTACGTCCGCGCGCAGGCCGATGACTCCAGGGGAATGCCGCGAAAAACTTCAAGACCTCGTACAGCGCATGCAAGCGCTGGGGAGGTACCTTTGACCTCGACGGCCTTCGCCACGAAATCGACCGCCTGAGCAACCTGAGTGCCTCCGAGGGCTTCTGGGACGATCAGAAGCGCGCACAAAAGCTCATGCGCGAACGCGCGTCCGCCGAGGAAATCCTGAAGGAATTCGAGCGCGTAGACAGTGAAACCAATGATCTGCTCGAGCTTTTGGACCTCGCGGCAAGCGAGGGCGACGAAGGCGTCGTGGCGGACGTGGCCGGACAGCTTCCCGCGATCGAGGCCCAAGTACGAACGCTCGAGCTCAAACGGATGCTCTCGAAAGACGACGACACCGACGCGATCGTCACCATCAACCCGGGCGCCGGCGGGACCGAGGCCCAGGACTGGGCCGACATTCTTCTCCGCATGTACCTGCGCTGGTGCGAGCGTCGCGGCTTCAAGACCGAGCTTCTGAGCAAGCAGCCAGGCGATGAGGCGGGGATCAAGGACGCCAGCTTCATCGCTCGCGGCGCCAACGCCTACGGCTACCTCCGCGCCGAGAACGGGGTCCACCGGCTGATCCGCATCAGCCCATTCGACGCCAACAAGCGCCGGCACACCTCGTTTGCGGGGGTGAGCGTCGTGCCCGACCTGGGCGACGAGCTGAGCGAAGGCGAGATTGAGATCCGCGACGAAGACCTCGACGTCAGCACCATGCGCTCAGGCGGCGCCGGCGGCCAGCACGTCAACCGCACCGAATCGGCGGTTCGCATGAAGCACATCCCGACGGGCTTCACCGTCCGCTGCGAGGCAGAGCGCTCACAGCATCAGAACCGCGACACGGCCTTGAAGATGCTCCGCGGATTGCTTTTCGAGAAAGCTCGGCGCGAGCGCGAAGAAGCGTTCGAGGAAGCCTTTCTGAACGACCGAGCCGATATCGCCTTCGGTTCGCAGGTCCGCACGTACACCCTGCAGCCCTACACGATGGTCAAGGACGAGCGCACCGATCACAAAGTCACCAATGCGGACGCCGTGCTCGACGGCGACCTCGACGAGTTCATCGAAACCTATCTCCTGATGAACGCCGAAAAGAAAAAGAAGAAGGCGGGCGACGCCCGGGACGAGTAGCAGAGGACTAGCAAGTGGCGACCGAAGACGAGCTCCGACAAACACGGCTGAGCAAGGCCGAGCGCCTGCAAGAGCTGGGCGTCCTGCCCTACCCGAACACCTGGCGAAGCACCGCGGCGATCGAGGACGCTCGACGGCGCCTGGTCGAGTTGGCCGCAGACGAAGAGGCCTGCGCCAAGCTGCCGCTCGAAGACGAGCTCGCGAGCGACGCCGCCCACGTACCGCTCTTCGGCCGCGTGATCGCAAAGCGTGGACCCTTCCTCGTCATCCGCACTCCTCACGGCGACGCCCAGGCGCTGGTGCGGCCCGACAGCCTCGATGACCGTGACTCCGCGATGCTCAAGCTTCTCGATCTCGCCGACCACGTACTGGTCGAAGGGCCTGCCATCCGCACCAAGACCGGCGCGCTGGCGGTCAGCGCGCGCCGCTACGAGCACCTGGGCAAGGCACTCTTGCCGCCACCCGCAAAATGGCATGGCCTCAAGGACGTCGAGAAGCGCTACCGGGAGCGTTACGTCGATCTATTCGCAAACCCCGCCGTCGCTGAGGTGTTCCGAGCGCGCAGCGCCATCGTGAAATCCCTCCGTCGCTTCCTCGATGATCTCGATTTTCTCGAGGTTGAAACGCCGATCCTCCATGCGGTTCGCGGTGGCGCCACGGCTAAGCCCTTCGACACGCATCACAACGCCCTCGACCTCGATCTCATCCTCCGCATCGCGCCCGAGCTCTACCTCAAACGCCTCCTGGTTGGCGGCTTCGATCGCGTGTACGAGATCGGCCGCACCTTTCGCAACGAAGGCATCAGTACCAAGCACAATCCCGAATTCACGATTCTCGAGTTCTATATGGCGTACGCCACGTTCGAGGACCTGATGGATCTGGTCGTCGAGATGCTTCGGGCCGTCGACGCCGATCTCCGCGCGAGGTTTCCCGGCCTCGCGGGGGACCGCACGTTCGACCTCCAAGCCGAGTGGCGGCGGGTTCGGATGCGAGAAGCAATCGTGGACCGCCTCGAGCGCGCCGGCCAGGCCGAAGTTCCCCACACGCCTTGGGCCGAAGCCCTTTCACCTGGAGCGATCGAGGACGAAGAAGCGTTCGCCGCCGCCTGCCAAGCGATGTTTCCCAAGCTCGACCCGGCCGCGAAGAAGCAGCTCCAGCGCTGTGAGACCCACGGCGAGCGAGTCTTTGCGGTCTTCGAGCTGCTGGTCGAGCCCGACCTCGCGGCCATGTACCGAACGGCGGATGGCTCCCGTTCGGCCCCGGTCTTCATCACCGAGTTTCCTTGGGAGGTCTCGCCGCTCGCGCGCCGAAATGACCAAGACCCGGCGTACGTCGACCGCTTCGAGCTCTTCATCGACGGCCGCGAGCTGAGCAACGCGTTCAGCGAGCTCAATGACCCCGATGATCAGGCCGAGCGCTTCGAATCGCAGCTCCGCAACCGCGAGCGCGGAGACGACGAGGCGATGGACTTCGACGCGGACTACATCCGCGCCCTCTCCCACGGGATGCCTCCCGCCGCCGGCTTCGGCCTCGGCGTGGATCGGCTCATCATGCTGCTCTGCAACCAGCCTTCGATTCGCGACGTCTTGCTGTTTCCGCTGCTCCGCCCGGAGGCGGAGTGAGCCAAGCCAGGTCGCTCGGTTTTTGGACAGCTGTCCTCTGCGGCTTCGCGGTCCTGCAGGCCACCGCTGTTTTGGTTTTCGGCGGGACGAGCAAGCAATGGTTCCAGGCCTCGATTGGCGACGATCTTCTCTGGGTGCGACTCGCGATTGGCTGGGGGACCTGTCAGCTGAGCCTGGCTCTGCTCAGCGCTGCCGTCCTTCGGCGCACCGCCCGCTTGCCTCGCGGCACGCGGGGGAGGGCCCGAATCGTCGCCCTTGGAATCACGACGGGGATCCACGTTCTGATGACCACCGTTTCGGTTGGGATTCTCCTTTGGGCCGCCCGCGAATCGGTCGGGCACGTGCTGGGCGGCACGGTCGCAAGCCTGCTCTTCGGCCTGACTCACCTCGCCTACGCCGACCTCGACCTCGCCTGGCTGCCCACGCTCTACGAGACGGTCACGACAGCACAGGGTTTGAGCTCGGCGCTAATTGTCGTCCTGAGCATGTCCTGCTGGTTCCTTGTGCCCATCGCACGCCGCGATCGATTTTGGTGGGTATTCGACGCCGCGCTCGCCGTCGCTTTCGTGCTCGTCACGACCCTGTTGCCGATCACGCCGGCCGAAGGCGACGACAGCAGCCTGCTGCGCGCGGTCGTCCGCGTGAGCGTCACCACGATCTTCGGCGTACGACTGACCCTGCGTCTCGTCGGTCCGCTCCTTTCCCTATTTGAGCGCATCGGCTTCCGTTCGATGGTCGCCGCGCGCCACCTTCGCGCCAAGAAGACGGGTTTCCTCGCGGCGAGCAGCACGCTGTCCATCCTCGCAGTCGCCGTCTCCTCCTGCATGCTCATCTCGGTGCTCAGCGTGATGGGCGGATTTCGCGCGGACCTCGAAAAGAAGATCCTCGGCAATCACGCGCACATCGTCATCGACAAGGCCTACGAAGAGATCGACGACTGGGAACCGCTGTTGAACCGGACTCGCGGAACCGAGGGGGTCGTCGGCGCCACACCGTTCCTTCAGGTCGAGGTCATGGTCTCGAGCCTTTCGAACCGCGCGGGGGCGCTCCTTCGCGGCATCGATCCGGCAACCGTTTCGGAGGTCACCGACCTCGCGCAGAATCTCACCCACGGCAAGCTCGAGTACCTGCAGCACCCCGAGCGTATCCTCGACTCATCGATCGACACCACGCAGACCGGCGCGCTCGACGCAATGATCGAGGACGCCGAGCGAGCCGCCGCCAAGGGCCTCCCAAGCGAGACGAGGGAAGAGAGCATGCCGGGACTCATCGTCGGACAAGAGCTCGCTCGAGCGCTCCGTCTCGTCGTCGGGGATCGCGTCACTGTCGTCTCCCCACGGGGCGACCTCGGCCCCACCGGCCCCATCCCCAAGACCCGTCCCTTCCGAATCGCCGGCATCTTCTACAGCGGCATGTACGAGTACGACATGAAGCACGCGTACATCGACCTGGGCGTGGCGCAGCGCTTTCTCCGCGCCGACGGCCGGATCAGCGGCGTAGAGGTCAAAGTCGAAGAGGTCGAGGACGCCCCGGCGCTCGCCGCCGAGCTCGCATCGAGCATCGGCCTCGGCGGCGTTCGGGTCCGCGATTGGAAAATGATGAATCAACAGCTCTTCGGCGCGCTCGCCCTCGAGAAGCTCGCCATGTTCATCACCCTCGGGATTGCGATCCTGATCGCCGGCTTTTCGGTCTTCGGGACCCTCACGCTGCTCGTCCAGGAGAAACGTCGAGAGGTGGGGATCCTCAAGGCCATGGGCACCTCGGCGCGCGGCGTGATTCGGATCTTCGTGATCGAGGGTCTGCTGATCGGAGCCGCGGGGGGCTTGATGGGGCTCGGGCTTGGCTTCGTTCTGACCTTCGCCGCGGAACACTTCGGAATTCGCATGAATCCCGAGGTCTACTACATCGACAAGCTGCCGGTGCACCTCGATCCGACCGAGTTTGCCGTCGTCGGTGCCGCCACGGTGCTCGTATGCCTGGCGGCGACGCTCTTTCCCGCGTATCAAGCCAGTCGAGTGCGGCCTGTCGACGCGCTCCGCTACGACTGAAACCACGCGCGTACGATGTCCGATCCACTCGTCTCCGTACAAAACGTGACCAAGACCTTCCAGCACGAAGGCCGGTCGCTCGAGGTTCTCAAAGGGATCGATCTCGACATCGCCAGCGGCGAGATGGTCACGATCGTTGGTCCTTCAGGCGCCGGCAAGAGCACTCTGCTTCACCTGATCGGCACATTGGACCTCCCCACCGAAGGCCGAATTCTGTACGACGGTGAGGATGTCACCCGTCTGGGAAGCTCCGACCTAGCTGAGTTTAGAAATCGAAGTATTGGGTTTGTCTTTCAATTTCATCATCTGCTCCCCGAGTTCACAGCGCTGGAGAACGTGATGATGCCAGGATTGATACAGGGCCGGCGGCGCTTCGAAACCCGGGCCAAGCAGCTGCTCGACGAGGTCGGGCTCTCGGAGCGTCTCACCCATCGGCCCGGCGAGCTGTCGGGCGGCGAGCAGCAACGGGTCGCGCTCGCCAGAGCTCTGCTGATGGAGCCCAAGCTCGTGCTCGCCGACGAGCCCACCGGCAACCTCGACAGCCAGACCAGCGCCTCGGTGCACTCGCTCTTCTCCGATTTGAATCGCCGGCACGGGATTACGTTCCTGATCGTGACCCACAGCCGCGACTTCGCCGACATGATGCCGAGACGCGTCTCGATGAAAGACGGGCGCATCGATTCGGATGAACGCCGCCCTCAACCCCTTGAAAACCAAGGAAAACCAGCTTGACCCCCTGATTGGGCACGGCTATAGCCGCCCGGATCGCCCCACCTCACAATGCGTCCTTCCGCCTCTGCCATAGCCCTGATGCTCGCAGGGCTCGCTTCCGTCGCGGGCGCTCAGAGTGAGGAGAACATGCCGGATCCGCCTCCGCCGGCGACGCGGCCCGTGCGGGCCTCCCCGCGGCCCCAGCGTCCGCCGGAGCCGCTCCCCGGAGAGCCGGAGGCTGAAGGCGACGACTACGAACCGGTCGAGGATCCGGACGAGGCGATTAAGGTTCCCCGAACCAGCTGTCACGGCAAAGAGATCCGACGCATCTCAGTCATCGGCGCACGTAGGGTCGATCCGGACGACGTGAGGGTCACGATGAAGCTCCGCCGGGGGTCGATCTGCACCGACCCGGCCGTCACCCGAGACGCCAAGGCGCTCTGGAACATGGCGTACTTCGACGATCTGCAGTTCGAGTCGGACCCGCTCGGTGCCGGCATCAAGCTGACCGTTCGCCTCGTCGAGCGCCCCGCCATTCGCAAAGTCATCTACAGGGGCAACGACGAGCTCGACCAAGAAGACATCGACGAGACCATCACACTCGAGCCAGGGACGATTCTATCGGTGCCCGACGTCGAATCGCAAGCCGATGCGATGCGTCAGCTCTACGCTGAGGAGGGCTTCTTCCTCGCCGAGGTGGACTACGACCTCAAGCGTATTCCGGGGGACACCAACCAGGTCGACATCGTCTTCAAGATCGACGAAGGCGCGGAGGTCGAGGTCCGGAGAATCAGCATCGTCGGGAATGAAGAGCTTCCTGCCGCCGAGCTTCTCAAAATCATGCAGACCAACGAGACAGGCATGTTCTCGTTCTTGAGCGACCGCAACAAGTTCAGCCGGGCCGCCTTTGACGAAGACCTGACCCGCGTCCAGGCCTGGTACTACGACAAGGGCTACCTCCAGATGCGGCCAGGCCGCCCCACCGTCGCGCTCACGGCGGATCGCGCCTTCGTCGACATCACCATCCCAGTCGAGGAAGGGCCGCGCTACCGGATTCGCGAGTTCGACGTCATGGAGACCGACGGAGCAGGCAATGAAGTCGAAACCATCGCCCCCAAAGGCGAGCTCCGTGAAATGGTCAAGCTCGATGCTGGCGACTGGTTCAGTCGAAGCAAAATCGCCGAGGGCATCGAGGAGATCAGCCGGGCCTACCGCGACTCCGGGTACGCCTTGGTCGAAATGGTGCCAGGCACGGACCTAGACGAAACCAATCACTTGGTGGACGTCACGATCAACATCCTTCGAGGGCCGCCGGTCTACATCGAGCGTCTGCACGTCCGGGGCAATACCAAAACACGCGACGCCGTCATTCGACGCGAGTTCCGGCTCAGCGAAGGCGATCTCTACAACCAGAGCCGGCTCGAAGATGGCCGCGCCCTGGTGAACCAGCTGGGCTACTTCGAGCGGGTCGACGTTTCGGAGGAGCAGGGAACCGCGCGGGACCAGATGGTGATCAACGTCGAGGTCGCGGAGAAACCGACGGGTACGTTCCAAGTCGGCGCCGGCTTTTCGTCGCTCGAGAGCTTCATCATCACCGCGCAGATTCAGCAGCAAAACCTGTTCGGCCGAGGCCAATCGCTCGGCTTGAATCTGCAGGTTTCCGGAATCCGTCAGCAGATCGACCTCAACTTCGTCGAGCCGTGGTTCCTCGGCTCGGAGTGGAGCCTCGGCTTCGGTATCTTCAAACGCATCCGGGACTTCCGAGATTTCCGCCAGGACTCGACCGGCGCCAACCTCACGACCGGCCATCCGCTGTTCAACCCGCGTTTTAGGATTTTCCTGAGGTACGAGTTCGAGAACGTCAAGATTTCACAGCCTCGAGGCGGCTTGCTGGGGGTCGGCGGCGGTCAGCTTGCCAACACGTTCTCGAATATCTTCATCGCGGACGCCTTCCGGGACGGCATCACCAGCTCGCTCCGCCTAACGCTCAACTGGGACAGCCGCGACAATCGGCTCTCGACGACGGGCGGCATCTTCGCGAACTACGCGGTCCAGTTCGCCGACCAGTACCTCGGCTCGGACAACACATTCATCCGGCAGACCGCGTTCGCGCGCTTTTACAAGAAGGCTTTCGGTCCGGTCATCTTCAAAGTCAACGCGGAGATGGGGCTTCTCACGTCCCGCAAGAAAGTTCCCGTGTTCGAGCGATTCTATCTCGGCGGCATCTTCACGATTCGAGGCTACCGGCTTCAATCGGTAGGCCCTCAGGCGGGCGTCGCGTCCGCGGGCGATCCGAATCTGCCAATCGCGTTCGAAGGCCGCCCCATTGGAGGCGACTTCCAGGCCTTCTACAACATCGAGTTCGAGTTTCCGCTCATCGAGGCGGTGGGCATTCGCGCCGTGATCTTCACGGACGGCGGCAACGCTTGGAACGTGTTCGACTTCAGAGACCAGTTCGGCAACTGTCAGGCGCCCGTTGCGCCGGAAGCCGATCGCTCGTCCAGGCCATGTGGAATTAGCGGGTTCCTTCGATACTCGGTGGGCTTCGGAGTTCGCTGGTTCTCACCGCTCGGTCCGCTGCGGTTCGAATGGGGCATCCCGATTCGTCGGCGACCGCAAGACGCCCCGATTCGCTTCGAGTTCACCATCGGCCAGTCGTTCTGAGCGAATGAAACCCGGCGCCCGGGCGTATAACCCCTGCGGCTTGACCGCCTCGCGCCGAACGGCTAGCTAGGCCGGGCCTGAAAGGATGCTCTCCATGCGCTTTTGTAGAATCGTTGTTTTCACTTTGGCCGCCGTCGTTCTTGCGGGATCGGCGACGACCGTCGATGCGCAAGTCAAGATCGGGGTGGTCGATCTCCAGCGCGCCATCAACGAAACCGAGGATGGCCGTCAGGCCAAGCGACGGCTCAAGAAGGTATTCGACGAACGCCAGCAGTCGCTGAACAAGAAGCAGGAAGCCCTCAAAGCGCAGAAAGAAAGCCTGGAGCGCCAGCAAGACGTCCTGAGCCAGGACGCGCTCAAGAAGAAGGTGGAGAAGTACCAGGCAGACCTTATGGAGCTGCAGAACGAGTACGTGCAGTACCAGGAAGAGCTCTCCACCAAAGAAGGCGAGCTCACCCAGAAGATCCTCGAGAAGATGCAGGCCATTCTTCGCCGCATCGGTCAAACCGACGGCTACACCATGATCATCGAAGCCAATGAAGGTGGCGTCGTCTGGGTGCCTTCGAACCTCGACCTCACCGACGTGCTGATTCAGCGCTACAACAAGCAGGCCAAATCGGGCGGCGGCGGCGCCAAGAAGTCGAAGTAGCCGCCCATTCGTGGCCGAAGCACACGTTTCCAGCTACAAAAGCGCATGGTGAGGTTCTGCGCGCGAGCATTCATGGCGTGGGTGATGCTTGGCGTCGTTGCGCACGGAATCGCTCAAGAGGCGCCCGGCAGCGATCGGCCGGCTGCGGTCGACGAGCCGCCCCGGCCGCCCCGCTCCCACCACGTCGATGAGTTCGCGCAGTCGGCGATCCTTCGTTATCCCGGGCTGAAGGCGAACACGTCCGACATCGACGCGGCGCAGGCGCGATTGACCGAGGCGAAGCTCTCCCCGTTCATGCAGTTCGAAGGGCAGGTAAGGTTCTTCGTGGCGCCGGGCGCCCGGGGCACAGCCACGTTCAGCCCCGACCCGCAAGTCCCATGGGCGAACCGCTGGGGTCCTGGCGGCGAGGTGGGCGTCGAGGGCGGCATTCCAATCTACACCTTCGGCAAGTACCGCGCCGGAAAGAAGGCCGCGAGGGCGGGCATCAGCGCCGCGGAGTACGAACGAGACCGAACGCTTTCGCGCGTGGTGTTCGACGTACGGCGGGCTTACTTCGGCACGCAGCTATCGCTCGACCTGCAGGCGATGCTCACCGAGGGCAAGGACAAGCTTCGAACCGCCGTCGACAAGCTGCGGGCTCGTCTCGAGGCCGACGACCCTCGGGTCAAACAAAACGACTACTGGCGTTTGGTTTCGGCGCTTTCCGAAATCGAGTCCAGGGAGTCCGAAGCCCTTCGGCTGGAAGCCTCGGCCCGCACCGCGCTCGAGCTTCTCTCCGGAATCGAACCGGCCATCGTGCCCGAGTGCCCTCTCGAAACCGTGCAGAGCGAAGTCGTCGAGCTGAGCGAGCAAGTCGAGCTCGCCATCGAGAGTCGACCGGAAGTCCACCAACTCGAAGCAGCGCGCTCAGCAAGAGACGCCAACCTCGTGGTGCAACGAGCCGGCTACCTTCCCGACATCATCCTCGCGCTTCGCGCGTCCTTCGCAAGGACGCCTGGCATCACCGACATCAACAACCCCTTCATCATCGACCGGGGCAACTTTGCTGGCGCCTTCGCCGGTCTCGTCGCCCGGTGGAAGCTCGACTTCGGCGGGACCTACGCGAGGGTAAGGGCCGCCAAGGCCGAAATCGAATCGCTCAAGAGCAAGACCGAAGAAGCGGAGCTCGGCATCGCCCTCGAAGTCACCGATCTCTACGAGCAGCTCCAAGACGCCAAGCGACGGGTCGCGAGCTGGTCGCGCTCGGAGAAAGAATCCCGGAAATGGTACGTCTCCTCGGGGCAAGGCTACGAGGTTGGTACGACGTCGGCTCGCGAGTTGGTCGATGCCATCTCCGCCTACTTCGGCGCGCGCTCCAAACGCCTCATGGCGACCGCCGAGTACAACCTCGCCATAGCCGGGCTGGAGAAGGCGACAAACATGCCGATCGTGGCCGAAAAGGGCTGGCGGCCGGTCGACTGCGAGGAATAAACCAGCCCCTGGGCTCGTCTACGAGAGAGATATGACTCGATTATCCATCATCACAGGTTTGCTCCTGGCTTCGTTCGCCCTCGTCGCCCCGGCGGACGCCGAGGAAATGCCGAGCAGCGGGTCCGAAGCGCCGATTTCGGAGGCCGAAACGGCGAAGGCCGAGGCGTTCATCCGCACCAAGCACAACAAGGTGCGCGCGGTTCTGCGAAAACCCGACACCCCTGCGCGTGGCGAAGAGCTGACCGTGCTCCTGGGCGAGTTCCTGGACTACGACCGGCTCGCCAAGCTCTCGCTCGACAAGGAGTGGGCGAAGCGCTCTCCCAAAGAGCGCGCCCGCTTCGTTAGCCTGCTGCGGCAGCTCGTCGAGCGCCAGTATCAGCGCAACATGGAGTCGACGCTCCAGTACAGGGTGAAGTGGGTTGGCACCGAGCCGATCGAGACCGGCGTCAAAGTGAAGTCGTCGGCCAAGTCCGTCAAAAAGAAGCGCCAGCCTCCGATCACCATCGACTACAGCATGAGCCCCGCCGGCACCGAGTGGAAAGTCTTCGACATCTTCACCGACGAGGTGAGCCTCGTGAAGAACTACAAGCGCCAATTTCGTCGCGTCATCAAAGAAGAGGGCTGGGGCGGCCTGATCGGACGGATGGAGAAGAAGCTCAACGAAAAGGACGAGCTGATTTAGGCGCACCCTGCTTCGGTCTAGGTGTCAGTGCGTTCCGAGCAACCGCTTTAGTCGCCGGTGGCGCCATTTGAAGACAAAGGGGACGGCTAGAGCAAACGTCGCCGAGGATCCGGGGAAGCGGCCTTGCCACTCGAGGCGGTCGGTGATGCAGGTGCCTGCCGGGACGGGTTCAAGCAGTCGTTCGTGCTGCCAGATGCGTTGGGTAGCCATCGGCGAGCGCTCGAGGAACCGCCGTCCGGGTTGGAGCTCGATCAGCGTGAGATCGGTTCGGTCGATGGGCACGATCCCACACAGTAGAATCGTGCTGCGAAAGAGGCGTTGACCCGCGACGAATGGCTCTGTCACGAGGGACTCCCTATCCGCGGGGTACGTCATTCGGACCCAGGGCCAGAGCTCCCGGGAGACGCCTCTCATCGAGCTGCAGTGAGCCCAGACCGCGTCGGCATCTGCGGGGACGATGCTGGAGATCTCGAAGCTGCTGCGCACGGCGACAGCTAGGTTGGGCCACCCAAGTCGGCTACGCCAGGCGTGGGGTCGTTGGGGACAGGCGTCGCTGATTGGCTTTTGCTGCCGCGGGTGGTTGGGTGGGCGGAGTGCGGCTTGTGCTGGCGCTGGCACTGACACTGGCGCTGACGCTGGCACTGACACCGCCACTGGCA
>SHLP01000043.1 GCA_004283055.1 Deltaproteobacteria bacterium
CGGACAGTGGCGATGGCGCGACGGCGATCAGTTTTGGCAAGGCGACGACAACGGGGACCCAGTCGGAGGCTTGTACAGCAATTGGAGCGGCGGCCAGCCGAATGCGGGCGCGGATGAAGACTGCGCCAGGATGAAGGGTGACGGCACCTGGGAAGACCGGAAGTGCGCCGACACCGAGCGCTATGTCTGTGAAGGCGCCCCGTACTGCGGATCGGGGGCGAGAGGCGCTGGGGAAGAATGCGACGATGGCAACACCGTAGGTGGCGACGGGTGCAGCGCGACTTGCACGCTCGAGGCGCCAGCCCCCTGCGGCGACGGACTGATCTGGCAGGGCGAAGAATGCGACGATGGAGGCGCGGCGGGAGGCGACGGGTGCAACTCGACCTGCCAGGTCGAGCCCGGATACGTGTGCACGGGTGAGCCGTCGATCTGCACGCCCGTCTGTGCAGACAGCTTTGAATGGCGCAGCCAGATGGGCTCGACGACGACGGAGTATCTGCTCTGTGAAAAATCCCTTCCCGCGAGCACGGCGGAGACGATTTGTGAGGGGCTTGGCTCGGGCTGGACGCTGGCGCGAATCGAGGGCCCGACCGAAAACGCCTACATCGACGGCCTCGTTGGCAATGATGTTTGGATCGGTGGGCAGGATGAGGCCGTCGAGGGCGTGTGGCGTTGGCGTGATGGAGATCAGTTTTGGCAGGGCAACCAAGATGGAACGCCGGTCGGTGGGCTCTACAGCAACTGGGACCAGGACGAACCCAGCGGCGGCGTGGTCGAAAACTGCGCACGACAGCACAACGGCGGCGACTGGGAAGACCGCAAATGCACCGACACCGAGAAGTTCGTCTGCGAAGGTCCGCCGATCTGCGGCAACGGCGCCGTGGCTATCCCGGAGCAGTGTGACGACGGAAATCTGGCGGACGGCGACGGCTGCAGCGCGACCTGTACGCTCGAGGGCGCCGCGACCTGCGGTGACGGCCAGGTTTGGCTCGGCGAAGAATGTGACGACGGGAACGACTTGGGTGGTGACGGGTGTAGTGCCCTGTGTGAGGTCGAGCCGGGGTTCAGTTGCGCCGGAGACCCGACGTCGACCTGCACGCCGATCTGCGTCCCAGCAAACTTCGAGTGGCACAGCATGATGGGCTCTGCGACGACCGAGCACTTGTTCTGCGAAACATCGCATGACATCCGTGACGCGCAGTCGGTGTGTGAGGCGCTTGCCGCGGGTTGGACGCTGACGCGGATCGACGATGCGGCCGAGAACGCCTACATCGACGGTCTCATCGGTCACGATGTATGGATCGGCGGACAGGACCAAGCCGTCGAAGGGGAGTGGCGGTGGCTGGACGGAGATCTTTTCTGGCAAGGCGACGAGATGGGAACGCCGGCTGGGGGGCTTTACACGAATTGGAAAGCCGGCGAGCCCAATGGCAGCACGACGGAAAACTGCGCACGACAAAAGAGCGGCGGCGACTGGGAAGACCGAAAATGCAGCGACACGGAGAAGTTCGTCTGCGAGGGTCCGCCGATCTGCGGCAATGGCGCCGTCGCCGCACCAGAGGAGTGCGATGACGAAAACCTTTCGGATGGCGACGGCTGCAGCGCGACCTGCACGCTAGAGGGCCCTCCGCCCTGCGGGGACGGCCGGATCTGGCTCGGAGAGCAGTGCGACGACGGGAATCCCGTAGGCGGCGACGGCTGCAGCTCCACGTGTCAGGTCGAGCCCGGGTTCACCTGCGCCGGTGATCCGACGTCGACCTGCACCGCGGTCTGTGAAGACAATTTCGAGTGGCACAGCCAGATGGGCGCGACGACGACCGAGTACCTGCTTTGCGAAAAGGCACTCCCGGCGAGCACGGCAGAGGCGATCTGCAAGGGGCTTGGTTCGGGGTGGACGCTCGCGCGTATCGACGACACGACCGAGAACACGTACGTCGACGGATTCATCGGGAACGACGTTTGGATCGGCGCACAGGACGAGGACGTCGAAGGCGAGTGGTGCTGGCGCGATGGGGAACAGTTTTGGCAGGGCAACGAAACGGGAACGTCGGTCGGTGGGTCTTACACGAACTGGAAGGTCAGCGAGCCCAGCGGCGGCGTGGATGAAAACTGCGCACGACAAAAGGACGGTGGCGTTTGGGAAGACCGCAAATGCGCCGACGACCAGAAGTTCGTCTGCGAGGGCCCGCCGATCTGCGGAAATGGCGCCGTGGCGATGCCAGAGCTCTGCGACGACGGGAATACCGCGAACGGAGATGGCTGCCATTCGGATTGCACGGTGGAGTCGGGGTACGAATGCTTCATGCCGGATGACGCGGGAACGCCCAGCATCTGCCAGCTTGCGGCGCATGTCCTGGTCGGGCGGGTCGAGCTCCTGAGGGTGCGCGGTGAGACTCTGCTGCAGTGGGAGACCACGTCACAAAGCGGCACGCTCGGCTTCGTGGTTTCGCGGCGCGACTCGGACGAATGGGAACCGGTCCACGAGGGGATCTTGTTGGCGTTGCCGGGTGCGCCGCAGGGGGGCGTGTACACCTTGCGCGACAGAGGCGTGTCCACCGCGCGGAGCGTGAGCTATCGCATCGAGGAGATCGAAATCGGCGGCGCGCGCAAGCCGATTGGCGAATGGGCGCTGGCCGCGCGTCCCGCCAGCGCACCTGTCCTGTCGCAAGCCGACTACGACGCCAAGCCACGCGCGCTGGCAGCGCGGCCTATGCGTCGAGCCGCAGCCATCGCGCTCAAGAGCGGTTCCTCGGTGCCGGCCAGTCGAGTGGTTCTCGACGTGGCTCGGGACGGTGCCGTCGAGGTTTTGATCACGGACCTTTCCGAGATACTGGCTACGAACCCCGCCGAAGTTCGCGATTGGGCGGCGTCGGGGAACGTGAAAATCAGCGAACAGGCACACCAGGTCCCGTGGTGGTTCGACGAGGCTGGCGATAGCCTGGTCATCGTCGGGCGGTCTTCGACCAGCGTCTATAGTGCGACGCGAAAGTACGTCGTGCGAAACGCACCCGGCCGCAAAATGCCCGTCGAGCACCGACAGACCGAGGTCACGGCGCTTGGGACGGGCACGACGCGGCACGAGCTGGACAGGAATGCCTTTCCGGCGCTCGTCGTTTCCCCGGACCCGGAATCAGACTATTGGTTTGCCGCGTCACTGAGCGCGCGGGCGCCTGGGTACGGGCACTACGAGACCGAAATCCGTCTTCCCGAAGTGCCGGTCGAAGCTGCCACGTTGCGGGCGTACCTTTACGGCGGCTGGAATCTGAGCGAGGAAACCGCGCAGCGCGTGGCGATCCACGTGAACGGCGCTCTAGTTGACACCGTCCAGGTCGCGGCCCTGGGACCCCATGTGTTCGAGATGTCCGTTGATCCGGGCGCGTTGAACGGCGGCACCAATCAGCTGCTGCTGGTGGCAGATTCCAATGTGCCTGCGGCGGCATCGGGCCTCTACGTCGACCGATTCGAGCTCGACATCGATCGGGCGCTGACCACCTCAGACCCAGAGCTCGAGTTCACCGCGCTTCGGACCGGCCCGCTCACCGTCGAGGTTGCTGCGCAACGGGCCCACGTTCTGGACCTCACGGCGGAAAAGAAGATCGAGGCAGTTGCGGCGACAGACCTCGAGCGCGGAACCACGTCCGTCAGCTTCGAAGCGCAGGACGGTCACCGCTACCTCGTTTTCGAAGCAGCAACCGCACCTCGCGAAATTCGGGGAGGCGTGATGCTCGATGCGCCATCGGGGGGAGCCAGCTACGTGGTGATCACACCTGCTGCGTGGCTCGGCGCGGCCGAGCGGTTCGCTGCTCTGCACGCCGCCGAAGGCCTGTCCACCGCCGTCATCTCGGTCGAAAGCCTCTACGATACCTATGGGCATTCGGTCGCAACGCCCCACGCGATCCACGACTTCCTGGTGGACGCCCACGCCCAGTGGGTCGACAAGCCGCGCTTCGTGCTGCTGCTTGGCGACGGCACGCTGGACTATCGAAACCGGATGGGAATCGGTCCCGGGGCCATCGCGCCGCGAATGGTTCAGACGAAGGGGGGGCTGTACGCCTCCGACGCATTGCTCGGCGACCTCGATGAAGACGGCTTGGCGGAGGTCGCCCTCGGGCGAATTCCTGCTCGGAGCGCCGACGAAGCGAACGCGGCGTTCGAAGCGCTTCAACGCTATCAGGCGCTCGATTTCTTCGACTTCGGCCTGTCCGCGCTGATGATCTCTGGGGCGAATCGAGGCGCGAACTTCGCCGGACCCATCGACGAACTGGCGAAATGGTTTCCGTCCGAGCTCGAGACGCGCACGATCGGCGTCGAGGCGCTTGGCGTCGAGCGCGCACGAGCAGAGCTCGCCGTCGACCTTCAGCGCGGGGCGTATTGGATGCACTACACGGGCCACGGCGGGCTCGACCGCTTCGACGACGAGGGCGTGCTGACGTCACAAGACATTCCGGTGCTCCGACCTCTACTGCCACCTATCGTGACCGGCATGACGTGCTCCACCTCCCGCTTCGAAATGCCGGGCGTCGATGCGCTGGGAGAGCAGATGGTCGACCCGGCCAACCAGTTCGCGATCGCCTCCTGGGGTGCGTCCGGGCTCACGATGTCTCACTACGCAGCCAAGCTCGGCGAAGCCTTTGCGACCAAGCTCTTCAACGCGGACAGCGGCGCAGCTCGTTTGGGTGATCTGGTGGTCGCGCTCCACCAGGAAGACCGGCCGGAATACGATCCCAAGGCGCTCGCGGTCTACGTTCTGCTGGGCGACCCAGCCCTTCGCTTGAAGACGCCGCCGGCGGGGGCGACGGTGGCGCCGCCGGGCGATCCAGACCCCGACGAGCCGACACCGTCGCCTGAGCGCGCCGGCCATGCGTCGTCTGAATCGGCGGCCGGCTGCGCCGTTCAGAGCGGTGGGACTTCGATCTCGCTACATTGGCTCGTGCTCGCCGCGCTGTGGCTCGGCCGCCGTCGGCGCAACGTGAAACCAAGCGATATGCGCTGACGCGGGGTCAAGATGGCCTCGAAGGACGGATCTGCTACCTTCGCGCCCCGATGGCGGACCCCAAGATCACGCTGGAGCAGGTCTTGCACGTGGCAAAGCTCGCGAGGTTGAGCCTGTCCGAGGAGGAGGCCGGTCAGATGCAGGAGCAGCTGGACGCGATCCTCGGGTACATGGAAGGCCTCGACGAACTCGACGTTTCCGAGGTCCCCCCGACGTTCCATTCGATTCCGATGGACGCGCCCATGCGGCCCGACGTGCCGGAACGGTGCAGCGACCGTGCCGAGACCCTGGCGCAGGCGCCGGCGAGTGAAGCGGGCGGCTACGCGGTGCCTCTCGTGCTCGAGGTCGATTCGTGAGCGGCTTTCCATGGCAGAGCGCATTCGAGATCCGCGAAGAGGTGGCCGCGGGCTCTGTTAGCGCTGTCGAGGTCACGCGGGCCTATCTGGCGCGCGCCGAAGAGCTCAACCCGGCCCTCGCGTGTTTCCTCACGATCGACCACGAGGGCGCGTTGGCGGCCGCTGCGCAGGTTGATCGCGAGCGCGCGGCCGGCGACGAGCTGGGTCCCTTGGCGGGTGTTCCCGTGGCCGTCAAAGACAATCTTTGCACACGTGGCGTTCGGACGACCTGCGCCTCGAAGATCCTGGACGAGTACATCCCGCCCTACGACGCGCACGTCGTCGAAGCCTTGCGCGCATCGGGAGCCGTCATTCTCGGGAAGACGAATCTGGACGAGTTCGCCATGGGCTCGTCAAACGAGAACTCTGCATTTGCGAACGTGCACAATCCCTGGGCACTCGATCGCGCGCCCGGCGGCTCATCGGGTGGCTCCGCCGCCGCAACGGCTGCCGGCTTGGCGCCCTTGGCGCTCGGCAGCGACACGGGTGGGTCGGTGCGCCAGCCTGCGGCATTTTGTGGAATCACGGCGATCAAGCCGACCTACGGCCGCGTCTCCCGCTATGGGCTGGTGGCGTTTGCCTCCTCGCTCGACCAGGTGGGGCCGATGGCCCGCTCGGTCCGGGAGGCGTCGCGGCTGCTCGAGGTGGTAGCGGGCCACGATCGGCGCGACGCCACTTCAGCCGAGCGCGACAGGGGAAACTACGATGCGGCCTGCGACCGAGGTGTAAAGGGGCTCCGCGTCGGCGTGGTTCGCGACTTGCTCGACGGCCTCCAGGACGCCGATGTCCGCGCGAGCATCGAGGCGGCCCTCGGAGCGCTCGAGCAGCAGGGTGCGACGTTGGTCGACGTCCGGCTTCCGCACGCCAAGCACGCGGTCTCGGTGTACTACCTCATCGCAACGGCCGAGGCGTCGAGCAATCTCGCTCGATTCGATGGGATTCGCTACGGGCTTCGGGTTCCCGGCAAAGATTTGACCGAGACGTACACCCGCACCCGCGCAGAGGGCTTCGGCCCGGAAGTCCGCCGCCGCATCATGTTGGGCACCTACGCGCTCTCGGCGGGGTACTACGACGCCTTTTATCTCAAGGCGCAGCGGGTCCGAACGCTGATCCGGCGCGACTACGACACGGCGTTCGAACGCTGCGATGTCGTTTGCACGCCGACCACACCAACGCCGGCCTTTGCGCTCGGCGAAAAGACGAGCGATCCGCTCGAAATGTACTTGGCGGACATCTTCACGCTCCCTCCAAGCCTTGCCGGCTTGCCGGCAATCAGCACACCCAGCGGTCTGTCCACCGGAGGGCTTCCGATCGGCCTCCAGCTCGTCGCAGCTCCATTCGAAGAAGAAGCTCTGTGTAGCGCAGCGCAGGCCGTAGAAGACCAGTGCGGACTGCTCAGCAGGCGTCCCGCGGCTCTGCCGTGACGACTATTTCCGCCCGATCTGCTCGTGCTCCGCGTCGGCCGACGGTTGGAGCGCTCGCAGCGAGCCTCTCGAGCGGCGTTCCTCGCCGGCGACCTCGACGCGGTTTCGGCCCCGGGCCTTCGCACGGTAGAGGGCTTGATCGGCCTGCTCGACCAGGCTGTCGGCGGTGGTGCCTGGACGCAGCATGGCGAGGCCGATGCTGACGCTGATCTTGTCGGGCCCTTCGTCGCCGAGCGGAGTGCTCGCGAGCCGTCCTCGAAGCCGTTCAGCGACGATTCGCGCAGCGGCGAGCTTGATCTCGGAGAAGATGACGAGGAACTCTTCGCCGCCCCAGCGAGACACGATGTCGTTTCGGCGGACGTACTCGGTGAGCGACTTGGCGATCTGCTGAAGGACATGGTCGCCCGCCGCATGCCCGTATTCGTCGTTGATGGCTTTGAAGTGATCCACATCGCACATGGCCACGCAAAGCCCGGTGCTGTTGCGGCGCGCTCGGGCGATCTCTTCCTCGAGGCGCTTGCTTGCGTGGCGGCGGTTGTAGAGCCCGGTGAGCCCATCGGTCAGCGCTAGGAGCTGAGTCTCTTCGACGAGGAACAGGGATTTCACCAAGACGCCCAAGGCGTCGGCGATGAGCTCCACGCTGCGAAGATCCGACGGCGAGCAGCAGCTCGGGCCACCGAGGACCTGCAGAGTGCCCAGGATCTCGTCGCGGACTCTGATTTCGCAGCTGTGTGAACGTCCCCCGACCACATGGGGGCCGGAGCCGTACTTCGGGTCGGAGGCCACGGTCGTACGCGCTGCCCCGATGCTCTTTTCAGGAATTCCGAGTGCGGCCAGCCCGGCCGTCGGCTTGTCTTCGGGCCACGGTCCCCGTGCGCGAATCGCGTAGCTTGGTCCGCCTCGTCCAAAAAGCTGCAGCACGAGATATGGACAGCCGATGACTTCGCCTGCCAGCTCCAACACCTTGTCGCCGAACTCGTCTCGATCGTGCACGTAGTCCATCAGCCGTCGCACCTCGGACTGAACGACGACTTCGAACAAGTGGTGGTCCAGCACGGCGCTCACGCGTTCGAGCGGGGTGCCTTTGACTTCGGGTCGCATACTCAGGCGCGGTTTCCGGCCTGCCATGATCTGCTCGATGGCGGGCAGGAGCTTCTCGTCCATGTCTTCTTTTGCAAGGTAGGCATCTGCGCCTGCGTTGCGCCCCCAGAAGCGAGTCTTCGTCTCACTGGCGGCGGTCAGTAGAATGAACGCGATGTCGGCCATGCCCGGGTCTCCGCGAAAGACGCGGCAGAGTTGGACACCCGTGATTGCATCCATCTCAATGTCGCTCACGACCAGGTCGAAAGTGTGATCGAGCGTGAGCGCAAGCGCTTCCTCGCCGGACGCCGCTTCGGTGATGTCCAGATCGAGTGTCTCGAGCTTCTGCACGACACGACTTCGGATCGACGGACTGTCGTCGACGACCAGCACCCGAAAGACTCCGGACGCATTCTCCCCTTGCCCATTCTCAGGAGGCATTTCCACCCAGCTTCATGATGAGCAAATGCCTGTGGACATGCCAATCTATCTGGGTTTCGGGCGCCGTGGCCTTCCGTCCTCGGTGCGCTATAACCCGCGCGCATGACCGCCTATGAGCCGGTGATAGGCCTCGAGGTGCACGCTCAGATGCGTTCACGTACGAAGCTGTTTTGTGGGTGTCCGACCGAGTACGGAGCGCCCCCGAATGAGCACACATGTCCAGTGTGTTTGGCCCTTCCGGGCGCCTTGCCAGTTCCCAACGCAAAAGCCATCGAGCTTGCCGTTCAGGCCGGGCTGGCGCTGGACTGTGAGGTCGCGACACACAGCGTATTCGCGAGGAAGAACTACTTCTACCCCGATCTCCCCAAGGGCTATCAGATCTCTCAGTTCGAGCTTCCGCTCAACGGCCCGGGGCACCTGGACATCCAAGTCGACGGCGAGACCAAGAGGATCGGGATCACGCGCATCCACGTCGAAGAGGACGCGGCCAAGAACATCCACGGCTCCGGATCGACGGCCATCACCGTCGTCGATTTCAACCGGGGCGGAACTCCGCTGGTCGAGATCGTCAGCGACCCCGACCTGAGAAGCTCTGAAGAGGCCGAGGCGTATCTTCGCAAACTGCGCGACCTGTTGATGTTCATCGGCGTCAACGACGGCAACCTCGAAGAAGGCTCGTTCCGCTGTGACGCCAACGTGTCGATCCGCCCGGTGGGCCAAGAGGAATTCGGCACGCGCGCGGAGCTCAAGAACATCAATTCGTTTCGCTTCGTGAAAAAGGCCATCGACCACGAGATCGCACGCCAGGAAGGCGTGCTGCAGGGTGGCGGCACGGTGGTGCAGGAAACCCGCACCTGGAGCGAAGGGCAGGGCAAGACGATTTCGATGCGCAGCAAAGAAGAGGCGCACGATTATCGCTATTTCCCAGACCCGGACCTGCCCCCCGTCGTCGTGACCGAGGAGCGGATCGAAGAGCTTCGCGCGGAGCTTCCGGAGCTTCCAGGAGCCAAGCGGGCGCGGTGGCAAAAAGAGCTCGGGCTGACCGAGTACGACTCGGGGGTTCTTTCGGGCCACCCTGAGATCGCGAGGTACTTCGAGGAGGCGACGCGCGCATTGGTGGACCAGTCCGGGGCTAAGGCCAAAGTCGCAGGCAAGAAGGTGGGCAACTTCGTGCAGGCGGAAGTGCTGCGCCACGTCAGCACCGACGGGCTCGAGGCGCTGTTCCCGGTCGCGCCGACAGCGGTGGCAGAGCTGCTCTCCTGCGTCGAAGACGGCGCGATCAATGGAAAGATCGCCAAGAAGGTGTTCGTTTCGATGGTGGAGACGGGGACCGGTCCGAAGGCCATCATCGAGAGCCAAGGCCTGGCGCAGGTCACCGACACCGGGGCCATCGAGGCCGAGGTGAGCCGCATTCTCGACGCCAGCCCAACGCAGGTAGCGCAGTACAAAGAAGGCAAGACGAACGTCATCGGCTATTTCGTGGGGCAGGTGATGAAGGCGACCAAAGGCGCTGCGAATCCAAAGGCCGTCAACGAGGTTCTTCGACGGCTGTTGGACGAGCGATGACTGCCGGCCTCTCGCGCGCGCCCTTGAGCGACGCCGATTGGTTTGCAGTCGAATTCGACGTAATCCGCCAAGAGCTGGTGATGCTCGACCAGCGTCTGCTGCCGGCGGAGGTCAAGTACCACCGCTACCGCAAGCCCGACGAGGTGGCGCAGGCGATTCGCAGCATGGTGATTCGCGGAGCGCCTGCGATCGGGGTCGCTGCCGCCTATGCGCTCGCGATGGTGGCGCGGGATGAGCGAGGCGATGAAAAGATGTTTCTAGTCGCCAACGGGACCGCGGGGCGGATCCTGAGCTCCACGCGGCCGACGGCGGTCAACCTCGCCTGGTCGGTCGCCAGAATGTCGCGAAAGGCCGGCGAGGTTTGCGAGCTCGCTCCGGAGGATCGTTATCAGGGGATGCTCGACGAGGCCGAGGCGATGCACCGGGAAGACGTCGAAGCCTGTCGCGCGATGGGGGCGCTCGGTGCCGCCGAGGTCCCCGAGGGCGCGGTGATTCTCACCCATTGCAACGCCGGCGCCCTGGCGACCGGCGGGTATGGGACCGCGCTGGGCGTCATTCGGTCGGCGCACGCGCAGGGCAAAGGGATTCGTGTGTTGGCGGGGGAAACGCGCCCGTACCTTCAAGGCGCGCGGCTCACCGCGTGGGAGCTCCAGCAAGACAATATCCCCGTCGAGGTGATCACCGACAGCATGGCAGGGCATTTCTTTCAAAAGGCGGAAATACAGTTCGTCGTCGTCGGGAGTGACCGAATCGCCGCGAATTCCGACGTAGCGAACAAGATCGGCACGTACCCGCTAGCGGTCCTTGCCAATCAACACGGGGTGCCCTTTACGGTCGCTGCGCCGTGGAGCACCGTCGATCTCCGAGCCCGGTCCGGGGCCGACATTCCCATCGAAGAGCGCGCCCGCGACGAGGTGGCGCGCATGGGCGACACCATGTTGGTCGCGGACGGGATTCCTTGCCGGCATCCAGCGTTCGACGTCACGCCAGCGCGACTCGTTGATGCGATCTATACAGAGCGCGGCGTCATCCGCCCGAAGATCGGCGAGCGCCCCGACGTCCTCATGGGCTGAGCCGCTCGTCTTTGAACAGCACGCCGCTCAAGCGAGGATCTCGCCCTGCCACAGGGCTTCGGGACCGCTCCGCCGGCGGACCAGACGTGAACGCGAACCGTCGACGAGAACCTCCGGGGGCAGAGGGCGTGCGTTGTACATGCTCTGCATCTCCCGTCCGTACGCGCCGGCTCCGCGAATCGCGAGCAGGTCTCCCGGATTCACTTCCGGCAGAGGGCGGTCCTTCGCAACGAAGTCGCCGGACTCGCAAACGGGCCCGACGACGTCGACCGAAACGAGGTCGGCATGAGGCTCGGGCTCGATGATGGGCATGATCGCGTGGTAGGCGCCGTACAGCGCGGGCCGAATGAGCTCCGTCATCGCGGCGTCGACGATCACGAAGCGGCGATCGGCTTGCGTCTTGGTGTACAAGACGCGCGTCAGCAGAACACCGGCATCACCCACCAGGGCGCGCCCCGGTTCGGTGATGATTTCGACGTCCGGGCGCAACATGCCGGAGGCGTCCAAGCCTTCGCGGATCGCCTCGCCGAACCGGGCCGCGGGCGGGTAGGGATCGACTTCTTGTCCGTAGTGCATCGGCCAGCCGCCGCCCACGTCGATCGCGCGCAGCCTCGCACCCCGCTCCATGCAATGGGCGGCGAAGTCGCCGAGGATCTCGATGGCTTCACGCAGCGGCCGCGGCGACGAGAGCTGCGAGCCGATGTGACAGGCGACCGCTTCGAGCTCGAGGTGGGGGCTCTCGAGGACACGGGGAACGATCGATTCGGCGACAGGGATGGCCAACCCAAACTTCGACTCGCGGAGGCCCGTCGCGATGTACGGATGCGTCTCTGCGTCGACATCTGGGTTGACGCGCAGGCCGATGGCCAGAGGACGACCGAGCTGCTGCGCCACGCTCTCGACGACGTCGAGCTCCTGGATGTTCTCGACGTGCAATGCGCGAATGCCGGCCTGGGCGGCCGCCACGATTTCCTCGCGTCGCTTGCCAACTCCGCTGTACACGATCCGATCGGGCGGGAAACCAGCCTTCAGCGCGCGCTGCATCTCCCCCACGGAAACGATGTCCGCACCGCAGCCCTGTGCAGCCAGGCGGGCGAGAACCGACAGATTGCCATTGGCCTTGACGGCGTATGCGATGAGGTGCGGAGCAAACGCGAGCGCTTCGTCGATCGAGCGGTACGCCTCATCGATGGCCGCGCCCGAGTAAACGAACGCAGGCGTATCGAACTCTTGGGCGATCGACTCCAGCGCCACGTCTTCGCAGACGAGCGTGCCCGTTCGATACGAGAACCACGGCGACTCTGGAATGTGAACGTTGGACACGTCAGACGTTATGCGTCCCGGCGCGCCTGCAGTCGACCCCGAAGCTCGGCGATGGCCGCCGCCACCCGCCCGCGCGCCGGTCCCCCGACGACATCCCGCCGTTCGACTGCGGTTTGCATGTCCAAGGCGTAAAAGATCGTGTTGTCGAAGGCTTCGTGCTCCTCCTGGTAGGCCTCGAGCGGTAGCTGCGAGAGCGTCTTGCCCTCCTGAACGGCCCGGCGAACGAGCTTTCCGGCGATATGATGGGCATCCCGAAACGGCACGCCTCGCAGCGCGAGCCAGTCGGCGACCTCGGTGGCGTCCAAAAAGCCGGCCTGAAGGGAGGCCGCCATCCGATCCTTGTCGAACGTCGCCGAGCCGATTGCACCGCTCAAGACGGCGAGGCAATCGTGTACGGTGTCGAATGCGTCGAAGACCGGCGCCTTGTCTTCTTGAAGGTCCCTGTTGTACGTGAGCGGAAGGCCCTTGAGCATGACCAAGAGGTTGACGAGCGAGCCGACCACGCGGCCCGTCTTACCCCGCACCAGCTCGGGCATGTCTGGGTTCTTCTTCTGCGGCATGATCGACGAGCCGGTGGTGAATGCGTCGCTCATCTGCATGAACGCAAACTCCTGGCTCGACCAGAGCACGAGCTCTTCGGCGATCCGCGAGAGGTGAATTGAGCAGATCGCGAGCGCGCCAACCGCTTCGAGGAGGAAATCACGGCTGCTGACCGCGTCGAGGGAGTTGCGCATGGGTCGGTCGAACCCGAGTGCCTCGGCGGTCGCGTCTCGGTTGATCGGAAACGTCGTGCCGGCCAGAGCCGCGCTGCCGAGCGGGGACTCGTTCATTCGCATGGATGCATCGAGAAGCCGGCCTCGGTCGCGGTCGAGCATCTCCGCCCAGGCCATGAAATGATGCGCGAGGCGAATCGGTTGAGCCCTTTGAAGGTGGGTATACCCGGGCATCAGGAAGTCGAGGTGCCCATCGGCCTTGTCGACCAAGACCTCCAGCAGTGCGTCGATGTCGGCGACGGTGGACGTGCAGGCCTGCCGGGTCCAAAGGCGCATGTCGGTTGCCACTTGGTCGTTTCGGCTTCGGCCCGTGTGGAGCCGTCCGCCGGCGTCGCCGATCGCGCTCGTCAGCGCCGCCTCGATGTTCATGTGGACGTCTTCTTTGCTCTCGTCCCAGTCAAACTCGCCCCGCTCGATGGACGCGCGGATTGCTTCGAGGCCTGCGACGATTTTGTCCGCATCTTTCGGGGACAAGATCTTCTGCTGCGCGAGCATGCGCACGTGTGCCATGGAGCCGTCGATGTCCTGGGGCCAAAGGCGGCCGTCTACATCCACGCTTGCGCTGAAGCTCGCTGCGATGGCGTCCAGCTCTTTTTCGAACCGGCCGCCCCATGCCTTGTCACTCATCGGTCGTTCTCCGCTATTGCTGCATCGGCACACGCAGGTCTACACGGCGAAGCAGGCGGGAGCCAGCACGAAGCGTCCAGGCCTCGGTCATTGCAGCACACAGCGCGGCAATGACGGGGGTCATCCAAGCAAAAGCGACCCCTAGCACCACGAGGACGGTGGCCAGGGCACAGGCGCCGATGCTCCTCGAAGTCGCCCGGCGTGCGGCCCGCGCGATCCAAAGCGCGCCGGCCGCATCGCGTACGTCGTGGCTCGCGACGACCACGCCTCGATCTTCCAAGGCTGAGCCAAGGAGCCTCAGCGAGATCGGAACATCGGCCGCGGCCAGCACCGGATCGTCTTCTCCACCTCGGCCGATCGTCGCCGTCACGCCGCCGGTCTCTCGTAGCGCTCGAACCTCGGCGACGCGTTCATGGGGCAGAAGGGGGGCTTTTACGCGCGGGGAGCCCAGATGTCCCGCCATGCGTTCGACCGTGCGGCGGTCGTCTCCCGAGAGGATGACGACCTCGCACGGGAGGTCCTCTATCCGTTGAACGGCGTCTCGCGCGCCCACATGCATGGCGTCGAGCACTGCCACGAGCGCTTCGAGCCGACCGTCGATCGCGATGAAGATGGGGGTCAATCCCTCGTTCTCGATGTGCAAGGCGTCACTGTCCGCCGTGGCCACACTGATGCCTTCGTCGAGAAGGAGCTGTCGGCGCCCCACGACGACCGCAGCACCACGAGTGGTTACGGCGGTGACACCCAGGCCTTCACGGAGGCGCTGCTTGCGCACGGTGGCCGAAGGGCGGCCGTGTTCCTCTGCGTAGCGGCGGATCGCTCGCGCAATCGGGTGGTCCTCGGCAGCCTTCTCGGCGGCTGCCGCGAGCCCTAGAACGAGTGCGAGGTCTGTCTCCCCAAGTGAATACGCCTGATGCACGACGGGGTCGCCCGCCGTGAGCGAACCGCGCAACAAAATGGCTGTCGTGCTCGCCCGGCCCGCATCGCGAAGGGCGCGTGAGCTTCCAAAGAACATACCTCGCCGCGCGGAAGCAAGCGCGCCGGCGTCCGGGGGAACGTCGAGCGATGCGAGCAGAGCGAGAGCCGGCACCCCGAGGAGAAAGGTCGCGGCACCGGTCGGCCCCGCCCACAGCAATGCAGCAATGCTCGCCGGCGCCAGGATGAGCCAGCTCCAGTGCGTCACCACGAATCGTATGCGGGAGGCCGTTGCGAGATCGTGCCGCATGCGCCTACCGAGCTCGACCGTGCGAAGGATCGAGCACTCTTGACCCGTGCGGCGAACCCGGACGGTGATGGCGCCCTCGAGGATACGCGTGCCCGCCAAAATGAAATCGCCGTCGGTGTATGCCCGGGAGCGCGCCGCGTTCGGAAAGCGCAGAGCCAGCCCCGAGCCCTCCTCGACCACACCATCCGCTGGCGCGCGTTCGCCTTCGAGAACGACGACGAGATCACCCTGCCGCAGACTGGCCGCAGGCACCTCTTCGTAGACGGAGGCGTCGCCTGCAGGCACTCGTGCGTTGAGTGGCAGGGTTTCGCGAAGCTCCCGCGCTGCCTTTCGCAAGGGCCGCGAGAAGGAAGCATGAAGCCAGTTCCGGATGGAAACGAGGAAGGCCGCGGCGGCCGCGCCAACGAGCGACCAGCGCTGCGTCTCCGCGTCGGCGGACATCACCGCGCCGGCGGACGCGAGGACGAGGCCAATCGGCGCAACGACCCCCAGCGCGAGAGTAGCTTGGATGTGGCGGACTGGGATACGCGCATTTACAGCGGCGCAAAGAGCGATCAGAAACGCAGCCAGCCATCCAAGCTCGCGGCCCGACGTCAGCAGAATGAGCGAGAGAGCCAGTAGGGCAAGGCCGGTCGCGAGGATCGGGTCATGCTGGCCGGCGCGGCTCGTCTCGCCCGCGCCTCCCTCCGCATCGTCCCTTGGCACGGTGGCTTCTCGCACGAGATCGGGAATGGAGGGGCGCTCGACGCGGGCGATTTGGGACGGTCGGTTGGTGGGGGCGTCGAAGTCGCGCTCGCCAAGTCGGAACCTGACTTGGCATGCCTCGCCACAAAAAAACCGGGCTCCGTCCTCCAGCCAAAGCATTCGCTGGGCGCGGAGCGGGTCGACCGCCCGCCCGCAGGCGGGGCATGGCTGCGCTGGTAGCTGCGGCCGTGCCGGTTGCATCACTCAGGGCTCCTACGAGGAATCGACATCGGGTCAAGGACGCGGTAAGGGAGCGCCCGGAGGCAAGATGACGACGCGTGTGGAAACCGACTCGATGGGCCCGATCGAGGTGCCTGCGGATGCATACTACGGCGCACAGACGATGCGGTCGCGCATGAACTTCCGAATCGGCACGGAGCGTATGCCGATCGAGGTCGTTCACGCGTTTGGAATCCTCAAGAAGGCCGCCGCGCTCACGAACCGGGACCTCGGTAACCTGGAACAGGACATCTGTGATTTGATCGTCCGCGCCGCCGACGAGGTCATCGGAGGGAAGCTCGACGCGCACTTCCCGCTCGTCGTTTGGCAGACCGGCTCGGGAACGCAGTCGAACATGAACGTCAACGAGGTGATCTCGAACCGTGCGATCGAGCTTGCTGGTGGCGAGATGGGCAGCAAGAAGCCTGTCCACCCAAACGATCACGTCAATCGATCCCAGTCCTCGAACGACACTTTCCCTACCGCCATGCACATCGCGGCGGTGCTCGCGGTCGAGGCGATGGTTCCCAAGGTTAGGCTCTTGCGCGACACCCTCGACGCCAAGGCGAACGCATTCGCCCACATCGTGAAGATCGGTCGGACGCACCTTCAAGACGCGACACCGCTGACGCTCGGTCAGGAGATCAGCGGCTGGGTCTCCCAGATCGACCATGGCCTGGCTGCGGTCGAAGCCACGATGCCCCAGCTTCGCGAGCTCGCGCTTGGGGGGACGGCGGTCGGGACCGGCCTCAACACGCACCCGAAATACGCGGACCAGGTTGCAGCGAAGATCGCCGAGCTCAGTGGGACGGCCTTCGTATCCGCTCCGAACAAGTTTGCGGCTCTTGCCGCACACGATGCGTTCGTCGGCACCAGTGGCGCGCTCAAGCAGCTCGCCGCGGCCCTGATGAAAATTGCAAACGACGTGCGCTGGCTTTCCTCGGGCCCTCGGTCGGGCATCGGGGAGATTCGAATCCCGGAGAACGAGCCCGGTAGCTCCATCATGCCGGGGAAGGTCAACCCTACGCAGTCCGAAGCCATGACCATGGCCTGTACGCAGGTCATGGGAAACGACGCGACCATCGGCATCGCGGGGTCGCAGGGCAATTTCGAGCTCAACGTCTACAAGCCGGTGATGGCGTACAACCTGCTCCAATCGATTCGACTGCTCGGCGACACTTCGCAGAGCTTCAACGACAATTGCGCCGTCGGGATCGAGCCGAATCTCGAGACCATCGACGACAAGCTTCGCCGTTCGCTGATGCTGGTGACCGCTTTGAACCCGCTCGTCGGCTACGACAACGCCGCCAAGATCGCCAAGCACGCTCACAAAAGCAATACGACCCTGCGGGAAGCCGCGATCGAGCTGGGCCTGCTGACCGGCGAGCAATTTGACGAGGCGGTGCAGCCCGAGGACATGGTAGGCCCCCTCAAGGTATGAGCGTCGAGATCAGACAGCATCAGCCCGGCCGGGACCTGGAGGATTTCATTCAGGTTGCCTTCGACGTGTATGCCGACGACCCCGCCTGGGTGGCGCCGCTCCACATGGAAATCACCGACCGCCTCACGCCGGAGAAGAACCCCTTTTTCGAGCACGCGGAAGTCGCGCTGTTCACCGCATGGAAGGATGGGGAGGCGGTTGGGCGGATTTCGGCACAAATCGATCACGAACATTTGCGAATCCACCAGGACAACGCCGGCTTCTTTGGGTTCTTCGACACCGTCAACGACCAGGAGGTGGCGTCGGCCCTGGTCGCGGCCGCCGAGCAGTGGCTCGCGAGCCGCGGGATGACGCTGATGCGCGGGCCGTTCTCGCTTTCGATCAACGAGGAGACCGGGATGCTCGTCGAGGGCTTCGATTCGCCTCCTACGATCATGTCGCCACACCACCGCGCGTATCAAGGTGCGCTTGCCGAGGGTGCAGGGCTCGAGAAAGCGAAGGACTGCTACGGCTGGAAGCACGATGTGCGGCCTGCTCCTCCGCGCGCGCAGCGAGCCTGGGAAGCGATCAGCAGCCTGCCGGAAGTTCGATTTCGCTCGGTGAGCCCCGGAAAGCTCAAAAAGGAAGTGCACGACATCCTCGACGTCTTCAACGATGCCTGGCAGCACAACTGGGGGTTCGTTCCCGCCACGGACTCCGAAGCGAAGAAGATGGCCGCGGACCTGCGGCTCATCCTCGACAAGGATCTCTCGTTTTTTGCCGAAATCGACGGGCAACCCGTTGCGATTTGCATCTGTCTGCCGAATCTCAACGAGGCGATTTCGGACTTCCACGGAAAGCTGACCCCCGTCACCGTTCCAAAACTAATCTGGCGCTTGAAGATCCGGCGGCCCAAATCAGCGCGCCTGATGCTGCTCGGCATCCGCACCGAGCTGCGCGGGAAACGTCGCTACGCCCCATTGGCGATGGCCGTGATCGCCGAGCTGGTGCGACGCGGCCTCAAACGAGGCTACGAATGGGCCGAGCTCGGTTGGACCCTCGAGGACAACCGCCTCATCAACGCCGCGATTCGAAGCATGGGGTCCACGATCTACAAGCGCTATCGCATCTTCGAAAAGCCGATTGGCGCCTAGCGCCGAATTTCGAGTCGATCGCCGTCGGTGGTGATGATGACTCCGCCGCGAAGGTCGGTCCGATACACCGACGCGCCGGCATGGGTCAGCCGGGCGACCACCGTCCTGCTGGGGTGGCCATAGCGATTGCCCGCGCCGCAGCTGATCACCGCCACCGATGGGCGCACGGCGGATACGAGCTCGGGCGAGGTCGAGGTGCGGGACCCATGGTGGCCGACTTGCAGGACGTCGGCAGGCTGGATGCGACCGGACGCAATGAGGTCGTGCTCGGCCTCGCGCTCGAGATCGCCGGTGAACAGAAAGGACCGGCTTCCATACACGAGTCGGACCGCCATCGAGTTGTCGTTGAGGCTCCGGGCCGCGTCGTAGCGAGCGCAGGGCCACAGGACTTCTAGCTCCGCGCCTCCGAAACGCTGGGCCTTGTCGCAGAGCTCGGGCGCGAATCGAAGTTTGCTTCCGTGGTCCAGGGCAGACGAGAGAAGCCGGGCCATGGCGCCGTCGCGCTCTTCGGTGAGGAGCTGGCCGTTGAGCCAGATCTCGCCGATTTGGACTTCGCCGATCAAGTCATTCAAGCCTCCGTAGTGATCGGGGTGCCCGTGGGTGATCACCAGCACGTCGATTCGCGATCGACGTCGGGCGTCGAGCAGGCCGCGGAGCTCGCGCGTGGCAGGATGGCGTCCGCCCTGACCGGTATCGACGAGCGCGAGCCGTCCATCGGGGAGGTCGATCAGCGTCGCATCCCCTTGGCCGACGTCGACAAACGACACCCGGAGCAAGTCCTGCGGCTGCTCGCGTGCGAGCAGCAACCGGTCCGCCGCGAACCAGAGGAGAGACGCTGAAGCAAGGACGACCACGCGTTGCCGCCAGGTTCGGCTGAGCAAGAGGAGCACGCTGGCCGCAACGATGACAAGCCCTTGCGCGACGTCTGGCGGGGGGAGCCGTCGGGTGAGCGTAAGTGGGACAAAGGCGTCGCAGATCGACAGTAGAATATGCACGGCAACGGTCAGCCCCGCTCCGACACGGGCGGCGACCTCCGGCATGGACGCGGTGAGGGCGAAGAGATGCGCGAGCGGGATCACGAGCAGGCTTCCGAATGGGAGAACCACGATGTTGGTGAGCCAGCCGACCAGCGGCACGCCACCAAACCACCACCACACCATAGGAGTCGTCGCGACCAGGGTTCGGGCGCTGATGACCGCCGAGGACCGAAGGCGCCGCCACCGCCCGGGCGGGGAGTCGCGCGCCGTGCTCAAAATGGAAGCCGTGGCGACGATCGAGAGAAGAAAGGCAGGTCGCAGAGCCATGGCGGGATCCGGAGCGGACAGCAGCAGGGCGGCGCTCGCGGTGACTGCCGGCGCGGACGGCCGACGGCCGATGGCGACGCAAGACCAGGCAAGTGCAGCGGTAATCGCCGCACGCCAGGCGCTCGGCGAGCCGCCAGCGAACAACGCGTGCAGCAGGGTCAGCGGAATGCCCATCGCTGCGGCCAGGCGGCGCGGATCGAAGCCGAGGGCGAGACCGCGAAGCAGCCCCCGCATCAAACGGACCAAGGTGCCGCTCACGAGGGCAATGTGGAGCCCGGACACTGCAAACAGATGAGCGAGACCCACCGCGGCAATCGTTTTGCGCTGCTCGTAGCCAAGCGCGGCGCCATCGCCTAGAACCAGCGCTCGGGCCACGCCCGCAACGTCGGGCGGCAGGGCGTCGTCCATTCGTGCGCGCACGGAGGCGCGAGCCCGGTCGATGTGGGCAGCCCAGCTCGGAACGGTGACTAGCTCGAATGGAGCCCGGTCGATTCCGTGAGCCCAGCAGCCGCCGCGGCGTGGAGGAGATAGGTTGGGATGGGGAGACGGGTTGCGAAGCTCGGTGCGCGGACGAAGGTCAGCCGCAACCCGGACGATGCTTCGGGGCGAGGGTGGGGCCGTCCCGACGAAACGACCCGTCAAGCTCAGACCCGTGGGGACCGCTTGGCCTGATTCCAGGAGCCGACCCCGCAGGACGCGCATTCGAACGCGGCTGCCGTCCGAGCCGTGTCGGACCGATGAGACCTGGGCGCTGAGCCGGGCCTCGCCTCGCATGAGACAGGGCGGAGGGCGAGAGGGGGAGACACCCAAGCCGCAGCAGAATGCGAGCCCCGCAAGCGGCACAGCCCAAAGCCGGGCGCCGAGGTCCTGGCCATGCACCACAATGAAGAGCGCGCCAGCCAGGCCCACGCCGACGAGAAGCGGACCCCAGTCGGGCTGCCACTGGGCGCCCAGGAAGAGCCCAGCCAACCACCCGGTCGCAATGCACGGCAGCACGGCACTTTGTAGAGCAAGCCCCGTGCCGAAGCCGAACACGGCGAAAGGCGTCCAGGATTCTCAGCGCAACCGGCGGCCGGCGGCGGCGGGGTGGCGCTCCGACAGCGACTCGCGGGGGCTGGCCCCGTAGCGATCCTGTAACGCTTCGTTGCGATCTCGCCTGCCCTTGCTAAAGGCCAGACCGGAACGCGAGATGCGAAAGAAGGGACTCCAATGACGACCAAGTGGGTATACACGCTGGACGAGATCGATCAGGCCGAAGCGGCCGTGGACGGCGACTGGGATCGCGTCCGGGGACTGCTTGGCGGCAAGGGTGCGAACCTGGGCGAAATGAACAGACTCGGCGTGCCGGTCCCTCCCGGTTTCACGCTCACGACCGAGGCCTGCAACTCCTACCTCGCTCGCGGGCGGGAGCTTCCCGAAGGGCTTTGGGAGCAAACTTTGGCGGCGCTGCGTACGATGGAGCAGAAGACCGGAAAGCGCTTCGGAGATCCGGCGAACCCGCTCTTGGTCTCGTGCCGCTCTGGGGCGAAGTTTTCCATGCCCGGCATGATGGACACCGTCCTGGACATCGGGCTCAACGACGAAGTCACCGAGGGGATGATCAAGCTGACCGGGAACGAGCGATTCGCGTACGATTCCTACAGGCGGTTGATTCAAATGTACGGCACCGTCGTTCTCGGCGTCCGCGACGAGCCTTTCGAAGACGTGCTGGCGCACCACCGCGAGCGCCGCGGGGTTGCCAGCGATGCAGATCTGAACGGGGAGGACTTTCGCGCGATCGTTGGCGAGTTCAAAGAGATTGTGAGACGTCACGCGCGCATCAACTTCCCGTCGAGCGCGGAAGAACAGCTTCGAATGGCGATTCTGGCCGTGTTCGACAGTTGGAACGGCAAACGCGCGCGGGACTACCGGGAGGCGGCCAACATTGCGCATGACCTCGGGACGGGCGTCAACGTCATCACGATGGTGTACGGAAACCTAGGCGAGGGGTCGGCGACGGGCGTGGCGATGTCGCGAAACGCCACCACAGGCGAGAACGTGCTCGAAGGCGACTACCTCACCGACGCGCAGGGCGAAGACGTCGTCGCAGGCACGCGGCCAACGAAACCGCTCGAGCAGCTCAAAGACGAGATGCCCAAGATCTACAAGGAGTTCGAGGAGATCGCGCGGCGTCTCGAGCGTCACTACCGCGACATGCAGGACATGGAGTTTACCGTCGAGCGGGACAAGCTCTGGATTCTCCAGACACGCAACGGCAAACGGACGGCGCAGGCGGCCGTGCGGATCGCCGTCGAGCTCGCGAACGAAGACCTGATCAGCCGCGAAGAGGCTGTCCTGAGGGTCGCGCCCGAACAGATCGACTTCTTCCTCCACCCACAGTTCTCGGCCGAGGCGAAGGCGGGGCATCCGGTGATCGCCAAGGGCCTGAACGTATCGCCCGGCGCAGCGACCGGCGTGGTGGCATTCGACCCCGACCTCGCGGAGCGCTGGGCCAAGGAGAACAAGAAGGCGGTGCTCTTGGTCAGGCCGGAGACCAAACCCGACGACGTTCACGGAATGCTCGCCGCCGAGGGAATCCTGACATCGAGTGGCGGACGAACTAGCCACGCCGCCCTCGTCGCCCGTCAGTTCGGCAAGCCGGCGGTCGTCGGTGCCTCGGGCCTGAGCATCGATCTCGGCAAACGCATCATGACGGTCGGAAGCGAGGAAATCCGGGAAGGCGACTGGCTTTCAATCGACGGAACCACCGGCGAGGTCTTCCACGGAAAGCTCGAGACGGTCGTTCCCGACATGGACGACGTGTGGCTCTCCAAGCTCATGAGCTGGGCCGACGAGTTCCGCCGGCTCGGGGTTCGCGCCAATGCGGACTACCCGGAGGACGCGGAGCGCGCCCGGAGGTATGGCGCGGAAGGCATCGGCCTGTGCCGCACCGAGCACATGTTCTTTCAGGCAGAGCGGCTGCCCACCGTCCAGTGGATGATCACGACCCGTTCGCCCGGCGAGCGCCGTGAGGCCGTCGACGCTCTTCTTCCGTTCCAGCGCGAAGACTTCGCGGGCCTGTTCCGGGCGATGGACGGGCTTCCGGTCATCATTCGGCTCATCGATCCGCCGCTCCACGAGTTCCTTCCGGGCTTCGAGGAGCTTTCACGCGAGCTGGCGGACCATCAGATTCGAATCACCAACGCTACCAACCTGGAGGAAGTCGAAGAAATCACCGCTAAGTTGACGGAAACACAAGCGATGCTTGACAAGGTCGCGGCTCTGAAAGAGCAGAACCCAATGCTTGGTTTGCGGGGGGTGCGACTCGGAATTCTCATCCCCGAGCTCACCCGGATGCAGGTGAGGGCCGTCTTCGAGGCAGCCTGCGAGGTCACGCGGGAAGGCCATAAGGCGATCCCCGAGATCATGATTCCGCTCACCAGCCACGTAAACGAGCTGCGGCGCCAGAGGGCCGTGCTCGAGGCCGAGGCCAAGAAGGTGATGGAAGAGCAGGGCGTCGAGGTGAAATACCAGTTCGGCACCATGGTCGAGGTGCCCCGCGCCGCATTGACCGCCGATGAAATCGCCGAGTTCGCCGAGTTCCTGTCCTTTGGGACCAACGACCTCACACAGACCACCTTTGCGATGAGTCGCGACGACGCCGAGTCGGGCTTCCTCATGCGCTACCTCAGCGAGCGAATCCTGCCGGCGAATCCGTTTGCCACCCTCGACGAGGCGGGCGTCGCGAAGCTCATGCGCATGGCCGTCACCGAGGCGCGCAAGACCCGGCCCGCAATCGAGACCGGCGTTTGCGGCGAGCACGGTGGCGACCCTGCATCGATCGCCATCTGCGATCGCCTGGGACTGGACTACGTTAGCTGCTCTCCGTTTCGGGTGCCTATCGCGAGGCTATCGGCAGCACAGTCCGCGCTCCGGAAACGAGCCGAGAAATAACCACGGGCTACTGGCCGTAGTACGCGATGGCCGTCAGAGTTGCGGCGTAGATGGTGAGCAGCACGATCGCATCGGGCTCGAGGCGTCGGAAACGCGTCCGTTCCGATTCACCGACGATGGCAGCGACCGCGATGGCCATGAGCAAGATCGCGCCGAGCCCCGCGACGACTTGCGATTGGGAGACGGCGGCGAGAATCGGTCCCTCGGTGTAGGCGAGGTCGGCGAAGAGGAGCACGCTCATGTTGGCGACGTTGCTGCCAAACAGATTGCCGACCGCCATGTCGTAGGCGCCGATGCGCACGGACGCGATAGAGGCGATGAGCTCGGGGAGGGAGGTCGTGACGGCCAGGAGCGCAGCGCCCAAGAACGTCTGTGCAATGCCGGTCGCGTCGGCGATCACTTTGACGCTGAGGGTGACTACCGGTGCGGTGAGCAGGATCATGAAGGCCGAGCCCGCGAAGCGGAGCCAGAGGCTTCGGGTCGATCGTTCAGCGGCTTTGGCGCTCCAGCCGGTGGCCTTTTGAACCTCGACCTCTGGCGTCTCGAGCCCTGGCCGCGCCAGAAGCGGCATGCGTCGAAACCACGCGATGGACGCCACGTAGAGCACTGCAATCGCGATGGGGGTGATGCCGACCCAACCGATGCCAAGGGTGGTCTGCGTAAAAATGCTCAGCGCAACCATCGCCGTGAGCGCGATCGCGACAGCGGCCACCCGTGCATGACCGAGCTCCACCGAAGGCCAAACCCGTCCGCGATACACGAGATCGATGCTCGCGAGGATCGCCATGTTTGCCATCGAAGAACCGAACAGATCGCCGAGCGCGAGGTCCGGCGCCCCCGCCCTGGCCGCGGTGACTTCGGTGACCAGCTCTGGCAGAGAGGTTGCAAAGGCCAAGAGCAGAGTCCCCACGAACAGCCGACTCATCTTCGTCCGGTCGGCGATCTGATCTGCATAGCCTGCTAGCGAAGACCCGGCCCGCACCAGCACAGCCGAGCTCACGACAAACACCACGACGGCCTGCCACAAACCCATGCTGCCTCTCTAGCACGAAGAGGACACAGACCCGGACTGGGCCGCTGAAGGCCCGTTCCGTGGGCCCTTTGTTTGGGAATGCGAGGCTGCCGACTAGTCGAGGTCGAAGCGGTCGGCCTGCATGACCTTCGTCCAGGCGGATACGAAGTCTTTTGCGAACTTCTGCTGATCGTAGGCGTACAGCTCTGCGACCGCTCGAAGCTCGGAGTTGGAGCCGAAAACGAGGTCGACTTCAGTAGCCGTCCACTTCTGGGCGCCGGACTCTCGGTCGACCCCCTCGTAGGCGTTGTCGCCCGTCTTGCTCCACTTGGTATTCATGTCGAGCAGGTTCACGAAGAAGTCGTTCGACAGCGCGCCCGGGCGCTTGGTGAAGACGCCGGCCTTCGAGCCTCCTGCGTTCGCGTCCAATGCGCGCATCCCGCCAGCGAGAACGGTCATCTCGGGGACCGTGAGGCCGAGGAGGTCTGCCTTCTCCACGAGAAGCTGCGAGGGGGTCCGTCCCCGTTCGTCCGCGTCCGTCCCCGCGTGGTAGTTGCGGAAGCCATCGCACTTCGGCTCGAGATAGCTGAAGGAATCGACGTCCGTCTGCTCCTGAGACGCGTCGGTGCGCCCGGGTGCGAACGGAACGCTCACCTCGAGCCCCGCGTCCCCGGCCGCTTTCTCGATCGCCGCGGCGCCGCCGAGGACGATGACATCGGCGAGGGACACCTTCTTGTTGCCTTTGAGCGATCCGTTGAACTCTGCGCGGACCGATTCCAGCTTTGGGAGAACGGTAGCGAGGGTCGCGGGGTCGTTCGCCGCCCAATCTTTCTGGGGCGCGAGTCGGATGCGAGCGCCGTTGGCGCCGCCGCGCATGTCGGTGCCGCGGTAGCTCGAGGCTGCGGCCCAGGCGGTGCGCACCAGGTCCGGAACCGAGATGCCGGCATCGAGGATCGCTGCTTTCAAGCGGGCGGCATCACCCGCGTCGATGAGCGGATGGTCGACGGCAGGGACGGGATCCTGCCAAAGGAAGTCTTCTTCGGGCACTTCGGGGCCAACGTAGCGGGCCTTCGGCCCGAGGTCGCGGTGAATGAGCTTGAACCAGGCCTTTGCGAACGCATCCTCGAACTCCTCTCGGTTCTCGAGAAAGCGCTTTGCGATCTCTT
>SHLP01000162.1 GCA_004283055.1 Deltaproteobacteria bacterium
TGGCCTCGTAGCCCTCCTCTCCGAACACCCGCTCGGCCGCATCGAGGATGGCCTCACGATAGAGCTCGCGCTTCTTATCTCTGAGGGATTCCTGCGCTTTTGCGGCTCTGGAGAGCGTTGACACCATTGGTTCGGAATGATAAAGGCGAAAATCAGAATGTCAATTCCGATTTCGATGGAGGAGCGCGCGTCGCGTCCTGAGCAGGCAACGCTCATTCCCTGCGCCGATCCTGCGACGCGAGAGGCTCTTGGAGAGGTCCGCGTCGCCTCGCCCGAGGACGTGGATGCCGCGGTCGCACGGGCGAGGGTCGCCCAGAAAGCCTGGCGGTGGACTTCGTTCGAAGAGAGGCGCGAGGTGTTGCGAAGGTTGCTCGCGTATACGGTCGACTACAAAGACGAGATCTGCCTCACGGTGCAACGGGACTCCGGCAAGACACGAGAGAATGCGCTGATGGGAGAAATCTGGCCGACCTGCGAGAAGTTCCGCTGGATGATCAAAAACGGAGAGAAGTATCTCCGTCCTGAACCCGTTTCCTCCGGCTTGCTGCTCCACAAGAAGGCGCGCTTGGAGTATCACCCCCTCGGCGTCATCGCCGCGATCATTCCTTGGAACTATCCCTTTCAGAACATCGTCAATCCGGTGATCCCAGCGCTCATGTCGGGGAACGCGATCGTGCTCAAGCCATCGGAGTGGGTTGCATGGTCGAGCGCGCGAATCGTCGATGCGCTTCGCGAGGTCATCCGAGAAGCTGGACATGATCCAGACCTGATCCAAGCAGTGCAGGGATACGGACCAACCGGCACCGCGCTCGCCCGTGCGGCGGTCGATTCGATTCTTTTCATCGGCTCACTGCACAACGGCCGACGCGTGGTCGAAGCGAGCGCCGAGCGTGTCATCCCCCTGGTGCTGGAGCTCGGTGGTAAAGATGCCTTCATCGTCTGCGAGGACGCCGACCTCGAACAATCCGCGCACGCTTCTTTGGCCGGTTGCTACATCAATTGCGGCCAAAACTGCGTCGCTTCAGAGCGAATTTTGGTCTACGAGGGCATCTACGAGGCCTTTGAAGCGCGCGCGGCAGAGCTGGTCGGTGCGTTTCGCCAAGGCAGCAGCCGCGAGGGTCCCGTCGATGTCGGCGCCATCGTTACGCCGCTTCAGCTCGAGGTCATCGAGAAGGCGGTGGACGGCGCGATCGCAGCGGGCGCTCGTGTCGTGACCGGGGGCAAGCGAGCGCTGAGCGAAATCGGCGACTACTTCGAGCCCACCATCTTGGCGGACGTCACGCCGGAGATGGAAATCGCTCAGCAAGAGGTCTTCGGCCCGGTGATGCTTCTGATGCGCGTACGGGATGACGCACACGCCATCGAGGTCGCGAACGGAGTGTCGTACGGCTTGTCGTCGTCGGTCTTCTCCAAAGACCGCGCGCGTGCGCGAGAGATCGCATCGAAGCTCGAAGCAGGGATGAGCGCGATCAACGAGTTCGGAGGCATCACGTACATGGCGCAAGGGCTCACCTTCGGCGGCGTCAAGGCATCAGGCTACGGGCGCATGAACGGCCGCGAAGGTCTCCGGTCGATGTGCAACATCAAGGCCGTCGTCGATGACCGATTCCCGATGCACCGAGCCAATCGCGTCTTCCCGGTGGCCGCGAAAGATTACGGCGTCTTCAGCGGGGTGATCGAGCTGATTTACGGCAAGAGCCTCGCGCAGCGCTGGCGCGGCTTTCTCAGGTTGCTCGGTCGCCACCCTCAATGAAGCAGTACGATTACATCGTCGTCGGCGGAGGCTCCGCTGGCTGCATCGTGGCGGCAGAGCTCGCGAAGGACCCTGCCCATCACGTGCTCTTGATGGAGAGTGGACCGAGGGCGGAGGAGCATCCGGAGACTCTGGTCGCCGCCGGATACAAAGATGCGTTCATCAATGACGCCGTCATGGGCGAGCGCTTTTCGGTCCCCCAAGCGCACGCTGCCGGGCATCGCATCTTCGCGGGCACCGGCACGGTCCTGGGTGGGAGCGGCTCGGTAAACGGAATGGTCTACACGCGCGGCTCTCGGGAGGACTACCAGGAATGGCCTCAGGGCTGGCGCTGGGACGATAATCGAGAGGACTTCGAGGCGATCGAGGAGGTTCTGCGGCCGCACCGGCGGCCGGCAACGAGCTGGACCGAAGCCTGCATCGCCTCGGCCGAAGAACAGGGATTTCGACGCAAAGAAGACCTGAACGACGGCAACCTGAGCAACGTCATCGGCTACGAGTGGATGTCCTACGAACACGAGCAGCGGCGAAGCTCGTACGTTGCGTTCATCAAGGAGGCGGGCGAGCGCGCGAATCTCACCGTACTGTGCGGCGCACAGGCGCACCGAGTCGTTTTCGACGCAGGAGGGCGGGCGAGAGCGGTTGAATTCGAGCATGAGGGAGGTCTGCGGCGTGCGGAAGCTGGCAAGGAGATCATCCTGTGCGCGGGCGCCCTCGAGACCCCGAAGCTGCTCATGCTTTCCGGCGTCGGTCCGGGCGAGCACCTTCGCGCTTTCGGCATCCCGCTGGTTGCCGATCGACCTTCCATTGGCGAAGGACTTCACGACCACCCCAACGTGCCGGTGTTCTTCAAGGCGACCGCGCAGATCGACTGCTTCTATCCGCAGCTCTACAGCTTTTTTCGCACCAACCAGGGGAGCGACCTGCCCGCCTCGCAAAGCGACACCTGCTACGTCTACTGGCCGGCGCCATCGGCGATGCGGCAGATGATGCAACGGATGCTCCCGCCAATGGTCGTCCCCCACGCTCTCTACGGGCCGAGGTCGAGAAAGCTCATCCGCTCCCTGGTAGGGGCCGCGTTCAGGTTTGGCGCGGTCCAGCGCTTCACCGACCGGATGTTCGGCATCATTTTGATTCTCGGGAAACCGAAGAGCCGCGGCACGCTGCGTCTGCAATCGACCGACATACGCCAACAGGCCGCGATCAATCCCGCGTACTACTCGCACCCTGAAGATCTGGAGACGATGCTGCGCGCTGTCCGAATCGCCCGAGCCATTGGCGCTTCGGGCGGCCTTCAGCGATCGGGCGCAAAGGAGCTCCTGCCGGGCAGGCGGGTCACGAGTGACGAGGCGATCGCGAGCTATATCCGAAAAAACACGATCACCACGTATCACTTCGCCGGCAGCTGCGGCATGGGTGAGACTTCGGCCCACGCCGTGGACCCCGAGCTGCGCCTACGCGGCGTGCCGGGCCTACGGATCGCCGACGCTTCGGCCATCCCCTGGACGCCTGTTTCTGCGCTCAATGCCCCCAGCATGCTGATTGGCTATCGCGCGGCAAAGCTGATTCGGGGCGGATCTTCGTGCAGATGAGGCCGCGATCGAGTTGAATCCCCGTCTCCGGGCTAGCGTCGGATTCTGAGACTCAGCGATTGCAGAACCAACACGCGCTCCCCATAGAGAGACCCATGAGAAAAGCCAAGCACCTCTTCATCTCAGCCCTTGCCTTGGGCGCCTTCATGGTGCCGGGCGCTGTTTCAGTGCCCAGGGCCGACGCCGCATCGTCGACGATCATCCGCTTCGCGTCTCTCGCGCCTCCAGGCTCGTCGTTCATGAAGCTGATGAAGGCTTGGAACCGAACTCTAAAAAAGGAGACCGAAAATCGAGTGGAGCTTCGCTTCTACTCCGGAGGTAGTCAGGGCGACGAACGCGACTTCATTCGCAAGGTGCGAGCCGGACAAATGGACGCGGCCGGAGTGACGACGACCGGGCTTGGAATGGTCGCGCGGCCGGTGTTGGTCTTGACCGCGCCTGGGATGATTACCGAATACGAGCAGCTCGAGCGGGCACGCGAGCAGCTGAGCGAACGGTTTTCCAAGCTGTTCCAGGAGAACGGGTTCGTCATGCTGGCCTGGGGGGAAGCCGGTAAGAATCGCATCTTCTCGATGGACGAGTTCGCCAAACCCGAAGATCTCAAGAGGCTTCGCCCCTGGGCTTGGAAAGACGATCCGGTGTTTGCCGGCTACGTCGCCACGATCGGCGCCAACCCCGTGCGCATGGGTGTGCCGGAGGTCTATGGCGGTTTGCAGACGCGGATGGTCGATACGGTGCCCGCGTCCGCCCTCGCCGCCGTCGCGCTGCAGTGGTACACGCGCCTGAATTACATGGCGAAAGAGAACTTCGGCATCATCATCGGCGGTTCGGTCATCAAGCAGGAGAAGTTCGACCTGCTGAGCGAGCACGACCAGAAGGTGCTCATCGAAACTAGCGAGCGCGCGGCGCGCGCGGGCGACATCATGGCCCGACGCGACGACGATCGCGCCTACGCATCGCTGCTGAAACGCGGCATGATCGAAGTCGACACGTCGGCTCACAGGTCGGCTTGGGACGCGGTCGCCAAAGCAACGCGCGAGAATCTAACGGGACGCGTCTACAGCAAAAGCCTCCTCGAGGCCGTCGAAAAAGCCATCGCGGCCAAGTGAGCGATTAAAGGGGACTGTCCCCTTTTAGCCTAGGTCGTTTTCGAGGAACTGGAGCGTGAGCTGGTTGAAGAGCTTGGCGTACTCGACCATGACCCAGTGGCCGCAGCTCGAGATCAGCATCGTGCGTGAGTTTGGGCAGCGGCTCGCGATCTTGGAGGCACCGCTCGGGGGGCAAAACTTGTCGTTTGCGCCCCAGAAGCAGAGCACGGGACACTTGATCTCCGGAAGCCGGTCTTCTTGGTTCGCGACGTGGATGCGCGCGATATTGTCCTTGTGCTGCGTCGTCGCGACTTGAAAGCGCTCTTCGATGACTTCGTCCGTGATCTTCGATTCGTCGTGGAGTTGAAGCCGGAAGACCTTTCTCATCGTCTCCCTGCTAATTCCTTCTTTGTAGAGCACGCGAATCATCGCTCGAATGCCCTCCATCTCCATGTACGTCTCTCGCGTCTCGAGGCCGCCAGGTGCCATCAACACGAGCTTGGCGACTAGGTCCGGGTAATTGAGCGCCATCGTGATCGCGATCGCGCCCCCCTGCGAGTTGCCGACGACGGTGACGCGATCCACTCCGACGGCGTCGAGGAGCGCCTTGTACTGGGCCGCGACATCATCGAGGCTGAACGCGCCTTGTTCGGGCTTGCTCGAGTAGCCGTAGCCCATCGTGTCGGGGACGATCGCGCGATAGCCGTGTTCGGCCAAGAGCGGGTAGTTCCCCTTGAAGTTGCTCCAGCCGCTGGCGCCGGGCCCGCTGCCGTGCACGAACAAGACCGTGCCGCGGTCTCCGCTGCCTGCCTCGTGGAAGTGCATCCGGATGCCCATGCCGACATCGGCGTATTTTCCCTCGGGAACTGCGTCTACGACCATGACTCGATCCTCGAACTAGAACGCGTTCTATCGCATCGAAGCCGCGTGGTCCAATCGAGGCCGCTCAGCTGCTCTTGCCCCGAGCTTCTTTCGCGCGGCGATAGGCCTTGGTGAGAAGCTGTGGCGGGTGATGCCCCCATTCACTGACCTTGCGGTGAACCGTGCTCTGCCAACCGTCCTCGATCTCGATGGCGCCCGCGCCGAGCTCGAAGTGGAAGCCCGATGGGGTGTATCCGTAGAACGAGAACATCTTGTCGTTCGGATGGCGACCGAGCGTCTGGTGAACCATTCCGCCGGAAAACAAGAAGCGGTCGTAGCAGCGGCCGACCTCGTCCACGGATTTTACCTGCACCATGAAGTGGTGAATCCGCTTGAGCTGCCCGCCTCCGAATGCGAGCGAGTGGTGCCTCGCGTTCGCGTGCATGAAGGTCACGTTGATCTCGTGCCCGAAGTACTCGCAGCGAATGTAGTCGCTGAGCTCGAAGCCGAACATGGTCGAGTAGAACGCTTCGTGCTGCTCGTCGTCCTTGGAAACGATGACGACATGCCCGAACCCCTGCTCGTCGGCTACGAAGCCGGAGGGGACGAGCTCGGAGACGAAGGGTTCGGCGGCCATCTTGGGGCCATGGAAGATCTCGATGGGGTTGCCCGCCGGGTCACTCGCGCGAACGAGCGCCTCGACGTTGCGACCGGCCGCCTGTTCGGCGCTGCAGCTCACCACCTGGTGCCCCGCGCCTTTGAGGCGATTGGCGATCTCTTCGAGCGCCTCCGGCCCTTCGACCTCCCAGCCCACGGCCGCCAGGTCATCGGCGGGCCCCGGCTCGATGAAGAAGCGCTGCTGGTAGCCGTCCATTCGCAGCGAGAAGCCGCCGTCACTCCGCCGATCGACGACTTGGAGGCCCAGGATTTTCGTACCGAAATCCTCCCATGCCGAGAGGTCACTCACCTCGAAGACCAAGTATCCCGCTTGCTTCACCGCAGTCATTTGCCTTGCCTCCGGCGGGAGCATAGTACGGAGCCCCTGTCTGGCTACGGAGAAATTTGATGGATTCCACCACAGCCCCGAGAGGGCTCGCGATCCCGACGGCTGGGGTCATCGCAATCGTGATCGCCGCCGGCACGTTCTTTCACACCTGGCTGCACCAGCGCATCCACGGCGTATTCAATCCGACACAGATTGGGCTGGCGTTCTTTCTCGTGATCAACGTGCTGGTCAACTGGTGGGAAATCGCTTTGATGGTTTGCCAAGATCAGATTCAGGCCGAGTATCGAGCTATCAAAGAACCGTACCGCGGGCGCGAGATGCAGCGCATCGCAGAAATATTCGCTCGCCCGATCCCGCTGCTTCAGGTTCTTTCTTTTCGGCAATGGACGACGATCTGGTCCAGCTACTCGCTCTTCGACCCAGGCTATTCCGACCGCCGTTCCTTCGGCTACAACATCGACGTCGGAAACGGTTTCACCACGATCATCCCGGCGACCCTGTTCGCCTTCGGCATGACGTTCGAGCTGATGCCGGCGCGCTGGCTCGGAATCCTCGGCCTCATCATGTTTTGGCAGATGTTCTACGGAACCGCGGTCTACTTCTTCCAGTTCTTCAACAACGGCCGCCACAAGGGCCACTCCGTGAAAGACTTGCTGCTGTTCGTAGGGATCACGAACCTGATGTGGTTCGTCTTTCCGATTTTGGGGCTCTGCACGAGCATCCAGCTCGTTCTCGAGGGCTCCTACGACGTGTTCCGCTAAATTGGTCGCCGGTTCCCCGACTTGAGCATCATTTTTTGCATCTGTTTGAAGTCGGCAACGGCGTCCGAATGGTCGGTGGAAAACGGATAGTCCGCGCCGATTGCGTGCGCGACCACGAGGCCCGACATGAAGGAGAGGTCGTGACCGCCCTCCGGAGTGGTGAACGTGCCGCAATAGTGGACCCCGTCCTTCCCTTGAAGATACCGCATCGCTGACATGATCATCAGGTTCTGAAGCGACACGCTGTGCGTCGGATGAGGAAGCTCGATTTTCTTTTGGACCTTCTCGATGACCCTCTGCGAGTTGAAGGTCACCAGCATCGGCACGCCTTTGTCCTTGGTGCTCGGGTTCTGCGCGGAAATGACGAACGTGCATTCGAGCGCACCCGCTTCGTTGATCTCCGAGTACGTGTTGAAGCCGGAAAGGATTCGTTCGCGGTGCTTTCCGGGCAAGATGCTGGTGTCGGAGTGAACGACGAAACTCGAAAACGCTGGATCGACGTCATCTACGTACTGAGCGTTGCCCAAAAGTAGGCGCTGAAGCCGACTGGGAGATTCGAGCGCGTTCAAGACGGCGGTCGAATCGCAGGCGAAGACCACCTCGTCGGCCTCGTAGCGCCTTCCTTTGGCGTCCGCGACCACGAATCGTCCGTCGCGTCGCTCGACGCTGGTGATCTCGTGATCGGTATGCACCCGATCGGAAAACCGCGCCGTCATCCGGTCGAAGACCTGGCGGGGGGCGCCTCGCCAGGTGCCCATCTGCGTCGGCTCTTCGAGCGGAACGATGCTCTCGAGCAAGGGCAAAATCACCGCAGGGACGCCGCGCATGGAGGTGGTGATGAAGCTGGCACAGTGGATCGG
>SHLP01000163.1 GCA_004283055.1 Deltaproteobacteria bacterium
GGAGTCTCGGCTTCTGCAGCCGTGAAGGCGTCTTCGATGCCCGCAACCATGTGCGTTCGAAACGCGCCCGGCTGAATGGTGATGACTTTGATGCCGAGGAGCGCAAGCTCGCGGCGGAGCGCCGTCGAGTAGGCCTCGATGGCGTGTTTGCTCATCGCGTACGGTCCGTTGAACGGCGCCGCGCTTTGCCAACCCGTCTCGGAGCTGAGGTTCACGATACGACCCTTGGCGGCCTCGACCAGAGGAAGGAATGTCTTGTTGACTCGATACGTGCCCATCACGTTGATGTCGAGAATGCGCGCGAGTCGCTCTTCGGGGATATCGGTCAGAGAGCCAACCCCTATCACACCGGCGAAGTTCACGATCCCGTCGAGGCGATCGGTCTGGCTCAGCACAGCGTCGCAGGCGCTCTGGACGCTTTGTTGGCTGGTCACGTCCATCACGACCGGAACCGCATCGGGATCGTGCATCGAAGTCCTGAGTAGATCCGTGCTGATATCGGCAGCAAATACCTTCCAGCCCCCGGCGAGGAGGCGTTCCGCCGTGGCATGGCCGAGCCCGCCCCCCGCTCCGGTCACCAGCGCTGTCTTCTTGGTCATGCGCCTTTTATAGACCCGGCGCCCACGGTTTCAATCCGCCTCCGCCGTTTGAAGGACGCCGCGTTCAGCGCCGGAACATCCGCTCGAAAATCCGCTCACGCAGCGAATCGGGCACGACGCGCTCGATGATTGGGAGCACCCAAACACCGGGTCCGATGAGGTAGTTAACCTTCAGCTTCTTGGCCGAGATCACCTCGTGGTAGACGCGGTCCGCGAATTTTTCTGCCGACCAGAGCGGGAAAGCCGACTCGATCGCGTCCCCTGGGAACTTGAACTGCGCCTCGTATTGCGGGAGCAGGTGCTCGGGGAAAGACGCCCAAAGCTCGGCTCTTTGCTCTTCGCTGATGTCGATCATCGGCGTTCGCACGCCGCCGGGCTCGACGCAGGTGACTTGAACGCCAAACGGCTTGAGCTCGACGCGAAGTGCTTGGGTGAGCCGCTTCAGTGCGGCTTTGCTGATCGGGTACGAGCAGCCCATCGGGATGGTGAGGTACTGCGAGGCCGACCCGACGTTGATGATACGGCCGTCCTCGCTTCGTCGGATGAAGGGAAGGGCGGCCTGGGTGACGCGGACCTGGCCCCAGAAGTTGACCTCGAAGAGGCTCTTGAAGCGGTCGATATCGACGTTTTCCACGCCGCCGCCCGCACCGCCAGTCGTGGCGGCGTTGTTGACCAGCAGGTCGAGGGCGCCCCCTGCCAATGCCCCGCCAACTTCTTCGAGCGCAGACTTCACGCTCTCGCCGTCGGTGACGTTGCACTGCACCGCCTGGGTCCTATCACTGCAGGTCTCGAGGAGCGCGTCCGGCGGCTGTCGGTTGTAGCCCGCAAAGCAGCGCCAGCCCTCCCGATCGAGCTTTTCGACGAGCGCCTTCCCAATCCCGCTTGCCGCTCCGGTTACCAAGGCCGTCCGGGTGCTCATGATCGGGACGTCCCTCGTGCTCGTGGCTCGCTCGGACCATTCGCGGGCGCAAAGTGGCGGAGCAAGAACTCTTTGACGCTCTCGGTGAAGGCATCGTTTCGGTCGCCGGCGACCATGTGGTGGGCGTCCACTAGGTCGACGTACTCTGCGTGCGGCACCATTTGAAGAAATTCCGCGGCGGTCTCCTTCGATACCAGGTCACTGAGTCGGCCGCGGATCAGCAGCACGGGGACCTCGATTTTGCGGACCTCTTGAAGCCGCTCTTTCAGCTTGCGATCGTTCTCCTCGGTGTATCGCCCCGGCTCCCAGGTCTTCAGCATGTTCGGGTCCCAATGCCAGTAGTAGCGTCCGTCTACCGTCTGGCGCAGGTTCTTCCCTAGGCCGGACAGGTCTTTGGGCCGTTTCCGGTGCGGCAGATACGCCGCTATCGAATCTGCTACCTCTTCGAGCGAATCAAACCCCGACGTGCCCTCCCGCATGAAACCCAGGATTCGATCGACACCATCGGTTTCGAGACGGGGCGTGACGTCGACCAGAATGACCGCTTTGGCAACGGACGCGTCCTGTTCGGTCTCGGCGAGAAGTGATGCAATGCCGCCCAGCGACGCGCCCACCAGGATTGGCTTCTGATCGAGCTGCGCGATCACGTGCTGCAGGTCTTCGGCGAAATTGTAGACGCGATATTCGCCCAATCCGGCCCAGCTACTCTCGCCATGACCCCGGTGGTCCATGCAGACGGTGTAGAAACCGTGCTGGGCGAGTAGCTCCGCGCTGTTTCCCCAGGCATGCCTGGTTTGTCCGCCGCCATGAAGGAAGAGCACCGGCTGGTGGCCGGGGTCCCCGTAGGCGTCGGCGGCGATCGACATGCCATTGGGCAAGTCGAATCGAAGCGAAGAGGCAGGCAGTGCAGGCGCGCTGGTCATGGTCTCACGAAACCTGATCGACGCTTGGCCAAGCGCAAACCGGATGTGTGTCGCTCATCATGTCGATGACGCGCTGTGCGATGCAGCCCGGGAGCTTGGGTGAAAACGAACGCACGTCCGAGGTGAGGAAAAGCAAAACCGCAGGAGTGATCATACCGAGTAGCATCATGCGCGCGAACACGATGCGCGATTCGGACACGCCCCCGGTGACCTCGCGGAGGCGCGCCTGGACGATCTTTTGCGACCGCATCAGCGTTTCACCAACGAGGTCCTCTGGGATGTTCTGTCGGGGCCCAAACATGATGGCCAACAGAAATTTCGCGGTGGTAGGCCGCTTGCTCATGTTGGTGAGCAGGAACTTCACGAAGCGCTGGCAAACCTCGAACGGTGTTTTTGCGAACGCCAGCTCGGCTTCGAGCTCGTCGCAGTACTCGTCATGCCGGTCCGTGATGAGAACGACGAGGAGGTTCTCTTTGCTACCGAAGAAATGGTAGAGGCTCGGCGCCGAGGTGCTCGCTTCGCCTACGATGTCGCGCACGCTCGTGGCGGCGAAGCCACGTTCCGCGAAAAGGCGCTCCGCGGTTTCGAGGATGACCTCGCGCGTGCTCCCATTGCGCTGCGCTGCCTCGGTTCGTGCCATCAAGAGCCCCGGAACACCGGTTTGCGCTTTTCCATGAACGCCGTCGGGCCCTCGATGGCGTCTTTGGTCTTGAACACGGGCTGCCCGATTTCCAAGGAGCGGGCCAGAGCCTCTTTGGCAGGCATGCCGTCGTTCTCGATGAGCGATTGCTTGACCGCGCGTACGGCAACCGGGCCGTTTGCAGCTACCCTCTCGCCAATCTCGAGGGCCTTGTCGAGCGCTTGCCCCTTGGGGACCACGTGCCCGATGAGACCGTAGTGCAAGGCTTCCTCCGCACTCAGTCGCCGGCCCGCGAGCAGCATCTCCGCCGCGATCGTGTAAGGAATCTGCCGTCGCAGCCGTACGCTCGACCCTCCTAAGGGGAACAAGCCGAGCTGCACTTCGGTCACCCCAAAGACCGCGCCTTCGCCGGCAACGCGAATGTCGGTGCCCTGCAGGATTTCCGTGCCACCCGCCAGCGCATATCCTTCGACCGCGGCGATCAGTGGCTTCTTGGTCAAATAGTGCCGCAAGAGTGCTTTCCAATGAGTGTCCGGGTCGTCTTTCATGCGATTGAGCCAGCGATCGTCGGCGTCCCAGTTTCCGGATTTCATCGAACCGAGGTCGCTTCCCGCACAGAAGACCCCGCCCTTGCCCGTCAGGATGATCGCGCGAACCTCTTCGTCGGCGTCTGCCTCGTCCCAGGCGTCCGCCATCCGCACCAACATCTCGATGCTGAGCGAGTTTTTTTTCTCGGGCCGGTTGAAGGTGCAAATCGCGAGGTGACCGCGCTTCTCGTAGAGGAAATGGGGCTCTGACATTCTTCTCGCCTCCCTCGGGTTTCGACTTGCAGGATATAACGAACGTTACATATAGCATCAGGCCACCCTCTCGGACAAGGAGAAAGCCAAGTGCCACGCAGCGAACCCCAGGACGATCTCGGGATCTGTCTCGTCACCGGCGCCGCCGGCTTTCTCGGCAGTCACCTCGTGCGAGGTCTTCTAGCCGAGGGCTATCGGGTTCGCGCGGTGATCCGAAATACGCCGCTCGAGCTCGAGCACCCGAGCCTAGAAATCGTCCGGGGCGAGGTGGAGGATGCCAAGCGGATGATGGAGGCCTGCGAGGGGATCGACACCGTCTTTCACACCGCGGCCCAGCTTGCATTGCTTGGAGGGAGCGCAGCATCGGCGGCGTATCGACGGTCGGCGTATGAGGCGAACGTGGGCGGCGTGGAAAACCTCATCCGCGCATGCAGCGCTCAGGGCGGGCGTCGATTCGTTCACACGAGCTCGATCGACGTTTGCTTCAACTCCGAAATCGATCTCGAGATGGACGAACACACGCCCTACGCCACCACCATGAGCTGCCTCTACACCGAAACCAAAATTGAAGGCGAGAAGCGGGTGCTCGCGGCTAACGGTGAGCACGGGCTCTTGACGACCTCGCTTCGGCCCGACGGAATCTACGGACCTGGGAACAACATCATGCTCGACGAGATGTTCGATCAGGTCATGAAGGGGCGGCTCGTGGCGACAATCGGTTTCCCAGGAGCGCTGCACGACCACGTCTACGTCGACAACCTCGTCCACGCACAGCTTCTCGCGGCCAAGCACCTCGTTCCCGGCAGCCCGGTCTGCGGCAAAGCCTATTTCGTGACCGACGACCATCCGCTGCCGATCTTCGAGTTCATGCGGCCTCTCATCGAAGGGATGGGGTACCGGATCCCGAAGCTCAACATCCCCTACCGGCCGGTGCTCGCATTCCTCCGGCTGTGGCAGTACCTGCACTTCCAGATCGGCCTCCCGGCCCCCATCTTCACACCGCATGAAATCCGGAAGCTCGCGATTTCGCACCGCGCCACCAGTAGGGCCGCCGAGCGTGACTTCGGCTACCAGCCCATCGTCCGACCCGACAGCGCCATGGCCCGCTGCCTCGCCCACTATAAGGAGCGCCTCACCGCCCTCCGTCCGCCCGATTAACCCCCCAAAAAAGGGGACAGTCCCCTTTTTCCGCGGAGACGATTGAAAGTCCTTGACCGGTTTGGGGAAGGCCGCTAAAGAAGGCGTCCGTTTGAGGATGAAGACGGGGACGGAGCCAACAAAACGAAGTAGTTATCAGGGTTTAGGCCTGAGCGCGCTTCAGATTACGGTTCGCGAAAACCGCTTTTGACTCTCTTTGACAGTTTGCGAGAAGACACGGGGCACTAGCTCAGGTGGTTAGAGCGCACCCCTGATAAGGGTGAGGTCGCTAGTTCGAGTCTAGCGTGCCCCACTAAGAAAGGGGCTGTAGCTCAGCTGGGAGAGCACCGGCTTTGCAAGCCGGGGGTCAGGGGTTCGATCCCCCTCAGCTCCACCACATTGGCGGTTGCCAATCATCCCGTGAAGACCCAGTCTTGATTCCTTCGGTCGGCGGCGCAGCACGCGCGCACTCGACCCGAGCAATCAAGTCTCAACGCTCGATTTCTCGCATCTTTGACAACTGAATATCTGTAGAAATTTTCTCTTTCTAGCCGTAACTGTGACCAGGCTCTTCTTTCGAACCCTGGTCTCGAGTTGCGAGGGTGCTGCGCCATTTATGACTTTCCGTCATGGCAAAGCACCACGGTGGTATCCCAACTATTCGCGGTTGGTTCCGCCACCACCTTGCGCGAAGAGAAATCGTCGAGGCGCCAGCGCCCCCGCAGGAAGCGAAGTGAGAGGTACATCCGTACCTCGCAGCGAAGCGACCGAGGAGGTAAGCGGCGGATCGGCGATTTATCGCCGCGCAAGACGAAATGCGTCTTAGGAAAAGGTCAAGCTAGGAAGGGCACACGGTGGATGCCTTGGCGTCGAGAGGCGATGAAGGACGTGGGCAGCTGCGAAAAGCTTCGGGGAGTGGCTAACACACTTTGATCCGAAGATATCCGAATCGGGAAACCGTCTGGGGTCATACCCAGAAGTTCAACGCTGAATTCATAGGCGTTGGATAGCCAACCCAGGGAACTGAAACATCTAAGTACCTGGAGGAAAAGACATCAACCGAGACTCCCCTAGTAGCGGCGAGCGAACGGGGACTAGCCTAAACCATACCAATGTAAGCTTAGGGGCGTTGTTGGTATGGGGTCGTGGGTCCAGTGGGAGAGCGCCCTAATGCTCTCACGGAGTTACAAAACCAAACGTTAGATGAACGATCTGGAAAGGTCGGCGATACGAGGTGACAGCCCTGTAGTCGAAAGCGTTTGGTCTCTGCACTGGTACCCGAGTACCACGGGGCACGTGGAATCCTGTGGGAATCTGGGAGGACCATCTTCCAAGGCTAAGTACTACTCGACGACCGATAGTGAACTAGTACCGTGAGGGAAAGGTGAAAAGCACCCCGGCAAGGGGAGTGAAATAGTACCTGAAACCGTGTGTCTACAAGCAGTCGAAGCACTATGCCCTTCGGGGAATGTGCGACGGCGTACCTTTTGCATAATGGGCCTACGAGTTACGCTTTGTTGCGAGGTTAAGCCGATAGGTGAAGCCGTAGGGAAACCGAGTCCAAATAGGGCGAACTTAGTAGCAGGGCGTAGACCCGAAACCGAGCGATCTATCCTTGGGCAGGTTGAAGCGTGGGTAAAACTGCGTGGAGGACCGAACCCACTGAAGTTGAAAATTCAGGGGATGACCTGAGGATCGGAGTGAAAGGCTAATCAAGCTCGGAGATAGCTGGTTCTCCGCGAAATATATTGAGGTATAGCGTCTAGTGAATTGCACCGGAGGTAGAGCACTGGATGGGCTAGGGGTCCTACCAGATTACCAAACCCAACCAAACTCCGAATGCCGGTGACAACTGCTAGGCAGTCAGGCTGCGGGTGATAAGGTCCGTAGCCAAGAGGGAAAGAGCCCAGATCGACAGCTAAGGTCCCTAATCCACACTAAGTGTGAAAGGATGTGGGGGCGCTCAGACAGCCAGGAGGTTGGCTTAGAAGCAGCCATCCTTTAAAGAAAGCGTAACAGCTCACTGGTCGAGCGAACCCGCGCCGAAAATGTAACGGGGCTAAGTGTGGTACCGAAGCTTCGGGTTCTAATTTATTAGAGCGGTAGCGGAGCATTCTCAGGCAGATACAAGGTGTACCGTAAGGAGCACTGTCGGGCATGAGAAGAGCTTATGTAGGCATGAGTAGCGATAAAGAGGGTGAGAAACCCTCTCGCCGTAAGCCCAAGGTTTCCCAGGGAAGAATAATTCGCCTGTGGGTTAGTCGGCCCCTAAGTGGAGCCCGAAAGGGGTACATGATGGGAAGCAGGTTAATATTCCTGCACCACTGAGGAATCCATTGATCTAAGCAGGGACGGAGAAGGATAGGCCGATCGGGCGAATGGAAGTGCCCGTTCAAGCAGGTAGGAGGTTTCCGTAGGAGGCGATAGCCACAAACGCGGAAACATTACTCCGAGACGTGATGAGGTGGAGCTCCGGCTCCGTAACTCGGTGATTCCATGCTTCCAAGAAAAGCTGCGTAGTGAGGGTCTTCAGTGACCGTACCGCAAACCGACTCAGGTGGGCGGGGTGAGAATCCCAAGGCGCGTGAGAGAACACTGGCTAAGGAACTCGGCAAATTGACACCGTAACTTCGGGAGAAGGTGTGCCCGTGTCCGTGACGAGCTTTTCGCTCCGAGCGGGTGTGGGTTGCAGAGAAACGAGGGTTGCGACTGTTTACCAAAAACACAGGACTCTGCGAACTTGTAAGAGGACGTATAGGGTCTGACGCCTGCCCGGTGCTGGAAGGTTAAGAGGAGTTGTTAGCTTCGGCGAAGCAGTGAATCGAAGCCCCAGTAAACGGCGGCCGTAACTATAACGGTCCTAAGGTAGCGA
>SHLP01000269.1 GCA_004283055.1 Deltaproteobacteria bacterium
GATCCAATTCGGGCGGCGTTGCTGCGGACCAACGATGGGACGGGGCGGCTCCTGGTCAGCGCTGGAGATCTGCTTCCATTCAACATCGTCGGCTTGCCCAATGCCGGCGGCACCGGGCCGGAGCTCTTTCTCGCAGGAGACGTTCGGGCAAACGAGCAAGTCGCGCTCACCGCAATGCATGCGCTCTTCGTGCGCGAGCACAACCGCTTGGCGGCCGAGATTGCAGCCGACGACCCCGCGCTGACCGGAGAAGAAATTTACCAGGAAGCGCGGCGCATCGTGGGCGCGCTCATGCAGGTCATCACGTACAAGGAATTCCTTCCGGCGCTGCTAGGGCCCGACCCGATGAGCCCCTATACGGGGTACCGTTGGAGTACGAGCCCAGCGATCCTGAACGAGTTCTCGACGGCGATCTATCGATTTGGGCATAGCGCTCTCAGTCCGACCCTCTTGCGTCTGGACGCGGCGGGGAACGAGATCACTCAGGGACACCTGCCCCTCCGTCAGGCGTTCTTTCGGCCCGATCGATTGGTCAACGAAGGAGGCATCGAGCCGATTCTACGAGGGCTTGCCAGCCAGCCATGTTCGGCCATCGACACCGAGCTCGTCGACGATGTGCGCAATTTTCTGTTTGGCCCGCCCGGCGCCGGAGGCTTCGACCTCGCGTCTCTCAACATCCAGCGCGGCCGCGACCATGGCCTGCCCAGCTACAACGACGCCCGGAGGCGTCTAGGCCTGGCGCCGCGAACGAGCTTCACCGAGGTTAGCAGCGATCCCGATACCCAGGCCCGTCTCGCGTCGGTGTACGCAGACTTGGAAGACATCGACCTGTGGGTTGGGGCGCTTGCCGAGGATCCGGTCAACGGCGGCCACGTGGGTGAGGTCGCCTATTACGTCATCGTGAGCCAGTTCAGATCGCTCCGCGACGGAGACCGCTATTGGTATCAGGCAGGCATGTACTCCGGCGACCCGGATGGCTTCTCGATGCAAGAGGTGGCCGACCTCGAGGCCACGACGCTTGCCGACGTGATCCGGCGGAACACGACGATCGGCGCCGAGCTCAGCGACGACGTGTTTCAGGCGAACTGAGGGTTCGCCGGCGCGCTCCAACCCGAAGGGCGAGGAAGATCATGAGCAGGCCGAGCAGGTCGGTCTCGGGGTCCAGAGGACCCACGCGGCAATCGCGCGGCGGGATAGCGAGCTCCCGATTCGACGTCGGGCCCGTGCAGTCCGCGTCACCGCCGTAGTCCGCTGTGCCATCTCCATCGTTGTCATAGCCGTCGCTGCACTGCGGGTTTTCGATTCGAGACGAAGGTCCGGAACAGCCCGTATCCGCTTCGTCGATGGCGCCGTCGCCATCGTTGTCGAGGCCGTCGCTGCAGGCGCCGATGAGGCTGCCAGGGTTGGCTGGATCGGTGCTCGACTGCGACTCGTCGTAGTTCCACCAGCCGTCCTGGTCGCGATCTAGGGCGATGCGCGAACCCGAGCCGGGCGGCACGCAGGTGAACGTCGTGGCCTGCCCCGGGACCTGGGCAAGGCTGCGCATGTCCGCCGCGGAGATGGCGGGCTCGGAAATCGAGTCTGGGACGTAGCTGTTGGTGCCGGGATCGTACAGCGCGCTGCGCGGGAAGCCGTTCCAGACCCCGCGAGCGACCAGGTCACACTCCGTGGTCACTCCTCCGAGCACCGCGGACACAAACGTCGTCCCCGCACGCTGCTCGAGCAGTGAAATACGGCCGCCTACGCTCGACAGGTTCGTGTCGTCGAGGGTGACCTGCTGGCCCACGATCGGCGCAAGGTCGGAATCGAACGCGAGCATGGCCTGCTCGACGTCGCGGCGCTGGGGGTCGCCACCGTTGAAGCCGACGTTGGGTTCATTCAAAACGAGGCCCGGATTGCGAAACACGTCCGCCGTGAAGAAGCGGAAGAGCGTGTCGGTCGCGCCGTCGTGAAGATAGCCCGTGCCGCGAACCTGGTCGCCCATGTGGCTGCCATCCCCGGGCAAGTTGAAGTCGACGTTTGGCATGCCAAACATGCCGACCTTCTGATAGAGGTTCCGGAAATGCGCGATCTTGACGATCTGCGGCTCATTCTCGAAGCTCGCCTCACCGCCAGTGCCAAAGAAGCCCTGGCTCGGGTCGTGGCGATGGCAGCCTTCACAGGTGAAGCCGTTGACGCTGGCGCCATCGGAGAGCTGGCCCGTGCTGCCGTCGAAAAAGTCCATCCCGGCCTGTTGGTTGGGCGTCAGGCTGTTGTCGAGGGCACGGACTGGGTTGGGCGGG
>SHLP01000270.1 GCA_004283055.1 Deltaproteobacteria bacterium
ACCCAGGACCCGTCCCCCCAACATCCGCGGCAGCACAAGCCAATCAGAGAAGGCGCCCCGTTCGATGGAACCCCGTGACGGGTTTTTTCCCTGCCCCGATCTCGTCTACTGCGCCTTCTTATTAACCACAAACCGCAGGTTCTTAAACTCGGTTTGCCCCAGGGTGTAAATCACCTCGCTCAGGGTTCGGTATGGCGTTCGCCGGTCGGCGATGATTTGAACGTCGCCGACGAATGGCTGGTTTGCAAAGCGCTGCGCGGTTCGCTTCTTTCGGTCGCGGATTTCGCCGAGCGTCTTGTAGAGCGGCGTGATCAGAAAGCCGCTGCTTCCGCCCTGCTTGAGGCTGGGGTCGACGATGCCGTTGCGGAGCTCGAGGATGGACTTCCCGTCGACCACCACACCGCTGCGTGAAATCTGGACGGAGATGGCGTCGCTGAGCTCGACTTTGGAAGTGGAATAAGGAATCCGGAGCTCGCTGCTCTCCTGAACGGCTGCGGCAGATGACGTCGCGAAGATCGCCATCATGTAGACCAGGAGGATCGTCAGCATGTCCATCATCGGGTAGATGTTGAGGCCAAAGTGCTCGGGCTCGGCGCGGCGGCGCAGCTTTGCGCGGACGACGCGATTCACATACGCCATCGAGACGGACTTGTCGGCAACGGGCGGCGCAAGGGACGGACGCGATGGCCTGCTGCTTGCGGTCGACATTATCGAATCCCCGCGGAGAGCAAGACCTCGGGGAAGAGCTCGTTCTCGTCGCCTCGGACCGCGTCCATGGCGGCGACCAGATCTTCGTAAGGCACTTCGGGGTCCGCGCTCAGCGTCACCCGGGTTTCATCTTCGAACTGCTGCTTGACGCGACTGACGCAGTTGGTCAGCCCTTTCCAGTCGTGCTCACCGTTCATTCCGGCCGGGACGGTGATGACCTTGCCGGGCGCCGTGGTCGTGCATCCGCGGGCGAGCTTGCCACCCGATCCGGACACCACGACACCTTCTCGCGTGATGGTGACGTTCAAGTTGAGCGCTTCATCCGCCGCCGCTCGCTTTCCGATTCCGCCTTTGCGATACTCTGGAAGCGCCGCTTCGACCTGCGAAAAGAAGGCGACCGTCGTCAAAGTCATCAACAGGAACATGACGATGTTCACGACGATGTCCAAGAACGGGACGATGTTCAGCTCGTCGCTCGTTTCCGATGGGTCGAGGTCGGGAATGCGCGTTCGCTTCCGGACGTAGGCTCGTTGGCGTGGTGTCAGTCGTGCGGGCATGGTCCGGCCCGATCAACCGCTTTGCCGGCGCAGCGTGAGGAGGTTCTCGAGCTGCATCGTGACCTTTTCCATTTCGTGCTTGTGACGCTTGGTGAGCCCGTGAAGCACGAGGTGAGCGACCATGAAGATCACCGCGATCAAAAGACCGAGGAAGGTGTTCCACATGGCTTCGGCGATACCGGCAGAGAGCAGCGCCGTCTTTTGCGACGGGTCGTCGATCGTGCCCACCGCCTTGAAGGCGCGAATGAGACCGCTGATGGTGCCGAGGAGGCCGATGAGGGTTGCGATGTTCGCGAGCGTCCAGAGCGAGCCCGTTCGCTTCTCGAGCGCGGGGATGACCTCCGACATCTTCTCTTCCATCGAGGCGATGACGGCTTCTTCGCCGCGGTTGACCTGAGTCAAACCGGACTTGACGACGTCGAGCAGCGGCACGGCCTTGGCCTCGCACTGGCGAATTGCGCGATCGATGTTTCCCGCCTGCACGAGCTTGCGAATTCGGTTCATGAATTCGGCGGCATCCACGCTGTAGTTCATCCGGATGTACCAGGCGCGATCGATGATGATGCCCACCCCAAACGCTAGAACACCGAGATTGATGAACGAAAACGGAGCACCTTCGAGCAGTGCCTCCCAAATCTCATGCATGCCTGCGGCTCCCTCCGGCTCGCCCTTGATTTGGCGAGAAAACCCCTCTGTTTTCGCCTTCCTCCAGCCTCACTGAAATCAGGACCCCGATAGCTGGAATCCATTGAAATCATTACGACTGTCGGGACGAACCCCTTAACCGAGAGGGACGCTACCGCACCCCCCTCGAAGTTGTCAACGCGACTACAGCTTTTTCCGCTTTTTGCACCCAAGCTCGCCCGGGCCCGGGTTTCTAAGGGGCTGTGCCAGGCACGATGTTGACTTGCTGGATCCAACCGTTATCATCCGTAGGTAGTAAGCAAACCATGGAATTGCTTACTGTTCTGGGGGGAACAGCGAGTTTTAGTCAGAAGACAGTGATGGGGATC
>SHLP01000164.1 GCA_004283055.1 Deltaproteobacteria bacterium
GAATGGGGGCCGGGGTGGGAACCCCTGCCGGCGGGGTCCCTGGCTGAATCCCCAGGACCGTCTGCTTGCGAACCCGCCGCTGTGACGATGGTCGACTCGGCTCGTCATCTGGCGAAGGCGCGGGGCTCTCGTGGACACGGATGCGTGACTGGTCGAGGCGATCCGGCGTCTGGTCGCGACGTGCGTACCCACATTTGCCGCAGAACGCATCGTCGGACGGAACTTCAGCTCCACATTGGGGACATTCCATAGCGCGCTCGTACCGTATCAGATTTCCTTCGCGTCTGCGCCTACCGGGCAATCCCCATCACGTCGGCCATGTCATAGAGGCCGGCAGGTCGGCCAACGACCCATCGCGCCGCACGTACTGCGCCTCGGGCGAAAATCGAGCGGTCGGTCGCACGATGGGTGAGCTCGATCCGCTCGCCCTCGCCAACCAGGTAGAGGGTGTGCTCGCCAACGACGTCGCCACCACGCAGCGCCATGACGCCGACCTCCTCGAGCGGCCGGGCTCCAACCTGGCCGCTCCGTCCATGGCTCACCACGCGCTCGGGGTCGAGCTGCTTCGCCGCGGACACGACCTCTGCGAGGCGGACTGCCGTACCGCTCGGCGAGTCGACCTTGTGACGATGATGAATCTCGACGATCTCGGCGTCGAAGGCCGGGCCCAAGAGCTCGGTCGCGCGTGCCGCGAGGAAGTACAGGGCGTTGATGCCTTGGCTATAGTTCGGCGCGAAGACGATCGGCACTCGCTCGGCGGCCCTCTCTAGGCCCGCCCGGTTCGATGCATCGAGCCCAGTCGTCCCAATCACCATCGGGATGTGCTGCCCAGCGCAAAGCGGCATGAGCTTCGCGGTCGCCGAAGGGATGCTGAAATCGATGACGACCTCGACGTTGCTGAGGAACTCCTCGACATCGGACGTGATGCAGACGCCCGAAGGGGCTGCGCCGATGAGCACACCCATGTCTTGACCGAGCAGCTCACAGCCTTCGCTGTCCATCGCCGCAACGAGATGAGCTTCGTGATTGCCCTTCAACACCGCAGCAATGCTTTGCCCCATGCGGCCCGCTGCTCCGTGTATCGCAACTTGCGCCATGGCCAGGGCATCGCAGATGCAACGACGAGCGTCAATCGACTGGCTAGGTCGAGGAGCGGCCGGCGCTCAGCTCCACGAGACGGTCGATGAGAAAACCGCTCTGCTCGAGCGCCTCGTCGGTGAAGGTGCCGAAGAAGGCACGGACGTCGGCGAAGACCTGGTCGAAGGCATCCTGGTCACCGTCTGCGAGGAGCTTTGCCAAATCGGCCGCGGCGGCTCGGAAGACTTCGATCACCCGCTCGGAGTCGGGGTTGAACATCTCGATTGGCCCGTAGAGCTCGGGCGACTGAGCGAAATGCCGACCGGTGACGTAGGTTTCGAGAAGGTACGCCGGCGAAGTGAAACGAAGCGTTTGTTCGAGCGTCGTGCCCGAACGGCTCAGCGCCATCCCTAGCACCTGGGTCTTGAAGTGATGAAGCACCTGCACGATCGCCATCATCGAGTCGTGCTCTGCCGGGGTCGCTTCGGTGATGACCAGACCCCGTGCGCTGAACATCTGCCGAACCCAATCGAGCCACGCGTCCCCGCGGCCAGGGCAGATCACCACTCTCTGCCCTTGGTAGGTATTCACACCCGGGCCGAACATTGGATGGGTCCCGACGACGCTCGCTTCGGTCGATGCCAGCATCGCCGCGACCGGGTCGGCCTTGATCGACGTGACATCCATCAGAAGGGCATCCTTTCGAACCCGCGGGCCGAGCTCCTCGATGACCGAACGCGTTTCCCGAATCGGAACGCTGACGATGACCACGTCCGCTTTCGACGCCGCGTCTTGGGGCCGCAGCTCGGTATGGAGATCCGCGCTCAGCACCTCGTGCCCGAGATCGGAGAACAAAGTGCTGAGCGAACGTCCCATTCCCCCCTCCCCGCCGATGATCGCGACCGTCTGAGGCTGAACGTCGAGCGGGACCTCCGTGCGCAACGCTGCCTGGCGCTCTCGGCTCATGAGCATCAGCTGGCGCCAAATCGACTCGATGCTCTCCGCGGAGAGCCCAAGCTCGTCGGCCCGTGCGCAGCGGTCGTCGAGAACCCGGCGTTCACGCGCTAGGTCGCGGATTCGAACGTGGTGCGAACGCTTGCGCGCCGCGATGTCCGCCACGATGTTCATGCGCCGGACCAGCAGAGCCAGCAATTCGTGGTCGAGGGCATCGAGCGCTCTTCGTAGCTCCAGAAGCGGGCCTTTGTCTGGATTCTCCTCGGTCATGGCTTGGTTTTACATCGAACGAGGGCGTACGCATAATGCGCGCCCGTGAGGCGACTGCAACTCCACCATTGGATCCTGATTGCGATGGGTCTAGGCGCGGCCCTGGGCCTAGGGCTCAACTGGGCGGGGGTTGAGGGCATGGTCGATGCGAGCATCGTCGGGAACGTCGCTACGGTAGGCAAGGAGATCGGGGACCTCTTCCTACGGCTCCTGCAGATGCTGGTCGTCCCTCTGATCGTCTCGTCGCTGATCACCGGAGTGACCGGCATGGGAGACCTCCGTACGCTTGGCGCGATCGGCGGACGGGCCATCGGTTTCTATCTGACGACGAGCTTTGTCGCGATCGTGACCGGCATCGCGGTGGTGAACATCATCCGTCCCGGCGAAGGAGCCGAGCTTGCCATGCTCGAAGAGGGTGCGGCCGCCAAGCCGCTCTTGACCGACACGCCGGACAGCATCGCCGTGGTCCTTTGGGAACAGCTCGAGAGCTTGATTCCGAAGAACCCGCTCGCTGCGGCCACCGAGGGCGACATGCTGCCGGTGATCTTCTTCTCTTTGCTGATCGGCGTTTTCATCGGGATCGCAGAACACCGCGAAGGCTCGAAGGACGCCAGCATCGTACGGCGTTTCTTCTCGGGCCTCTTCGACGTGATGATGCAGATGACTCTCTTCGTCGTGAAGTTCGCGCCGATCGGCGTGTTTGGGTTCACGCTGTACGCGGCGGCCGGCAAGGGCCCGGCAGCCTTTCGAGTTCTCGGCTGGTACGTGCTCACGGTCTTCGTCGCGCTCTTGATTCATGCGATGGTGACCCTGCCGTTCATTTTGAGGGTGCGAACCGGACGCTCGCCCCTCGGGTACGCTCGCCAGCTCTTGACGGCGCTGGTGACGGCGTTCAGCACGGCCTCGAGCAACGGCACCCTTCCACTGACGATGGAAAACGTCGAAAAAGCAGGAGTGAGGCCGCAAGTCGCATCGTTCGTCTTGCCACTCGGCGCAACGATCAACATGGACGGCACCGCGCTGTATGAAGCGGTGGCCGTATTGTTCATTGCGCAGGTATACGGGATCGACCTAACGATGGCGCAGCAGGGTCTGATCGCCTTGACCGCCTTACTCGCGAGCATCGGCGCAGCGGGTATTCCGCACGCAGGGATGGTCATGATGGTCGTCGTGCTAAACGCGGTCGGACTTCCTACCAGCGCGGTCGCCCTCATCCTGGCGGTCGACCGCATCCTCGACATGCTGCGTACCACGGTGAACGTCTGGTCGGACTCGATCGCTGCCGCCGTCGTGGACGCCGGGGAGTAGACCCGCGGCCGCCGTTCCGATCTGGATGGCTCGAGACCTCGCGAAGCTAGCGCATACCGGCGAGCGGGTTTGAGCTCGACGCCACGCCCTTCGCCAAGCGACTCGGCAACCACGGCCCCTCGTAGACGAAGGCGGTGTAGACCTGGACGAGGGTGGCTCCGGCTTCGAGCCTTTCGCGGGCCTGCTCGGGGGTTTCAATTCCACCAACGGAGATGAGGACCATGGGGTCGCCCACTTTGGCGCGCAATCGCTGGAGCACTTCCATCGAGCGTTCCTGCAAGGGCGGCCCGCTCAGGCCGCCGGCGCCGCAGCGCTCCACGTCGTCTGCGGAGCTCGCGAGACCGTCTCGTGCAACCGTCGTGTTGGTGGCGATGATGCCGTCAAGACCCAGCTCGAGGGCCAGGTCCGCGACCGCATCGACGTCCTCGTCGGCCAAGTCCGGCGCGATTTTCACCAGCAATGGAACCTGCCGCCCAGGAGAGACTTCATTAAGTGCTTCTTTAACCGCTGCGAGCAGCGGGCGCAGCTTTTCGGCGGCTTGGAGGTTGCGAAGGCCGGGGGTATTGGGGGAGCTCACGTTCACCGCTACGTAGTCGGCATACGGCCCCACCCTCTTGGCGCTCGCAACGTAGTCGCCGAGCGCTTGCTCCTCGGGGACGACCTTCGTCTTGCCGATGTTGACCCCGACGATGGTTCGGCGAGGTCGCTGCAAGCGCGCGACGGCGTCGGCCGAGCCGCGGTTGTTGAAGCCGAGGCGGTTGACCAGCGCACGGTCCTTCGGAAGCCGGAACAGGCGCGGTTTGGGGTTCCCTGGCTGAGCCTGCCCGGTGAGCGTTCCAACCTCGACGAAGCCGAAGCCCATCGCGCCCAGCGCCTCGTAGCCGACCGCGTCTTTGTCGAAGCCTGCGGCCAAACCGATTGGATTGGGGAAGTCGAGCCCGAGGGCGCGAACGTGCGACGACGGCCCCGTCTGGTGAAATACGCGCCGCATCAGGGCGACCACGCCCGGAATCGCAGCGAGCATGCGGAGTGCGCCAAATGCCAGATGATGGGCGGCCTCTGCGGGTAGGAGATAGAGAAGCGGGCGAATCAGCGCTTTGTACACGGTCCCCTCAACGGCCGAGCGCTGACCATTTTGCGTCGTCTCCGAGGCGCTGATCGATGCGGACGTCGAACGCCTCTTCGATCGGACCCAGAATCCCCGGATCGGCTGCATGGACCTGGCTCAACGCGTCCCTGCAATGTGTCACGGCGGTCGCGCTCATGCGCCCCAGCGGCGGGCGCTTGTTGGGGGAGATCATGCCCAGGCCTGCCATCATCGTCTTGAGCGGCACTGGGTTTCGGAACTTGTCGGTGACCTCGACGCTTTGCCCATTCGGAAGGGTCCGCACAGCACTGACCGAGCAAGTCACCAACCTGAGGACGGGCGCCAGCGCCTCGGCGAGTCGGTTCGTCTCCTCGCTGTCTCCGGCTACCTGGGAGCGCACCAGCGACCCGATGGCGCCCGGCACGATGTTGGAAAGCACGCTGACCACGCCGCAACCGCGGATCTCGTCGTCGCGCATCATCGCCAGCGTGAGGTCGTCATCGCCCGACAGGATGCTCAAGGCAGGCCCTGCGAGCTGACGGTCCAAGCGCATGCGATCGATGTCCCCGGTTGCCTCCTTGACTGCAGGCACCCGCTTAGGGTCGTTGAGGTGCAGAATCGCGAGGTCGGCGGCGGAAAGCGCACAGCCGCTGCGTCCCGGAATGATGTAGGGGACGACCGGGATATCGGAGACGCCCTCCAAAATGGGCTCGTAGTACTCCGTGCGCAGCTCCAGGCTCGAAGGACCGTTGTAGTAGCAGTCTACGAGCAGGACCGCGCTCGCCCCGGCCTCCTTCGCCTGCGTCGATGCGCGAATCGCCTCGTCGGTGTTGTTGCTACCCGTTCCCGCTAGGACGCCCGCACGCCCTTCGACGGCCTGCACCGCTGCCTCGACGACGGCATCGTGCTCTTGCCAGGAAAGCGTGGGGGACTCGCCAGTCGTACCGCAGGGAAGAACGCCATCGACACCCTGTTCGATTTGGAAGTCGATGAGCCGGCGAAACGAGTCGTAGTCAACCTGCCTGTCCGCAGAAAACGGAGTCGCTAGGGCGGTCCATACGCCGTGAGGTCGAAAGGTCCCACTCATGCCGGGACCTTAGCGTTTTTCATACCAAAGGAAAGCGGGATTGTGCTTGACCAAAACCGGAAAAAAGCCCACCAACGCGACCAATGGCAGCCTTGGCCGCAGCTCTGATCCTCGGAGCATTCCTGATCGCGTATCGATTCTACGCGCGATTTCTAGGTGCGCGTGTCTTCGAAGACCACGAGGAGCTCGAAACACCCGCGCACCGGCTCGAGGACGGCGTCGATTTCGTCCCGACACAGCGCGCGGTGCTCTTCGGCCATCACTTCACCTCGATTGCAGGCGCTGCCCCGATCATCGGTCCTTGTGTGGCAGCGTACTGGGGTTGGGGGCCCGCGCTCGCCTGGGTCGTCTTGGGCACCATCTTCATGGGCGCCGCACACGACTTCGGCGCATTGGTCGCCAGCGTACGGGAGAAGGGCCATTCGATTGCGGACATCACGGCCAAGACGATCAGCAAACGGGCCCGCATTCTGTTCATGTGCTTCGTGCTCGTCCTGATCTGGCTCGTGCTCGCCGTTTTCTCGATGGCGATAGCGGGGCTTTTCGTCAGCCAGCCGACGAGCGTCATCCCGATCAACATCCAAATCGTCGTTGCGGTCGCCATCGGCTGGCTTGTCTACAAGCGGAACGTGAGGATCCTCTGGCCGTCCCTCATCGCTCTCGCGGTGCTCTACTTCTTCGTCTGGGTCGGGACCGAGGTGCCTATCGACTTCGTCGCGATGGGTTTTGACAAGCACGCGGTCACGACGGGTTGGATCTTTTTTCTGCTCGTCTATTCGGCGATTGCGAGCCTCTTGCCGGTCTGGCTGCTGCTTCAGCCTCGTGACTACATCAACAGTCACCAGCTCTTCGTGGGCCTCGGGCTGCTGTTCCTGGGTGTGCTCATCGCGCATCCGAGCTTCGACGCCCCGCTCTACCGCACAGCAGAGGCGGGCGCGCCGTCGATCTTCCCGATCCTGTTCGTGACCATCGCCTGCGGGGCGATTAGCGGCTTTCACGGCCTGGTTTCGTCCGGGACCACGTCGAAGCAGCTCGACCGCCTGCCGGACGCTCGCATCATCGGCTACGGCGGCATGCTGGGCGAAGGCTCGCTCGCCTTGGCGTCCACGCTTGCGGCGGTCGCGGGGATTGGTCTGGTGGGCGCCTGCGCTCTTCCCGGTCAGGGAGCCGTCGATGATCTGAGCTGGGCCGTCTACTACGACAGCTGGGCACATGCCGGCGGCAACAAGGCCGCCGCCTTCGTTCTCGGGGGCGGTGCATTTCTCGAAGCGGTGGGCTTGCCTCCGGAGCTAGCGCGTACCCTGATGGCCGTCTTGGTGATCGCGTTCGCAGCGACTTCCCTCGACACCGCCACACGCATCCAGCGTTTCATTTTGAGCGAGCTCGGAGAAGCGCTTCGAATCAAGCCTCTCACGAACCCCTATGTTGCGACCGTCATCGCCGTCGTACCGGCAATGTACCTGGCGCTCGCCGAAACACCAGACCCCACGACCGGCCAGCCCAAGGCGGTCGGATGGGTGCTCTGGCCGATTTTCGGCGCAAGCAATCAACTGCTTGCGGCGCTCACGCTCATGACGCTGTCGCTCTATTTCCTGGCGCGGAAGCGACCGGTTTGGCCACTCGTCATTCCAATGCTCCTAGTGATGCCGGTGGCGGGCCTCGCCCTCATCACGAAGCTCCAACAGTTCCTCGCCGAAGGCAACGCTCCGCTCACGGCCCTGGCGTCCATTTTGCTCGTGTTGCTCCTGTGGATGATCGTCGAGGGCTTGATGGCCGTGCAGCGCTTGAGACGCATTTGACGCGTGGCGGCGGGTTGCGTCGGGGCGGTGCGGGTGGCGCCGTGCGGCTTGTGCTGCCGCGGACGCTGACACTGACACTGACACTGACACTGACACTGACACTGACACTGACACTGAC
>SHLP01000271.1 GCA_004283055.1 Deltaproteobacteria bacterium
CGGGGCTCGTCTCCGACGAGCAAGGTCCGAGTGACGGTGCCCGTCGCCATGTCCACGATGCTCACGCTGTCCGAGAGATGGTTGACGACCCAGGCCTGATTCGAGCCCGGCCGAATGGCGACGGCGCTGGGCTCGAGGCCAACCGGAATGCTGGTGCGCCGAGTAATGCCGTTCGCCACGACGTTGAAGGTTTCGAGCGTGTTGTCCGGGATATTGACCGCCGCCAAAATCCCGCCTTCCATCGCGAGCGGCCTGACCGGGCCGGTTTCGAACGCGACAAAGGAGGGTTGAGCAAAGGTCGGGTTGCCCGTGAGGGCGACAATGGCGCAGGCCAGCGCGGGCAAGCGAACGGATCGATACATGAGCCTCTTCCTCGGGCAACGGGTAAAGAGAACTTAACCCAGGGACGCGATCGCGCCAAGTCACTTCGATCCGACCCTTTTCGGTGCATACTGTGCCCCGAATATGCCCGCGCAGCGTGATTTCATCGTTCCGACCCTGGGGCCCTGTACGTTCAACTCGCCCCTCCAAGCGAGGGATCGAATGTTCGCCGACGAGTCGATCCGCGTTCGAGTGAAGCGACACATCGGCGGCGAGGCTGAAGAGATCGACAGCCTCTCGTTCGAAGAAGCGGGCCCAAGGCGCAGACTTTTTTTCGATCCCGACGGAACGACCGCTGCTTTCGTGACCTGCGGCGGCCTCTCTCCCGGTCTGAACAATGTGATCCGGTCCGGATTTCTCGAGCTCACGCACAACTACGGGGTCGGGCGCGTCCTCGGGATCAGAAACGGATACGCAGGGCTCAACCCCGAGTCGGGGCTCGAGCCGATCGTGATGACCGAACGCTTCGTCCGAGACATCCAGCACCTGGGCGGGACGGTGCTCGGAAGCTCGCGTGGCGCCGAGGAGCCTGCGGTCATCGTGGACTTCTTGGAGGCGCGTGCGATCGACATCCTATTTTGCATCGGCGGCGACGGTACCCAACGCGGCGCCCATTCCATTCAACGTGAGATCGCGAAGCGCGGTCTTGCCAAGTCGGTGGTTGGAATTCCCAAGACGATCGACAACGACGTGCCGTACGTCGAGATCAGCTTCGGCTACGTCACCGCACTCGAAGTAGCCAGCGACGTGCTGCGCGGCGCGCACGTCGAGGCGGTCGGGGCCCCGAACGGCATCGGATTGGTCAAGCTCATGGGCCGCTCCGCGGGTTTCATCGCTGCGGGCGCGTCTCTCGCCAGCCAGGACGCAAACTTCGTGCTCGTGCCGGAAGTCCCGTTTCCGCTCGAAGGCGACGGCGGCTTGCTCGATGCGCTCGGGAGGCGGATTTCAAGCCGCGGGCATGCGCTGGTCGTCGTTGCAGAAGGGGCAGGACAACATCTGTTCACGGACAGGAGAGCCGAGACGGATGCCTCCGGCAACGTCCGCTTCGAAGACATCGGCCTTTACTTGAAAGACCGGATCAAGCAACATTTCAAAGAACGGGATCTCGCGATCAACTTGAAGTACATCGATCCGAGCTATGCGATTCGCAGCGTTCCCGCCAACGCCTGGGACCGCATCCTGACCGACCGGATGGGGCGCGCGGCCGTGCATGCCGCAATGGCTGGTAAGACCGACGCCATGGTTGGCTACTGGAACCAAGAGATCGTCTACGTGCCCATTTCGACGGCGGTTGCGGAGAAGAAGCGAATGTCGCTCGAGAGCGACTTGTGGAACGCGGTGCTCTCCAGTACGCGTCAACCGAGCTGGCGATAGCGCGAACAAGAGGAATCGAGCATGGGTCTCAATGCAATAGGCGAATGGATGACAGTGCTAGGTCTCGCCGTTCTGCTCTACGGGGAGTGGAGAGACCGGCCAGGGCTGCGCGCGGCGGGCAAGCCTTTTGCCTCGCTCGGGTTCATCGTCGCCGCCCTGGGCTTTGGGGCGCTCGAGTCGCGCTACGGGAAGATCGTGCTGCTGGGCTTGATTCTGGGGGCCATAGGGGATGTGTGTTTGCTGGGTTCGGCAAAGCGGTATTTCATCGCCGGCCTGGTTGCCTTCCTTCTCGGCCACGTCGCCTATGTCGTCGCGTTCGCAGGCCTTCCTCTCGACGCGACGGCTGCACTGCTGAGCGCGGCCCTGATCGCGGTGCTCATGGTGGTGATCGCCCGATGGGTGTTCCCGCACGCACCCGACATGCGCGGCCCGATCGGCGCATACATGCTGGTGATTTCGGCAATGTGTGTCGTGGCGGTCGGGGCG
>SHLP01000165.1 GCA_004283055.1 Deltaproteobacteria bacterium
GCCAGCGTCAGCGTCAGCGGCGGTGTCCTCTTCGGGGGCCTGCGCGCGTACCGAGGCGTTTGCCCATAGGATCAGGATCCCGAGCGTAAGCACGCCGATGCTGTGTTTGCGATTCCCTTTCATTCACTTCTCTTGCCTGCCGCGCTGATTGCGGCTGCGTTCGATGGGTTGACGAACGGTTAGGCAGGAGGTGAATTCTTCGGGGCGATGCGGAAGCGCTCGGTTGCGCCGAGGGTATGCGGGGCATCGGGTGTGGCGCTCGGCGAGGCCTCGACGGGGCAGAGAGCCACCTTCGCTTGGACGATCGACGGGGTTGCGTCTCGGCGGTCGAGGCTCAGCGCGCAGTGCTCGTGCGCCTCTCCCGAGGCGTCCTTCGAGCCGCTCTCAAACGCGAGCCTGTCGGCCTCGGCATGCGCGGAAGCATCGTGGTGATGCGCCTCGCCACCGTGAACCAGCTCGCCGTGCTCGGCGCATTGCCTGTGCTCGACCAAGAGCATGTGGCCGCCGCTCGAACCTTGCAGAAACAAGGCTAAAAGCCCCATCAGCGCGCAAGAGCGCCGGATCACTGCGGTTCTCCCGACGCTTTGGCGGACACGACGCATCTGCAAGTCGCGAGTATGAGCGAAACCGCACGCAGGTCAAAGGCATGGCAACGACGCAGAGAGCCGCCCTTCGAACCGTCGCCCGTCAGCAGCCTTGTTTGTGGAGCTTCCTTCGTTTTCTAGGCGCGGCAACAGGCGCGGGGGGCGCCACTTTGGGTAGCTCGACCCCGGCCTGCTCGACGGCGCCGCCGCCTGCCCGAGCCTTTCCACCGAAGAGCTCGCTCACCCTGCGGCGATGCTCGAACTCGGCGACCTCGGCGGGAGTCGCGTCGGCGGGGAGCCAGGGGAATAGGACTTCGTCGGTCCAGGCATCGAGGCCCCCGAGAAGGATGTACGACCCTGCGAAGCCTCGGGCCCGCAGCAAGAACCAGGCCTGTGCCGAGTGAATCCCTCCGCCGGAGTACAGCACGATCTTTTCGTTGCGATAGAGCGGGTAGTCATACAGGTCTCGGAGCGTCGCCGACTCGGCGCTTGGGATATGATACTCGGCGTACGCTTCGGGGCTTCGCACATCGATGAGCCGATAGTCCGCGCGGCCTTGAACGATCCAATCTGCAAGCTCGTCGGCGGTGATGTGATCGACCTCCGATTCCACAATATCGGCAAGCTCACGAGTATCGAGCGTGACCGCGCCACCTGGGCTTGGGGAGCCCAGCAACGTAAGGGCGCCAAGCGTCAGCGCCACGGCTGCTAGCCGCTGATTGAGCCCCCAGCCCCGGGGATCGATGCGGCTCATGTCAACGCTCCCGCATCCGCCCCTTCGCGCCGCGCGAGCTTCCGCTCGACCGTCGTCGCGCCCCAGAAGCCGAGCACCGCCACCAGCACGACGGCGAAGACGACGAGGCTGAGGCGGACCCCAAGCCAGCTATCGAGGGTGACCCGACCCATGGAGGTCGAGGTCACGAAGCCGGCGATCGACGGATAGACCTCGCCGTAAGCGAAGATGCCTCCGAGGACGCCGCCGCAAAACGCTAGGGCATCGAGGCGGCCCGTCGACACCGCAACCAGCGATGTGCCCGGACAATAGCCCCCGATGATGAAGCCGAAGCCGAGGATGAGCCCGCCGACCAGCTGCGGCAGCCAGTACGTCGGCGCGACGAAGACCATGGAGAGGTCGAGAAGACCGGCCCACGACAGATAGAACATGCCGAGCATGGCGGTGACGATGGCGGAGAACATGACTTTGAAGACGGCCATGTCGGTAAAGTAGAACTGCGCGACGAGCTTTTTGGCGCTGCCGAAGCCCGCCCTCTCGAGAAAGAAGCCGAAGCCGATGCCGATGACGACCGCCAAGATCAGCGACATCTCGTCGCCGAACAGAGCGTACCTGTAGAAGGGCGCGCTCATCGCCACTGCCTCCTCATGAAGTAGGCCCCTGCGTAGCCTCCGACGAAGACCATGATCATGAAGGTCCAGCTGCCGAGGCCGAGGACCGCGCCGCCCGAAAGCCCCTGTCCGCTGGTACAGCCTCCGGCAAGCTTGGCCCCGAAGCCCATCAGGGCGCCGCCGGCCACGGCGAATGCCATTCGGCCCTTGGTCGAGATTCGGGGACCCTTCTCGACCGTCTTCTTCACCCGGCCCGCCAGCGAGCCGGAGATGAAGCCTCCGATCAAGACGCCGATGACCTCGAACATCAGGAAGCTCTTGAATGGGCTTCCAAAGCCGTTCTCGAGGTAGCCCCGATAGAATTCGTTGCCCGCCGCGTGGGTCGGCGTCACCGCGTCCACGCCGACGGCGACGATCGTCGAGAACGCGCCCGACGCGCCGAGGCCGCGGCCCATCACCACGAACGCGGTCAGAAGCACCAGCCCCAAGCCGAGTCCCGCGAGATACGGGTTCATGTAGGGGGCAGGCTCACGTGCAGTTGTCATCGATTCATTCCTTCCCGAGCCGCGCGGCGAGGCCGGCATCATGTTGGTGTCCAGTGGCTCAACTGCCCGGCGTTGACCATGACGAAACGAAAAACGAGGCCGCCGGCGATGACGAGAAGCGGCGCCACGGGCGTGTGACCGATCCGGCGGGCGACGGCGAGGCTCTGGATCACGATGGGAACGAGCACCCCTAGCCCGACGACCAGCACCCAGAAGACCGCGGTGAAAGGCCCTCCGAGAAGCATGCTCGCGGCCTCTTGATGCACTTTCGACGCGTTCATCAGGCCGATGAGGAACAGAGCGATGAACAGCAGCTCGGTGACCAAGAGCCCGATGTCCGCGCGTACCGCAAAGGCCGACTCCTCGGGCTCCTTGGTCAGCAAATGGACCAGCGCCGCGGCCGTCGACAACCCAGAAACCAAAAAGAGCGGGCCGAGCAGACCGCTGCTCCAAAGCGGCCTGGCTCCGAGCGAGCTCAGCAATATCCCGGTGTAGATGCCGACCATGATCCCAAGCGCGATATTGACGACTGCAATCGCGGTCACGGCCGACGGCAGCGCCTGCAGGCGGTTCGAAACCTCAGCGAGCCGCGGGAAGCGGTCCCGTAGGCGCTCTGGCGGCGCGAGAAACAAATTGGCGAGCAGCGCCGGATAGACGAGCAGCAAAATCCACGAACCCCAGGACATGGGCGAGGTCACCTCGAAGGTCAGGTACAGCCGCCAGACGTAGAGCTTGTGCTCGAGGTCCAAAAAGAGCGCGAGCATGCCCAGCGAGAGGAGGACCAAGCTCCAAACCGGCAGCGCATATCCAAAGGACCGCGGGTTACGCCATCGGCCGGTGAGCAAGAAGTACCCGGAGATCACCATCATGCCCGCCACCAGCCCACCCAAGAAAAGGTAGACCGGGATCTCCCACGCCCAAACCCGATGAGACATGTCGACGAATGGATTGCTGTTGGTGGTCGTGTATTCCGGCATGAGCGTTACTTCGCTTTGTCGGTGAGGAAGTGAATTCGCGGCTCCGTGCCGGCCTCGGGCAACAAGGTCTTCGATTTACGCGACTTCAGCAGCCTGCTGACCTCGCTGTTGGGGTCGTCGAGATCGCCAAAATACATGCAGAACGTCGGGCAGACGGAGACGCACGCCGGGTCCTTGCCTTCCCTCAGGCGATGCTCGCAGAAGGTGCACTTGTCGGCGTAGCCGTCGGGATGAGTGAAGCGCGCGCCGTAGGGACAGGCGGCGAGGCACGCCTTGCAGCCGATGCACTTGTCGTTGGTGATCTGCACGAGCTTGCCGAACTCGGAGACGTGGCTCGCTCCCGTTGGGCAGCAGTAGACGCACGGCGGGTTGTCACACATGTTGCAGCGCTCGCTCCGAATCTCCATCGAGAGCTCGGGGAAGGAACCCGTCACTTCGGTGGCAATCCAATCGCGGCAGAAACCGTCCGGGACGTCGTTCTCCGTCTTGCATGCGACGACGCAGTCCATGCATCCAACGCATTTGGCGGTGTCGATGACCATTCCGAAACGCGCCATGGTCGCTAGGCCTCCAACTCGAGTGTGACGAACGTCATGTTCATTCCGGTGCCTCCCATCAGCGGGTCGACTTCATACTTCGTGATGAGCTGCCCGTCGCTTGCACCCTTTTTGTACTTCGGGAAGATCCCGCGCGCCGAGTGCCCAAACCCATGCGTCATGTAGACGCAGTCCCCTCGGATGCGCTGTGTTGCCTTGACCCTGACCGGATTGCTGGTCGTGCCTTCGCTGTTTTTGAGCCGAACGTAATCGCCGCTTGCGAGCCCGTAGCGCCGGGCGATGTCCTCGTTCAACCAGACTTCGTTCTCGTTTTCCATTTCGGAGAGCACTGGGTTGGTCTGGGTGCGGCTGAAGGAATGCACGGGGGACCGCCCGTAGAGCAGGCGAAAAGCGCCGGGCGGCGGCTGCTCGTGAGCCGTGAATTGGGGAACGGGGTCGAAGCCGGCGGCCTCGAGCTGCGGGGAGTAGAACTCGATCTTGCCGGACGGCGTATAAAACTCCGCAGGCACCCCTTCGTCGAAGTAGAGCGGCTCCTTGGGCCCGAGGATCACGCCATGCTTTTTGAGCTCATCGAAACTCAGGCCCGCGGATTCGACGCGCGTGCGCAGGTAGTCCTCGATGTGTTTCCAGGGATAAAAAGACTCGAGACCGAGCTTCGTCGCGAGCTCGCGGGCGATCCACCACCCCGGCTTCTGATCGTTGGGCGACTCCACCACCGGTTGACGCAGCCCGACGAAGGGCTGGCGAAACCAGCTAAGGTGAAGGTCGTCGTGCCGCTCGAGGTAAATCGACTCGGGAAGCACGACATCGGCCCAGCCCGCGATCTCGCTGGGGATCACGTCGACCACCACCATGAGGTCCAGCTCTTGAATGGCCCGGATCGTCTCTTCTCGGTTCGGCATGGCCTCGAGCAGATTGGTGGCGTAAACCATCCAGCCCTTGATGGGGTACGGCTTGCCGGTTGTGGTCGCCTCGCGAATTCCGTTGGTCAGCGCGCCGTCGGCAAATGGATACTTGTTGCCGGGGTTGTCGGCCTTGGGTCGACGGGGCGTCGGGTAGTCGGGATACGGATACGCCGGAATGTCCACGCTTGCCGGATAGTAAAACCCACCCTTGCGCCCCCAGCTCCCGAGCAAAGCATTGAGAAGCGCGATGGCGCGGCTGCGCTGCGCGTCGTCGCCGTACCAGGTCACGTGCCGGCCGGGGTGGACCAGCGATGCGGGACGATGCCTCGCCATTTCGCGCGCCGTTTCCCGGATGACGCTGGGCTCGATGCCGGTCTTCGGATAGGCCCACTCGGGCGTGTACTGCGCGATGTGCGCCGCAAACGCGTCGAATCCATATCCGTACGCGTCTACATACTCCTTGTCGAAGAGCTCCTCTTTGACGAGCACGTTCATCCAGGCGAGCAGCAGAGCCATGTCGGTGCCGGGCTTGATGGGCAGGTAGTGTTTGGCTTTGCCCGCTGCGACCGAAAAGCGCGGGTCGACGACGATGATCGAAGCCCCTCGTTCAATCGCGTGCGAGAACTCCTGCACCTGCGTGTTGTGCATGTTCTCGCCGAGGTGTGAGCCGATCAAGACCAGGCACCCTGCATTGGCGATGTCCGTGCGCTCCGGGGTGCTGACGCCCTCCCCAAACGTGAGCGTGAAGCCGACGTCTCGCGGGCCCCGGCACTGCGAGTAAGACGGCGCGGCGATGTTGGGCGTGCCGTAGGCGTGCATCGTGTGCTTGAAAAAGCTGCCGCCAAGCCCGTGCGTGAAGAGCGCCATCGATTCGGGGCCGTAGTCGGCTTTGAGCTTGGACATGCGGTCCGCGATGGTTTGCAGCGCTTCCTCCCACGTCGCCCGGACCCATTGCTCTTGGCCGCGCTTGCCCTTGCGAATGAGCGGCCACTTCAGGCGATTGGCATCGTAGTGCGCTCCAACGCCGCCGGTGCCGCGCGGGCAGAGTCGACCCTCGCTCAAAGGATCGAGCTCGTTGCCCTCGACTTTCCAGAGCTTGCCGTCGCGAAGATGCGCGACGGCGCCGCACTTCCAAAAACACACGTCGCAAATCGTCGCCACCGTGCCGAGGGCTTCCGATTTACCCAACGCATCGTGCGCGAACGCGGGAAGCCCACCGGCTGCGCTCATCCCGAGCGCGGCCGATGAAATCTCCAAGAAGCGTCTTCTCGAAAGCGATGACATTTCGGGCTTCCCGAGGGTTGCTCGCGACGCCTCGTCGAGCAAGCCAACACGCGAAGATCACGCGAGCAGATCTTGTTGAAAATGAAAAGAGTTTTCGCGAAGCACGCCGACAGGGCGAAGCGCCGCGCATGACGCGTCGATCGCGCTGCACTCGAAGACCCGGCTGCTGCGCAGACGATGCACCGAGGCGCAGCGGCTGCAGAGCCCGCTCGCGCTAGCGTGTGAGAATTGGCGGCTTCGCGATGGCACGCCCCTTGCGTTGCTTAGACAGCGGGAGGAACCATGCGTGCTTTCATTCAAATTCTAGTGCTCGTGCTCGTTGGCTCGCTGGCGACATTGGGCTGCAGCGGTGGCTCGTCGGACGGCGGCACTGCGGGCTCCGGCGGCACCGCAGGTTCGGGCGGAACAGGGGGCGATGGCGGAACGGGCGGAGCCCCGGGCAACAGCTTCGCGCGCCTGAGCGCAGCGCAGGACCACAGCTGTGGTTTGTTCCGCGACGGGTCGGTCGATTGCTGGGGCAGCGACACCCACGCGGGCGACGCCACGCCGATCGGATTCGCGTTCGAGGACATCCAAACCGCCACGACCTACAGCTGCGCCATCCAAACCGAAGGCCCGACCGAGTGCTGGGGCGAGGGACAAGGGACGGTGGTGCCCGACGGGGAGCTCTTCGAATCGATCGCGCTCGGCTTCGATCACGCCTGCGGCCTGCGCGCCGATGGGACCGTCCGGTGCTGGGGCGGCGAATCGGACGACGAGGGATGCGGGGCGCCTCAGCTCAACTGCGGCCAGGGCGTGTCCCCTGCGGGCACCTTCAACCAAATCGTGGCGGGCCACTACAGCAACTGTGGGCTGACCACGAGCGGCACGGTCGCTTGCTGGGGCGCGGGTCAGACCGATGACTCGATCTCACCGAATTGGGGCCAGGGCATCGAGCCTGCGGGCACCTTCGAGAGCATCTTCGCAGGAGTCTGGCACTACTGCGCACTCGACGCGTCCGGCGCTGCGACCTGCTGGGGCGCGGGCACCACGACCGGCTCATGCGGCGGGTCGAACTTGAACTGCGGCCAAGCGACCCCGCCCGACGAGACCAATTTCAAGACCCTCGGGCTGGGCTGGTTGCACAGCTGCGGCGTGCGCATGGACGACAGTACGGTCTGCTGGGGAACCGACCGGCTCGGCTCCGGCGATCTCGAGCCGCCACAAGGTGCCGTGTTCGAGCAGCTCACGGCGGGCAAGAACCACAGCTGCGGCGTTGAGCAAGATGGAACCGCCGTCTGCTGGGGCTTCGTCCCGTGCGGGGGCGCGGGAGAGGAAGCCTGCGGCGCGCCGTAGCGGTCGATCCGAAACCGAAGACACGGCCCACACTAGCCATCGACACCGGCGGAGCGCCCCTGCTGGCGAAACGTGCCCGGCGCCGTGCCGCTCCACTGTTTGAAGCGTTTGGCGAAGTGATATTCGTCGT
>SHLP01000044.1 GCA_004283055.1 Deltaproteobacteria bacterium
GACGCGCTCATGTTGCTGTCGATGCCGCCGGTGAGCACCGCGTCGTAGTCCCCTTCTTCGAGCCCCGAGATCGCAGAGCTGAAGGCCGCCATCGCCGATGCACAGGCCGCATCCGCGGTGAAATTGGGACCGTGGAAATTGAACACCGCCGCCACACGGCCGGCGATGATGTTCGCGAGCTCGCCCGGCATCGTGTCCTCGGTGATGGTCGGGAAGTGCTCCCGCATGCGTCCCATCGTTTCTTCGATGATTGCAGCTCTGACGTCCCCTGGGAGCGCTTGAAAGCTCGGCGCGCCGTCGAGCTCGCGGGAGAACTCGGGAAAGAAGATGCGAAGCGCGGTCTTGTAATGCCGATCGCCCGCCATTGCATTCCCGAGGATCACCGCGGTGCGATCGCCGTCGAGCGGGCGCTCCGGATAGCCGTAATCGAGAAGCGCCTCTCGGGCCGACATGATCGACCACTTCTGCGTGAGGTCCATCGACTCCGCCACCTTCGGAGGAATCGGGAGCTTCCACTTCAGAGGCTCCCAGTTGAACTCGCGAACCCAGCCGCCGATCTTCGAATAGGTCTTGTCGGCGGCTTTGGGGTCCGCGTCGTAGTAGAGCGCAGGGTCCCAGCGGTCCACGGGTGTTTCGCTGATGCTGTAGCGCCCGGTTGAAACGTTGTTCCAGAACTCCTTGGCGTTCTGTGCGTCCGGAAGGACTGCGCCGACCCCGACGACAGCTATGGCTCGATGTACCTGATCTCTCATTTGCGGGCTCCCTGCTTGGTCAGGAGCGCTCGTAGAGCGCATCCCCCACTTGATTCATGTCTTCGATCAAGCCCGCCTGGGCTGCATAAACCTGCGACAGGCCGGCGCTCGCTTCGAGCTGCCGGACGTCTGCGCTCCCCATGGACTCGGCGCCGATGACCCAACGCATGCCGTCCACGGCAACGCGCTGCGCGGTTTCACGCGCGAACACCCGCGCCATGGCGGCAACTGCGGGCGGCGAGAATCGCCTCGGTGACTTTGGATTGAGCTCGTCGAGCTCGGCGCGAACGGCGCGTCGCGCAAACGCCGCGGCACCCTCGACATAGGAGGCGAGCTCACCAATTCGAAACAACACGTGCTGGTTGCGCGTGAGACGCCTCTCGCGTGCGCGCTCCATGACTTCCGCAAGAGCGTGCGCTGCGAGAGCTGCGACGTCGGCACCGACCTTCGGGTGCTCGCTGTGCACTCCTTCGAGCCGCCGCCCGAGATCGTGATAGTGCTGGCCGCGGGTCTTGAGGTGGTGCTGCCAGCGGTCGCGTCCGATCGTCATCTCCATGATCTCGGAGGTCCCCTCGTAGATCGTGGTAATTCGGACGTCGCGCTTGATCTTCTCGACCATGTATTCCTTGGTGTACCCGTACCCGCCGTGCCCTTGAATGGCCGCGTCCGCGGCGGCGTTGCCCGCCTCGCTCGCGAGGTACTTGGCGATCGCGCCCTCGGTGTTCAACAGAGCGTCGCCGCCCTTGTCGATGTCTTCTGCCGTCTGCTCGATGTAGGCCCGCGCGGCTTCCAGCCGCACCGCGTGCGGCACGATGAGCTTGTGCGTGAAGCCCTGCTTTTCCGAGAGCGGCGCTCCAGCCTGGATGCGCTCGGTCGAGTACTCGATCGCCCGATCGAGGGCAGCCCAGCCGGCGCCGAGCCCAAAGGCAGCCACCATTACTCGCGTGAATCCAAAGACGAGCTGTGCCTGCTGTAGCCCTTGGCCTTCTACGAGCCCTACGACCTGGCCGGCGTCGACATACACGTTTTCGAGAACCAAGGCGGTGGTGTTGCTCAGCCGGATTCCGTGCTTGTCCTCGGGCTTTCCTGCCGAGAAGCCTTCGGCGCCGCGTTCGACGACGAACCAGGTCGGCCCCCCCGGCGCGTTCGCGAGCACGGTGTACACATCGGCGTGCCCGCCGTTGGAAATCCACTGCTTGGTACCGGTAAGTTCGTAGCCCGCGACCTTGCCATCCTTTTCGACGGGTACGGCGACTGTCTTGAGCGACGCGAGGTCGCTTCCAGCTGCGGGTTCGGTCGCGCCATAGGCCATCAGAAGACCCTCTTCGGCAATGCGGGTCAGCCAATGATTTTTTTGCTCGGGCGTTCCGCCGAAGACGATTGGATCGCTTCCAAGAAACGTTGCTAGTACGCCGGTGGCTAGGCCGACGTCGATCCGGGCCATCGCTTCGCAGACCCGATACACGTCGAACGCCCCGCCGCCCATCCCGCCGTGCTCTTCGGGGATGAACACCAGCTGCACGCCAAGCTCTTCGCTCCCGATCGCACGGACGAGCTCTTCTGGAAAGATGTCCTTCTCATCGAGCTCGATGAGTTTTTCGTCGCTCAGGTTCGCCTTCGCGAAATCGTCGAGCGAATCGAGCACGAGTCGAAGCGATTCCGCATCGAGGCTGCTGCTGTGGGTCATGAAAAGTACTTCCGTGTTCCCCCGTGCAGAATCTGCGCGACAAGTTGCAGGTACGCAGGAGCACGCTGCGGAGAAGCAGCTTCTGTGCCAGGACGAGGCGCATGCGCAGGAGCACGGGATCTCTCAAACCTCGTTTCCCCGGGTACCATCCTCGAAGACTGACAGCCTGTAGTCGCCATGCAAATCATGCGCTTCGAATTTACGCGTGCGAAAGAAGCGCGAATTAGCGCGCTGCGTCATTTCCTGTCCGCAATAGTGAAGGCCCGCGTCGCACCTGAGGGTTTTACCGCGTCCACGCCGGGGTTTTGGCAAACCAGACTAGGGGCTGTTGCGAACTTCGACGATCTCGCAGCACACCTCGCCCTTGGGGCGCCGAAGCGTGATCTCGTCGCCCACTTCGCGTGAGAGCAAGGTCTTGCCGACGGGCGACTCCATGCTGATCCACTTCTTCTCCGCATCGATTTCATCCGGGCCCACGATTCGATAGGTCTGTGTCTCGCCGTCCTCGTCTTCGAGCGTGACCCAGCTCCCGAAGTAGACCCGTCCGTCCTCCGGAGGCCTCTCATCGACGATGGTCAGCACCTCGAGACGCTTGCCCAAGAAACGAAGTCGACGATCGATCGCAGCCAGGCGCTGCTTGCTGTACTGGTACTCGGCGTTTTCGGACCGGTCGCCTTCGGCGGCGGCGACCTGCACGGCCTTGGCCATCTTCGGTCGATCCACGTTCCAAAGGCGGTCCGCCTCTTCTTCGAAACGCCGGTATCCTTCAGGCGTGATGTAGCCTGGCTTCCCCGAGGTGTCCGGTCGTGTCCGGCGTCGTGTCATGGTCTTCAGCGCCCCATGTTATTGGCCGGGCTCCCCGTCGACGCCGGGCCTGAAGCGAAAGACGTAGTACGGAGCCTTGGCCTGGATGTGCGCTTTCGGGCGCAGCATCTGATCGGGAATCGCGCTGTCAGCGACGTAGAGCCAACCATCGGGGCCGTAGCTCAAGGCGTCCGCCCAACGTATCTTCGCGCTTCGAGCCAGTGTCGTCAGCTCACCGGAAGGCGTCATCCGTAGGATCGCGCCGTGCTCGACGTCCGTAATCAGCAGGTTGCCTTCATCGTCCGTGCTCAGCCCGTCGTTGAGTGGCTTTGCGCCAAGGGCTTGGACCCTCGCGGCAAGCGCTCCATCGCGCAGCGTGTCGTCGAGGAGGTCGGCGACTTTGATACGATACATCGTGTCATGCGCCATCGCGCCGTAGTAGATCCACTTGTCATCTCGGCTTATCGCAATCCCATCGACACCCGGCTTGAGGAGCACGAGTCCACCAAAAAAGCTCATGTCCTTGGTCGGGTTGCGAATCAGCCAGTCCTGCGCGGACACCGAAGTGTCGCTTTCCAGAGCTCGGCGCGCCCTGCGACGCTCGACGTCGTACACGACTAGGCCAGGGTTCTTTCGCCAGAAGCTCAAGTCGGCGATGAAGACATGCGTGCCCGTCGAGTCGACCTGGAGGTCTTGCAGAAATGAGCCCAGCTGCGCGACCGAGGAATCAAACACGTGCTCATGAACGAGCCCTCCCGTCCCTAGGTCGAACGCCAAGAGCTTTGCCTGCCCAACGCCGTGGTTGCCGTGATCGATCGTCCAGAGACGGTTTTGTCGGTCGATGGCGACTCCGAGCGGCGTCTCGAACAGCGACTGCGCCTCGTCGTTTGGATAAGGCTTCGGCGCACCGTCGACCCACTCGAGCAACTTGGCTCCGCTCGGTCGGCTCTCCGGATGAATCGTGTAGAACACGCGCCCATCTGCAGAAACGGCGACGTTGCCGATCGGCTCGGCGCTGGTCACCACGACTTCGAGGTCACCTTCATCGAAGAGGGGTTTCCCGCTCAGATCCGGATAGGCTTCCCCCCCGCCATATCGAAGATGGAGAACAATCGCCAGTGTCGCCATCGAGATGGCGAGCCCGAGCATCAGCCGAAGCAAGAAAAGCTTCATCTCGCCCCGTAGGCGCTCATCTGGAGCGCGTTGGTGGCGAAGCTGAAATCGTGCGTCGGCTCGGCGCGCGGTCCGAACGCGTACTGGTTTTTCGCTCGTGTGCGCAGTAGTCCGAGCAGCGCCGCAATGAGCGGAACCGACATCCGCGGGGACAGGAAGAGCGACTTCGACTTGACGCCCGTCATGGCCGCGCCGAAGTTGTCCATGAAGCTCGCTCCGTTGCGCTGGGCCGCCATCGCGGCTGTGTCCAAAAGAACCGGGAAGCGTTGGATCGCGCGGCCGGCCGCAGCGGATATCGAAAAGTCCCGGCCAAATTCCCTCATCCAGGCGTGATGGTACGCCGACAATCGCCGCGCGCTCAGGTCCCCCGCATCGAAAGCCTCGTCGAGCACACGGGCCGCGATCTTTGCTGCGACCATGGCGGTGTGAATGCCCTCGCCGGTCAGGGGATCGGTTTGTCCAGCCGCGTCGCCCACTACGAGGAGTCGTTCGCCATGCGTTCGGGGCTCACCGCCTAGACGAAGGGGAGATAGGCCCGGAGGCTCCAGCGGCTCCGCGTGTTCGCCGAGCGCTGCGCGTACGTATGGGTCGGAGGCGACCTCGGTTTGGAGCAGGGACTTCAGCTTGGTCATCGGAACGCGGCCTCCGGGAAGGACGTAGCAGCCGAGATCGATGTCCCCGTTCGAGTGGCGAAAAAGCGCGACGTAGCCCGGAAGCACATAGGGCGGATAGAGCAGGACTCCGTCGCTGCTGAAACGATGGGTGCCACCCTTGATGTACTGGCGACTCGCGACACTGTTGGCGCCCGTCGTCACGACGCCTAGCGCACGAGCGATCTTGCTCTTTGCTCCGTCTGCCGCGATCAGGCATCGACCGGAGAACCGTCGCCGATCCTTGCAGCGCACCACCCAGCGCCCATCGGCGAGCTTCACATCGCTCACCGATGCGTTCTCGATCAGCTCAGCGCCCATGCGTACGGCGGCCTGCGCAATGCGTTCGTCGCAGACGAGCCGTCGGATCGCCGCCACGCGAGGCGCGCCTTCGCGCTCACCTTGATCGGGGCTGGTGAAGCTCAGTCCCGACGGCGACACCAGGCCGCCGGAACGAACCCATTGCACCGCGCCCTCGGCGTCGAGCTCCTGGATGACTCCCATCTCCTCCAAAATGTCGAGCGCAGGCTCGCACCAGGCATCACCGCAGCGCTTGTCCCGCGGAAAGGTCGCTTTCTCGAGCAGAGCGACCCGCTTTCCCCGCTTGGCGAGGAAGTACGCCGCGGTCGCCCCTGCTGGGCCGGCGCCGGCGATGATGACGTCGTAAACAGGCTGTTCTTCCATGAGAGGCGCACTCTAGCGCACGCCGGCTAGGCCTCCCAGACCACCTTCTGACCCGCGCTGTACCAGTCCTCCATCTTGGGGCCGTACGTGTCTTCGAGCATGCTTCGCTTCATCTTCATGGTCGGCGTGAGAAAGCCGTTTTCGATCAGCCAAGCGTCCTTGACGACCGTCAGGAACTGAAGCCGTTCGAAGGCCTCGACCTCCTGGTTGACCTGCTGGAGCAGGGCGTCGAGCTCGGCCTGGACCTCCTGCCGCACACTCGGGTCGCTCAGCTTCGGGCGGAGCTCTTCGCCCAGGAGCACGAGGGCAAAGGGCTGGGGATGACCGGACCCGGTCACGCAGCACATCTCGACGTGAACATGGTTGTTGATGATGTTCTCGATCGGAACCGGGGCGACATACTTGCCCTTGCTCGTCTTGAAGAGCTCCTTGACGCGGCCCGTGATCTTCAGTCGGCCTTCCTCATCACGCTCGCCGCGGTCGCCGGTGCGAAAGTAGCCGTCCTCGGTGTAGCACTCGGCCGTCATCTCGGGCTGCTTGTAGTAGCCCGTCATGTTGCCCGGTGACTTGATCAGGATCTCGCCTTCCTCGCTGATTTTGACGTCGACTCCGGGCATTGGGCTGCCCACGTACCCTACGCGGCCGTGTCCGGGGTAGGTCGCATGGGAATACGCGAAATCCTCGCTCATGCCGTAGCCTTCGAGCAGCTCGAGGCCGAGGTTGCGATACCATTGAATGAGGTCGGGCGGAATCGGCGCCGACCCGCTGGCCGCAATCCGTACGTGCTGCAGGCCGAGCCCGGTCAGAATCTTTTTCTTGATGACCCGATTGAGCAGCGGGATGCGAAGCAGCCGGGAAAGCTTCTCCGGAGGAAGCTTGTGAAAGATCCCTAGCTGGAATTTCAACCACAAGCGCGGCACCGAAACGAAGATCGTCGGCTGTGCGCGGTTGAGGTCGGCTACGAAGGTGTCCAGCGACTCCGCGAAGAAGAGCTGCATGCCGGTGTGCAGGCCCTGGGTCTCGACGCAAAATCGCTCGAAGACGTGAGCGAGCGGAAGGTAGGACAACATTCGGTCCTCCGGCGTCGAGTGAAAGATCTCTTCGGCTCCCTTCACCGACGCGGCGATTGCGCCGAAGCTGTGCATCACGCCCTTGGGCCGCCCGGTGCTTCCCGAGGTGTAAACGATGATGGCGAGCTCTTCCGGGCTGCGCGAGGGGTTCCCCTGGAGCGGTTCGGTCCGGGCGATGATCGAATCCCAGGTCTCGTAGTCGTTCGGCGGGGCGAGGGGGAACGAGATGCACGGCATCTCCGCGGGAATCCCCTTTTTGATTTCGTCCCAGCCGTCGAGCTTGCCCACGAACAGGAGCTTCGAGTCGCTGTGCTCGAGGATGTACTGAATCGTCTCTGCATTGAGGGTGGGATAGAGCGCCACGCTGACGTGGCCGGCCATCCAAATCGCCAGGTCGGTGAGGACGAAATGCGCGCAGTTTTTGGAGATGAGCCCGATGTGGCTTCCAGGAGGGAGATTGAGCGACTTGAGGTGGGCCGCCATTCGCCTCACCTCATCCATGGCTTGGGCCCAAGTGTAGGTTTGTACTTCGCCATTGCCGATGGGCTGGGTCATCCACAGCCGGTCAGGCGTGGAGCTTTCCCAGTGATAGGCGTCGTCGAGGGCGAGTTGCAGTTCGGCCATTGATTGCTCCTGATTCGGACGGGGCTGAGAGGATACACCTTCTCGGACCCAAAGTGGGGGCTTTGATCGGGGTAGGCGGCCGAGCTTGACGGCCCGGGCCCCCCAGTTTCATGTAGCCAAGCGATGAGCGACAAATCATTCGGGCTGGAACAGATGCGCAGCTGGCTGGCGGACGCCCCCCTCTCGGTCGACCTCACCCAGGCCGACCAGGACCAATGGTGCCGGCGTGTGGCCGAAGAGATGCTCCAGCGTTTCCCGGCGGAAGAGGATCTGCGGCTCCTGGAGGACCGCTCCGTAGACGCTCCCGTTTTGGTTCGCCTCGCCGTGAAGCTCGCGCAGTCGAAGAGGCGGATGATGGCGTTGGGCGGCGAGGTCCATGTGTCAGTGGTCTTCGCGGTGTACAAGGAGCACAACCGGCTTCGCACACAGGCCGAGCATCCGCACGGCGAGGACTTCCTGGTCCGCAAGGTCGAGCAAATCGAGTGGCTACTGCGCGGATCCTCCGGCGCGCGCTGGGAGATGCTGGTAGTCGACGATGGTTGCCCGGAGAACAGCGGTGCCATCGCCCAGGACGTCATCAAGTCGCGCGGACTCGGCGACCGGGTAAAGGTCCTTTTTCTGCAGCATGCCATCGATACGGGTCATCCGGCGGCGGTCGGAATCACCACGACGGCCGACAGTCAGAAGGGTGGCTCCATCGAGTACGGCATGTCGGTGGCTACCGAGGACGACCGACGCAATCACGTTGTCGTCTTCACCGACGCCGACTTGTCGACACACCTCGGCCAGCTGGGCCTCCTCGTCGAGCCGATCCTCGGGCGTGGCTACGATGCGGCGATCGGTTCCCGTCGCGAGCCGAGGTCGGTGGTGATCAAGTCCGGCGCGCGAAACGCCCGTGGGAAGCTCTTCATCTACCTTTGGAAGCGGCTCATTCCGACGCTCAGCCCCATCATCGACACGCAGTGCGGGTTCAAGGCGTTTCGAGCCGACGTCGCCGCCGGCATCGTCCGCGACACCGTCGAGAAGCGCTTTGCGTTCGACATCGAGCTTCTGCTTCGAACGGTCCTGGGGCGGTCGGATTCAATCGAGCGCGTCGCGATCGCTTGGATCGACAGTGAGGCTGCTTCGACCACCACGGAGCTCCAGCCTTATCTTCCGATGCTGAAGAGCCTCGTGTGCATTTCCGAAAAATACCTCCCGCCGAACGAGACTGCCGCCGGATTTTCGGCCCTGATCGACTCGCTGGACGAGGAGGCTTGGGCCCGGCTTTCCAGCAATGTCCCGCTGGAGATTGCGGAGCGAGAGCCGATCGAGTTCGACGACTACGACGAGGTAACACCGGAACACCTCCGGGCGGCGGCACGGCCTACGCGATAGGCCGGCCGCGCTCGCGAACAATTAGCGTCCGCTCGTCAAACCTGGAATTCGTCGCCCCGATAGCTGCATCGGCGATTGAGATCGGCTATGGCTTGACTGGTTCTGGGCGGAGGATGTGCAGATGAAATCAGTAGCGGCTCTAGCTGTTTTGGTGCTTGGTGTGGTTTCGTTCGGTTGTTCCAGCTCGACGTCGGCCCCGCCGCTCGAGCCGACGGGATACCAGGCTCGGGTCGACGCCTTCTTCGACCTGACGATCGAGGCTGAGCCTCGAAACACATACTCCGAGGTCATGCGCGTTGCCCGGGGAGTCGCGCCGGACGAGTCGAAGATCCAGTTCGACCTCGATCGCCTGGTGCGTCGCGAGGACACCTCGGACTTCAAGCTTCCGGTGATCCTCTGGATGCTCTACGAGTACGGCGACTCGGACCTGCTGAGCCCTGAGATCCTCGCGAACACCAAGGAGACCCTCCTCCAGCACAAGTTCTGGCCGGACGAGCGCATGAACGAGCCGGATCCGGAAAAGACCGACAGCATGGTCTACGTTACCGAGAACCACTTCATCCTCTATGCCAGCAGCGCGTATCTCGTCGGGCAGCTCTATCCGGATGAGGTGTTCGCGGCGAGCGGTGAGACCGGCGCCCAGAAAATGGAAACGTTTCGGCCGCGCGTGATGCGCTGGCTCGAGCTTCGGTACAGATCGGGCTTCAGCGAGTGGCTGTCGAACGTCTATTACGACGAAGACATCCCCGGGCTGATCGCGCTGGTCGAGCTGGCCGAGGACGAGGAGATCCGTCAGCTCGCGACGATGGTCCTCGACACCATTTATACGGACATCGCCCTGAATCAGTACGAGGGCACATTCGGCAGCACCCACGGCCGGACCTACGAAGACAAGATGGGCGGCTCCCGAGACAACACCGGCTCGACGGCCAAGCTGCTCTTCGACCTCAACGAATTTGCACCGGGCAACATGAGCTCGTCCTTGCTCGCCCTGAGCAGCACCTACCAATTGCCCCGGGTCATCTACGAGATGGCGCACGACAGCGAACGTTCCGTAAATCGTCAGCGCATGGGCATCAGGCTCGAAGAAGCGGCCGACTGGGGGCTCGACACGACGCGCTTCGAAGACGGGATGACCTTCATGACGCTCGAGGCGTACACGCACCCGCTCACCATCGGCCTCTGGGTCGAAATGCTCGAGGCGTACGGCTGGTGGCAGCACGATGACTACAGTCTCTTCGAGCCGTTCCGCGACGTACTCGAGAACGAGCTGGTGCGAAACGCCTTCGCGATCGAAGCTGAAAAAGACATCACGCGTAACATGCGCCCCGAGGTGAACATCTACACCCACCGAACGCCGAGCTACATGCTCAGCACGGCGCAGGACTGGCGCAAAGGCTTTGGCGGGGACCAGCAGTCGATCTGGCAAGCGACGCTCGGAAAGGAGGCGGTCGCATTCACCACCCACCCGGGCAACGAGAGCTGGGAGGGCGACACGCCGCGCTACTGGACCGGCTACGGAACGATGCCTCGAGCGATTCAGGTCGAGAACGTCGTGATCTCGCTGTACGACGTGGACACCACGGCGCAGCTCTACGTCCCCAATCAACCGCTTTACACCCACGCTTTTCTCGACAAGAGCGAGTTCGACGAGGCGTACAAAGAGGGCGGCTGGTTCTTTGCGCGTTACGGCGACGGGTACCTGGCTCTGTGGGCCTCGGATCCCGATGCCGACTGGCTCGTCAACGATGACCCGGACCACCAGGATCTGGGGGACCACGAGATCATCGCCGACGGCGAGAAGACCATCTGGATCTGTGAGCTGGGAGGCGGGGCCGACTATGCGAGCTTCGACGCCTTCAAGGGGGCCATCCTCGCTGCTCCGCTGAGCGTCGACGCCGAAGCGCTCACCGTCGACTACGAGTCTCCCTCCCAAGGGCGTCTGCTCATGGGCTGGGACGGCCCGCTGATGCAGGACGGAGTCGCAGTCGATGTTGCCGACTACCCCCGCTATGACAATCCGTACGGCACGTCGGACTTCCCGGGCGAGGTGATTTCGTTCCGGCACCGCGGGCAGTCCCTGCGCCTCGACTTCGCGAATCGGACACGTGAGGTCAACCGCTTCCTGGACTAAGCTCTAGCCCATGCTGGATTTTTCGGGCCGCGAAGCGGTCGTCACGGGCGGAACCGGCGCGCTCGGCAGCGCCGTCGTTGGGCGGCTCGTTTCGGCGGGTGCCACCGTTCACGTCCCTGTCTTCGAGTCTGCCGAGCTCGACCGTTTCGCCTACCGCTCCGAACCCTCCGTGAAGCTTCACGAGGGGACGGACATGCGCGTCGAGGCGGACGTGGCCCGGCTCTTCGCCGAGACACGCGCTCTGTACGCGAGCATTCACATTGCGGGTGGATTTGCCATGGGACCGATCGGGTCGATCGGCTTGGACGTTTGGGATCACTTGATGGGCATGAATGCGACGACCTGCTTCCTTTCCTGTCGCGGAGCGGTCGAGGCGATGGAAGGGCGCGAGGGACGCATCGTCAACGTCGCGGCGCGCCCGGCGCTCATTCCCACCGGCCAGATGACGGCCTACGCGGCTTCGAAAGCCGCCGTTGCCGCGCTCACGCTTTCGCTCGCCGAGGAGCTCTCCGGCTCTTCGATCTGGGTCAACGCGATCGTCCCCAGCATCATCGACACGAAAACGAACCGCGCCGCCATGCCTGATGCCGACCACAGCGCCTGGCCCAAACCCGAACAAATCGCCGAAACCGTGGCGTTCCTCGCCTCGCCGCAAAATTCCGTCACGCGGGGGGCTCTGGTTCCGGTTTACGGCAAGAGCTAAACGGGCGGGTGCGCTCGCCCGTTTCGATCATGTAGTATCGGCCGGATGAAGTACACGCATCTTGGTCGAACCGGCGTGACCGTGTCGCGGATTTGCCTCGGCTGCATGAGCTACGGGACACCCGACTGGCGGCCCTGGGTCCACGATTCGAAGGCGTCGGCGCCGTTCTTCAAACGCGCGATCGAAGCGGGCATCAACTTCTTCGATACGGCTGACATGTATTCGCTCGGCGTTGGCGAGGAGGTCACCGGCAAGTGGCTCCGTGAGTACGGCAACCTCGACGAGCTCGTCATCGGCACCAAAGTCTTCTTTCCGATGAACGATCGCCCCAACATGGGCGGCCTTTCCCGCAAGCACATCCAGCAGGCCTGCGAGGGCAGCCTCCGACGCCTGGGCGTCGACACCATCGACCTCTACCAAATTCACCGCTTGGATCCCCACACGCCCATGGAGGAGATGCTGGCTGCCCTCGACCAGCTCGTGACGCAGGGCAAGGTTCGATACATCGGCGCGAGCTCGATGTACGCTTGGCAGTTTCAGCGGCTTCTCTCGATGTCCGAGCGCAACGGCTGGGCCCGCTTCGTCACGATGCAAAACCACTACAATCTCGTCTACAGGGAGGAGGAGCGCGAGATGATGCCGCTTTGCGAGGACGAGGGGATTGGGGTCATTCCATGGTCACCGCTCGCTCGCGGAATGCTTGCAGGGACGCGCCGCAAGCTCGGAGACGACTCGACCAGCCGCTCCTCGAGCGACGGCCTCGATCAAATCCTCTACGACCAGCCCTCGGACTGGGACGTCGTCCATGCCGTCAAAGAGGTCGCCGCTGAACGGGGCGAGCCAGCCGCTCGCGTCGCCCTCGCATGGCTTCTCTCCAAACCAGCGGTGACCGCTCCGATCGTGGGCGCAACCAAGCTCAAGCACCTCGATGATGCGATCGCCGCGGCCGAGATCGAGCTGAGTGCGGAGGAGATCGCGATCCTCGAAGCGCCGTATCGTGCGCATCCCGTCAAAGGCCTAGCGGCGCCGAAGAGCTGAGCGAGGCCCCGTCAGCCTCGATCGAGCTCGGAGCGTAGGCTTCGAATCATGAGACGCTCGTAGAGCCCCGGGGCCAGGCGCGAGAGAACTGCGCTGGTCTTGCCAACGGGCGTCAGTATCAGACGCCTTCGCCCGGATTCGGCCGCCTTCACGACTTCGGCCGCGACATCGCCGGCATTGCCTAGCTTCCCCACCTTGGACCTCGGTCGCGAAACGCGCTTGCCGTCGCCCCCGAGCGTCGTCGCTTCGAGGCCGGTTTCGACGAACGACGGGCAGACCATCAGAACAGCGACGCCGCGATCGGCCAGCTCGGCGCCCAAGCTTTCGAACAGGCCGTGCATCGCATGCTTCGAAGCCGCGTATCCGCTCCGCCCATAGAGCGGGGCCAATCCTGCGATGCTCGATACGGCGATGATCAAACCGCGGTTTCTCAGCAAGTCTTTCATGCAGGCCTGCGTGCAGTGAATCGCACCGAAGAGATTGACTTCCATCACGCGCCGGAAAACTTCGGGCCGCGTCTCTGTGAACGCGCTTCGGTGCACGATACCGGCGTTGTTGATCAAGACGTCGATGCTTCCGAACGCTTGGCGGACGCTGACCATCGTCGAGGCTACTTGCTCGGGGTCGGTGATGTCGCAGGGCAGGACGATGGCTTCGATACCTAGCGCGTCGAGCTCCTCGCGGGTTTCGACGAGCGGGCTCCCGGGAAGATCGACAATGGCAATTTTCGACTCCGCAGCGCCGAAGGCTCGGGCTAGCGCGCGCCCGATCCCACCTGCTCCTCCGGTAATGACGACCGTGCGTCCGCGGAAATTACGCCGAGCCAAGAAGACCTCTTGCGCGTGCGTACAGCTCGAACGCCTCGCGGCTGCTCAGCTTCGGGGTGTAGCCGTACTCCTCTTTGAGGCGCCGGTTCGAGAGCACCGGGCGATACCTCAAGAACTTGACCCTTTCCGGCCCGTTCTCCGTCAGGCCGACCCCCTTGAGCGCCCAGAGAATCGCCTTCACTAGCGATGCCGGCAGCGGCAGATACGGCTTTTTGAGCATCTTCGCGATCTCGCGCGGGGTGAGCGCGCCGTCGCCCGCTTGGTTGTAGACGCCGACCTTGTCGGAGAAGACCGCATCGACGAGGCAGGCAACCAAGTCCTGGTCCCAGATGAAGACGAAGGGAGAATCCGAGCCCGCTATGCCGAGAATGACGGGCTTCTCGAAGAGATCGGTGACCGGACTGTGCACGTCGGGACCCACGACGGTGCCGGGCCGGAATACGATCTGCCGTAGCTCCGGACGCTCTTCGCGCCAGCGCGCCAACATGTCTTCGACGATCCGCTTGTGCTTCGCGTACTCGAACTCGTCGTTGCCCCGGAGCGGATCGTTTTCGTCCAACCAATCTGGATTGTCGGGATGGTATCCGTAGGCCGCGCCGCTGGAGGTGACGATCAGCCTCGTCGCCTGAGCTGCCGCGCAGGCTTCGAGAAGGTTACGGGTGCCGAGGACGTCGACCCGGTACGCCAAGTCCTCCGGCGCACCCTTGGGTGCACGAACGATCGAGGCGAGATGGACGACAGTGTCGACCCCGTGCTCGCGAAACAAGTGCCCCAGCTCGGGGCTGCAAATATCGGCCTGCTCGTAGACGACGCCGTCGAGCCGTTGCGCCGGCTCGACCTCCGTCCAATCGAGCGCAACCAGCGACGAAAGCTCGTCCCGACGCTCTGCGAGGGCCTCGACGCAGAGGCGACCGACATAGCCAGCCGCCCCGGTCACCAAGACCGCGGGGCCCGCCCCCATCAGGCGCCTGGCTCCTGGTGCATCGCCTTGAACTCCTGAAGCCCGGGCGCGAACAAGTGCATGTTGGGGTCTACGTCCACGTGAATGACCGACGGCTTGCCCGAATCGACACAGCGCTGGAGCGCAGCTTCGAGCTCGGCCGGATCGGCGACCCGCTCACCGTGGCAACCCATGGCTTCGGCCACCTTGTCGAACTGGATTTCTTCGAAGTCGGCGTTGATGGTGCCCTGCTGATCGGTCTGAATCGCCGGGCGAAGCATGCCGAGCCCGATCGACTGCGTGAGCTTCACCATGCCCCACTGCTTGTCGCAAAGGACGAGATAGATCACGGGCAGACCGTTGCGGAGCGCCGTCTCGAGCTCTTGGAAATGAAATCCCATCGCACCATCGCCGATGATGCACACGACTTTCGCATCCGGCTTTGCGATCTGTCCGGCCAGCGCCTGCGCGACGCCGGCGCCCAACATACCAAACTTGAACGTCGACAGAAGCGTGTCCGGTCGGTTGATCTCGGAGAAGAAGCTCGCCCAGACCGTGGCATTGCCTCCGTCGAACACGTGAACCGTGTCGTCGCCGAAGAAGCGCTGGCAGGCTGCGGGCACCTGGGCGCTGTGCATGGGGCTCGCCGTGTTCTGAAGCGCCATATCGAGTTGAGCTCGGACCTTGCCCACAGCCTCGGCGAAACCGGCCGTACGTTCGCGGTTTGCCTGGAGTCGCGCTTCGCTGAGCGGCGAGCGCTCGAGGTCTGCGGCGAGAGCAGCTAGGAACGTGCGGGCGTCGGCGACGATGGCGAGCTCGGTGGCTTTGTTCAGTCCGAGGATCTCCTCGTCGATGTCGATCTGAATCAACTTCTGCGCGTCCGCGCTTCCCCAGTAGGGCGGCTTACCCCACCAATCGGTCTCGCCGAGGCGCGAGCCGACGACCAGGACGACATCGGCCTGGCTGCGGGCCTGGTTGATCGGCTCCATGGCCCAAATCGGTAGTAATTGCTCGTGGTTGTCGGGCAGGGCGCCGCGTCCGGCCCAGCTCGTCGTGACCGGAGAGCCGATGGCTTCGCTCACTCGCTCGAGCGCGTCCGGGGCGAGCGCATGCAGGACCCCGCTCCCCGCATGGATGTGCGGCCGCTCGGCGGTTCGAAGCAGCTCCGCGGCGCGCTTCACCTGGCTCGCGGAGGGCTCGATGGGCTCGGTTCGCCGATACGCCTGGGGTGGACGCAGATCGATGGCGTCAGCCTCGAAGACACCGTTCATGACGGTTTCCGGAACGTCGAGGTGAACCACGCCGGGGCGACCGGCCCAACTCATGCGAGCCGCCCGTCGAAAGAACTCCGGAAGGCGATCGAACGAGGGCACCGCACCGCTCCACTTGGTCATCGCGCGGGTGACCCCTGTCTGGTTGAAGTACTGATAGGTACCTCCTCGATCGGGATACGCGATCGGTGTGCGTCGGCTGGAGGTGATGAGCAGCACGCGGTTGCCCTCGCCGTTCTCGACAGCCACGCCAGGCAAGATGTTCGCCACGCCGGGCCCGTTCGACGCCATGCAAACACCGAGCTTGCCCGTCAGTCGGGCATACGCGCCCGCCATGTGTGCCGCGCTCGTTTCGTGCCGCGGTGACACCATGCGGATACCGTGCTTTTCGAAGCTCGCAAAGAAGCCCATGTAGGTGCCGTCGACGATCCCGAAGACCACTTCGACACCTTCCGCCGCCAACATCCGAGCTAGCGCCTCACCTCCAACCATCTGAGTCATGGTTTTCCTTCCTGCGCCCGGTTGACCGCCTCGGGGTGGCGGAGCAGGGCGCCGAAGGCTGAATGTACACCGTTGCTTTCCCCCGCTGGAAGCGAAACATTTGCGTCCGGGGACCCCCAATGGGAGCCGCGCTCTCGTTCGGGCGGCTCCGCGCGGCTCGGGTCGACGGGAAGCCCGAAATTGAGGCACACTCGCTCACGTGGCTGAACACGCAGCGCTATCCCTCCCCAGCCGACTCGAGGCCATGGAGCATGTTCGCACGCTTGGTCGAGACCTCGTTGCCGTGATGCCGATTCACTATCCGCGCGCGATGCTGCGGGCGCATCGGCTTCACCCGATGGAGCTCTGGGGGCCGCCTCACGTCGAGCGGCACGAAGGGAGCCGGCACTTTCAAGCCTACACCTGTGACATCGTCGTCAAAGCGATGTCGTTCATTCGTTCCGGCGGTCTAGGTGCGTCCAAAGCCATTTTGGTCCCGCATACCTGTGACGCCTTGCAGGGCATGGGCTCGGTGCTCGGAGACTTCCTCGATCCCGATCAGCGCGTTCTCACGCTCTATCTCCCGCGCGGGCGACGCGGCTCCGACCACGAGTTTTTGCAAAGCGAGCTCAGACGCCTTGCCACGACGCTCGTCGAGGTCAGCGGCTACGAGCCCAGCCGCGCCGACTGGGACGAGGCGTTCGAGGCCGAAGACGCCGCGGATAGAGCCCTGGCCGACCTGTACCAGCGTCGGGACCGGCTCGCGATCTCCGATCGGGATTTCTACACGGTCGTTCGTTCTCGCGAGTATTTGACGGCCGAGCAGTTCTGCCAGCAGGCCGCTGCACTACCCGAAGGCGACCCCCCCGAGCGCGGGGTCGGACTGATGATCTCGGGCATCGTCGCCGAGCCCGCCCTCTTCGACCAGATCGAGGCCATGGGGGCGCACATCGCCGGAGACGATCTGGCCTGCGGTTTTCGCCGTGTCTATTCCGTCTCCGCGCAAGCCGATCCGTTCGAGCGGGCGGCGTATCGGCTCTTGACCTCCCCGGCCGATCCAACCTGTGGCACCCCCATTCAAGCCCGCGTCGAAACGCTTGAAGCGCGTATGCGCGCGCTCGGTGCTCGCGGGCTCCTGATTTACGACCCGAAGTTCTGCGAGCCGGAGCTCTTCGACGTTCCGCTGCTGCGCAAGCACCTGGGTGCCTGCGGGTTTCCCGTCCTCCACGTCGAGTTCGAGATGGGAGACCGCCTTCCACATCAAACCCTGTCCCGTATCGAAGCCTTCGTGGAGACGCTCTCATGACCCGATTGGAAGCCCTGCCGCACTACGTGGAATCGAACCGGTTCGAGCACTTCGTCAACTACGAGCTCTTGGGAAAGACGGCGCTTCGCGTTCAGCGTTGGCGCGATCAGTGGAAGATCGCCCGTCGCCGACCGCGACCCGACAGCGCGCTCAACCCGCCTCTTCGCTCGGTCGTGCACATGAAAGAAATCATGAGCCGCCATTATCTCGAAGGTCGGTACGCCGCGGGGGTTCGCAAGGTCGCCTGGGTGACGAGTGGGGCGCCGACCGAGCCACTCCAGGCCTTGGGCTACTTCTTGGTCTACCCGGAGAACCACGCCGCCCTGTGTGGAGTGCGTCGCAAAGCGCAGAGCATCGCAGAAGAAGCCGAGCATGCCGGCTGGTCGCGCGACATATGCTCCTACGCGCGCACCGATATTGGAGCGATGATTTCGGGCAAAACGCCCGCCGGCCGACTGCCTCGCCCCGATGTGCTCGTCTGCTGCACCAACATTTGCCAGACCGTCCTTCACTGGTACCGCGTTTTAGCGGACTATTTCGAGTGCCCGTTGGTTCTCATCGACACGCCGTTCCTCTATGGCGAAGCGAACGACCACGAGGTCGCGTACGTGAAGCGCCAGATCGAAGACATGATCTGTGTCGCCGAAGAGATCGCGGGCAAGTCGCTCGACGAGACACGCTTCAGAGAGGTCATGACCAACGCACGGCGGGGCGCGGAGCTCTGGCTCGAAGTGCTCAACCGTTCGCAGCAGCGGCCCGCGCCGATGACCGCCTTCGACGGCTTCATTCACATGGGGCCCATCGTCGACATGCGGGGTGAAGCGGTGACCGTCGCCTATTACGAACGCCTGATCGCCGAGCTCGACGAGCGAATCGAGCGGGGGATCGGCGCCATCAAGGAAGAGCGCTACCGAGTGCTCTGGGACAACCTCCCCATCTGGTTCAAGATCGGGGAATTTTCCAAGTGGCTCGCCGAACGCGGCGTGAACGTCGTCGCGTCGACGTACACCTTTGCGTGGGGAGAGCTCGCGCCGATGATCGACCCAACGCAGCCGCTCGATTCCATGGCCCGCGTCTATTTGCATCCAATCCTCAACCGGTCGACGGGGCACAAGCTCGACGCCATGAAACGAATGGTCGACGAGTTTCAGCTAGACGGTGTCATTCTTCACTCGGATCGTTCCTGTAAGCCCTATTCGCTCGGGCAGATCGACCAGCGCGATCGACTGGTCAAGACCCTCGGCGTCCCTGCGCTGCTGCTCGAAGCCGATCACAACGACCCGCGCGACTACTCCGATGAGCAAGGAAGCAACCGGCTCGAGGCCTTCATCGAAATGATGGAGCCGCGCGCGTGAGCGGAATCGCCGCGATCGGAATTGACGCAGGCTCGACCACCTGCAAGCTGGTCGCGGTAGACCCCGATGGCGCCATCATGAGCTCCGTGCTCGAGCCGACCGAGCCGCGCGTCGAGCTACAAGTCCAGAGGATGCTCGATGCAATTCGTGCGAAGCAGGGCGCCGATTCGAGCGTTCCGACGATCGCCACCGGATACGGGCGCAAGCTGATCAAGGAGGCCACGCGAAACCTGACCGAGATCACCTGTCACGCGCGGGGCGTCTTTCGCGATCTCGGTCGTGCGGGCACTCTCATCGACATCGGTGGGCAGGACAGCAAGGTCATCCAGATCGGCCCCGACGGGCGGCCAATCGACTTCATGATGAACGACAAGTGCGCCGCGGGGACCGGTCGATTCTTGGAGTACACCGCAGCGCGCCTCGGGGTTTCAGTCCCAGAGCTCGGCGCCCGAGCTCTCTGCACCGCGCGCGAGGAGCCGATCAGCTCCACATGCACCGTTTTCGCCGAGTCCGAGATCATTTCGCTGATCGCCCGCGGCGCGGAGCCCGACGCGATCCTTCGAGGGCTTCACCGCTCCTTGGTGGGCCGAGTGGTATCGATGGCTAGAAGCGTCGGCGTCGTCGCGCCCCTCATGCTTTCCGGGGGTGTTGCCAAGAATGAGGCGGTCCGGAAGATGATCGCCGAAGCGACGGTCGAGGAGGTGGTCCTTCCAGGGGAGCCTCAGTTGATGGGCGCTTACGGTGCCGCTCTCCTCGGTATTTCCTAAGCGCCGGCCGTCATCAGCCTGCGTCTTTTTTGCCAGGCTGAGGGCCTTGCCGCTACCAATTGCCGCGAGTTCGGATGCGGGGCAAGAAGCGATTAGGCGAGTCGATGCTCCTCGTGGGTCTCGCCCTCTTGTTGGTGAGCTGCTCGATCACGCGCGCCAAGTGGCGGATCAAGAAGGACAAGAGCATGCGCTCGGGCAAATCGGCGTACATCGATGCCCCCATCGCCATTGCTAAGGAGAAGCGCCGGCCCAACATCGTGATTTTGCTCGCCGACGACCTGGGCAAGTACGAAGTTTCGGCCTACGGCGCGGAGCATATCGCGACGCCCAACATCGATCGAATCGGCGCCGAGGGTGTGGTGTTCCAGGAAGGTTACGTGACCGCCCCCACCTGTGCGCCGTCGCGGGCGGGCATCATGACCGGCCGGGTTCAGAACCGCTACGGCTTCGAAACTCAGATCATGGAGCACTACCCGACCAACTGGGTCGAGTACATCTCCGGTCGCTGGATCGTCGACACCGGCGAGTTCAAGGTCAAGGCCAAGCCATCGTTCCCCGCCGAGTGGCAGGCGCACAAGCAGGGTGTTCCACCGACGGAGATCTCGCTGGCGACCATTCTCAAGAAGTATGGATATTCCACGGGAATCGTCGGAAAGTGGCACCTTGGCGTTTCGCGCAAGCAGGTGCCTCTAGCGCGCGGCTTCGACTACCAGTTCGGCTTCAATGGAGCCTTCTCTCTCTACACGCCGGAGCGCAACTGGGCGGGCGTCATCAACCACGAGCACGATTCGTTTAGCGCGCAGCACCAGTGGAACATGGGCCGCCGTGAAGAGGCGGTGATCCTCGAAAATGGGAAAGAGCTTCGCGAAGAGCAGTACCTGACCTTCGCGTTCAGAGACCGCATGAAGGCGTTCATCCGCGAGCACAAGGACGAGCCGTTCTTCCTCTACGCCGCGTTCAGCGCACCGCACGTGCCTTTCCAAGCTCCCGTCGACTATTACTGCCAGTACGCCTACGTCGAAGACGACAACAAGCGCGTCTACTACTCGATGATCTCGGCCCTCGACGACGCTATCGGCGAGGTGCATCAGACCATCATCGACGCCGGCCTCGAGGACGACACGCTCATCTTCCTTCTGAGCGACAACGGCGGCGCCTCGTACACGCACGCGACGGACAACGGACCGCTCAAGGGAGGAAAGCTCACCCAGTTCGAAGGCGGGATCAACGTCCCGTTCATGATGAAGTGGAAGGGGCAGATTCCCCCTGGGATGCGGTATGAGAACCCCGTCTCCTCGACCGACATCTTCGCTACCTCGGTCGCGGCTGCAGGCGGCGTTCTTCCGAGCGACCGCACCTACGACGGCGTGGATCTCGTGCCGTATCTTCAGGGGACGGCCGACGGAGCTCCGCATGAGCAGCTCTTCTGGCGCGCCGATCACATCTGGGCGATTCGCGATGGCAAATACAAGCTCATTTTGAGCACGCGTGACGGTTGGGCCGAGCTCTACAACCTCGAAACCGACAAGTCCGAGCAGATCGATCTCAAAGAGCAGATGCCCGAGCTCTACGAGAAACTCCACGAAGAGCACGAGCAGTGGCAGAAGACCGAGCTCCAAAAGAAGCCACTCTGGCCGCGCATCATGGACAAGCGTTTCGTCCTCGACGGCAAGGAATACCTCTTTCCGGCATGACCATGGCGAAACGCTGGCTCATCGCGCTGTTTCTCGTGGCTCCCGCTCTGGTTTTCGCGTGGCCTTCCGCGAGCAGCGCACAGCAGCCGAAGCTGGACATCAAGGTCTTCTTCGGGGGTAGCGTCACGAACTACGTTTCGCTGCTCGAGACGGGTCGCGAACAGGAGATTTTCGGAGGATGGCAGGTCGGATTCGGCGCGCGAGTCCGACGCCGCAAAGCGTTCGTCGAAATTCTGTTCTCCTTCAATCGCTGGGCGCTCGCCCTGCAGGAGGCCGACGCATCCGGCAACGTTCTAAGCCTCGAGGCGCAGGTGAACTCGTTCGAGCTGCCGCTGATCATGGGGTACATCCCGTATAAGAACCCCCTCTTCAAGCTGTTCCTCTACGCGGGATACGTAAACCACTTCAATACGAGGATCATCGCTACGGTTGGAGCCAATGCTGCCTTGGGCATTGAAGAAACCACGGTCAGGCTCAAACCCAAGGACGTAGACTTCGCGATCTACCAAGCGATCGGACGCCTCGGCGTGAACTTCGACGTGGCGATGTTCAATTTCGACTTCAACTACTCGATCAGCCTCAACAGCGCGACGAAGACGTCCTACAGAACGAGCTACCAGCAGCTGCAGGTCAACCTCGCCTACCTATTCTAGGAGGCGGCTGTTCATGTGAAGGCGCCCGGAGCCGCGGGGTTCGCGCCATCGTTGGTCGCGCTACGGACCGCGGCCACCGCTGTATCCACATTCGCCGGGTCGTAGAAGTCGAATTCAGGATTCGCGGCGATGTACTGCGCCGCAGCGTCTTCGAGGTTCAGGACGCGTCCCTGGTCGAGCTGATCCTCGGTGATCGAATCGTCCTCGATCGCCGAGATGCCCGCCACACAGGCGATCGAAGTCGCAGGGTCGAGGTCTTTTTCGATGGTCGGCCGATCGGGGTTGTAGAGCCCCGAAATTTCCACGTCGCCATCGTTCGTCGTTCCCTGGACGATGATTGCGACAACCGCCTGCGCCTGAACGTCGACGACGAAGTTCCCGTCGGCGTCGGTGCCGCCTACCATGATGGGGTTCTCCAGATTCCCGTCATCGTCGTACTGGAGCAAAACGACTGTCCCGTCTCCCAGCGGCACCGCGTTTTGCTGGTTGCCGTCGGTTTCCGGGGCCAAGGCTTGTCCAATGACGCGGGTCAGGGCGCCGCCAACGCCGCCCCCAGTCGAGCCGCAGCCGACGACGAGGAACGCCAATCCCATGATCGACACGAGCACCCCAGCCAGAACGGTCCGTGTTCCGCTTCTATTCAACATGCTTCCTACCTCCTTCGCGCCCATCGTTCAGAACACGCCCGGAATGAACAAGTACGGAACTTCTTCACAGTATCGATCCCAGTCGGCGCCGTACTTCTTCTTGCACCTGCGGATGTCGCGCCGCGCGCGGTGCAGAATCATGACCACGAAAAAGGTAACATAAAGATACGGGAGAAAGTGGTCGAAGCCGCAAATCAGACCCCAGGAAAGGGCCATCAAGATGTCTGCGGTGTAGTGGATCTTCCGCGCGTATCGCCACCAGCCGTCTACGAGCAGCTTAGACCCGGCTTCGGTGTCCAAGTATCGCGGATCTTCGAGAGTGCCCCAGGGCAACTGTGGGAACGCCTTGCGCTTCACGTACGAACCGTTGAGCTGCATGCGGAACCGGTTTCGCTGGCTTTGTGCGGTGTCCCAGACGTAGTACGAGCCGAACAGGAGCAGAAAACAAAACACGGTAAAGGCCGCGGAGTGCTCGAAGGGCGGTCGCGATGCGATGTACATCGAGTTGAAACAGTACACGAACGGTACGCCCGCGAGGTTCCAAAAGACGAGCATCCAACCCCACTTCTCGTAGAAAATGTCCCAGGTCGACGGAATGCACTCCTCGCCCTTCATGCAGGCATTCGTGTAGAGGAAATGGGCGACCACCATGAAGATCATCGGGGTGCTCACCGTACCGTACGTAGCGTATTGGTGTGCGGCGCCGCTGGCTGTCAGTAAGAAGAGCGTCAGCCACGAGACGCGGACCTCTGCCCACATCTTGAGGTCCAGGGGCCCGATCCGAGGGTTGAGCCATGCGCCCATGAAGAAGTCGTAGACGAAGCTCCCCGACATACGCTCGGCGTTGCCTGTCGCTTTGGCTCCGAAGTAAACGAGAACCGCGACGACGTTCGCGATGATCATCGCGGTGACCATGAACGAGCCAAACTGATCGTAGATCGTTTCGAGAGGGAAGACTCCGCTGAAGTGCAGAATCGCAGCTGCGACCAGCGTGAGGTACCATGCGGTGATGCCGTTGCAGCGGTACACCAAGCGCTGGCCGTTCCGCGACGGGATCGGCAGGCCCTTGATCTCCAACCCGGGCAGGTAGGCTGCCATCCATCCTTCTACGAGAAGGAAGGTCCCGTAGATCGCGAATGTGCCCCAGGTCGGCGACGCGTGAGTCACGATCTGCTCCCAGATCCGTCCGAAGAACGATCCCAGATCGGAGAGCGAGGTAGGGTAGAGCACGGCCCCGTCGTTGAACCGCCATGCGATCCAGAGGTAGAGCATCAGGGCATGCGAGAGCGTGATGATGAAGGCAGCTCCGAAGGCGCCCCCAAATTCGCGTTCCGTTTGCTCGGCCGGGACGGCTTTTCGGCGCCTGCCTGCGGCGGCGGCCGACAAACCTGGCTTCACTGCTTCCTGCACGGTTTCCTCCTGGATACCGGGCATTTCTAACCAAGGGAATTCCGGATGTCCAGGGTTGTTGGCAGGTCCTGCGCTAGGCTTGACCGAGTGGATCGCGCAAGCCTATGGAAGATCGCCTTCGCCGCGCTGCTGGCCGGCGCGATTGCGTGGATCTACGCGAGTGGCGCATACCAGGAGCTCGACCCGGCCAACATGCGGGTTTGGTTCCGGAAGGCCGGGCCCTGGGGCGGGGTGCTGTTCATCGCAGCGTACGCATGCCTACAGCCGTTCGGTGTGAACGGTCTCGTCTTCCTTCTGAGCGCGCCGCTGATCTGGACGCCGACCGAGGCGTTCCTGCTCAACTGGGCAGGAACGGTTGGCACCGGCCTGTTTTCTTTTCTCGTCGCGCGATTCGTCGCCCGCGACTGGATTCAAGAGCGGCTCCCTCCGCGCATTCGCCGATTCGACGAGCGACTCCAAACGAACGGATTTCGAACCGTGTTCCTGCTGCGGCTGATCTTCTACACGACCCCCACCGTCCAGTGGGCGCTGGGCGTCTCGCGCGTCAGCTTCGTTCCGTTTGTTGCGGCGACGGTCTTGGGCGTCGCGCCCTTCACCCTGATGACGACCCTGGTCGGAATTCGTGTCGCGAAATGGATCGAGGAGCACCCCGTGGCCACCTGGCCCTGGGACCAACTGTGGCCCTTCCTGATCCTCGCAGCGGTCCTGGTCGCCGCGATTGGGGTCTACATTCTACGGAAGTGGCGGGCTCAGGCGGTTGAATGAGGTTGACGATCGGGACGCGGAAAAAACCCGTCACGGGGTTCCATCGAACGGGGCGCCTTGCAGAGGTGGCCGGAGGGGCTTGGGGCCTGAGGCCACGCAAGGCGCCCCTCGGAGCTCGCGCCAATCGGGGGTGGTTGCTGTCTTGCCGATTGTCACTCACACGTCGACTCCACCCCATGACGCGTTTTTTCCGCGCCCCTCCATACGGTGACAGGCCAACCCGGCTCCCATACGGCAGGCGGTAGCGCGAGCCCGAAGGGCGAAGCTCGGCGCGCATGCGCCGGCAAGGCGGAGCGCAGCGAATGCCGCGCCAGGGAGGATTAAGAAGAGATGTAGTGGCTGTCCC
>SHLP01000166.1 GCA_004283055.1 Deltaproteobacteria bacterium
GGCCCCCGCAACCAAATCAAAACGAGCAGTTAGCCATCTGGTGCTTCCTGCTCGTTTTTTCATTTTGACGCGTATTTGACATCAGCAATGTCGACGCGCGTCAAAACGCAGTCTGCGTCGCGCCGCAACGATCAACTCTTCAGGCTTTTTCGCGATTGGGGTTCGACAAACGCGCGTCCTCCCGGGTGCTTAACCCGAAGGACGGACGGGTGACGAAGTGGTCCGATTTGCGGGAGACAAGAAGCGCAAGTCCCTCCGACCTTCGGGCAAAAGACCCGAAGGTCGCGGACCGGTACTTCGCGTGGGTAACTCATCGGGAAGGATGGCCCATTGGCTCGAATTGGTCTCATCGGAGGATCGCGCCAGCGCCGCGCTCGCCCTAACGTCGATCACGTTCCCGGTTCTGGTCAACGCAGTTGGCGCCGCTCATGGGCGACAAGAACCGGGGCGACCGAAGGGCGTAGACCACGTCTTGTGGAAGCTCGAGTGCACAGGCTTCCTCGTTCTTCCGATCGTTAGTCTCCGCTGGTCGTGTCTTGGTGCCGCCGCTCGCCGTGACCATGACGATCACTCTCATCTCGCCTTCTTTCTCCTTGGACGTAGGTGCTCAGACCGCGACCCGTTCCAACATGCTGATTCGATTTCCCTCGGTATCGACGAACGAGACGTACCTACCGTAGTCGGGGATCATTTGAGGCTCGCCGAGGACTTCCCCTCCCGCATCGCGCACGACTCCCATCAAGTGGTCGATGTCGCAAACGGCGATGACGATCGATGGGTACTGCATCGGCCAGTCGGGCTTCTTCGGAAACATGCCGCCGTTGATGGCTCCGGCTGGAGTTCCCGGCTTTGCGTCAGACTCGGCAGTCGTGACGAGCACGTAGTCGCCCTTGTCAGGGCCGAGAAACTGGGTCTTCCAGCCGAACGCGGTGGCGTAGAACCGCTCGGCCCGCTCGCGGTCCTGGTACGGCAGCTCGAAATGGACTACGGGGCTTATCTCTTCTTCTCCTTCGTTGCACGGTGGGCTAACAGTATCCTGGCTTTCGACGGCGACTACAGTAGACATCAAAAACAGGGTGGAAGTAACCGCTGTCTCGGGACATCTCGGACGGAACGCACGTATACGCGGTCTACCCCTCTCAGCGCCATGTCGTTCCCAAGTCCGCGCGTTCCTGGACTTCCTCGTCGAAGAGCTTGGAGGGTAATGAACGCGCATCCAACGAGTGGTCATTAAGTGGTGCGATTCACGAGAGACGAGACGCGCGGGTCTTGCGACCTCCGGGTAGAAGACCCGAAGGTCGCGGACCGGTATTGCGCTGGCCCGCCCTATGTTTTCAGGCTGTCGAAGTACTCTTGCCAGCTGTGGTGTTCTCGACCTGCTGCAGCAGCGAAGTCACTCGGGTTGTTTAGCTTTCCCTCACGAATGCCCGTGTAGATGCCGGCGATGATGGTGCCAAGAAACTCACCGAGCTCTGCAATGCGTTCGTCTTTGTACTCTTCGACGGTCATGGAGTGGTACTTCAACTGGGTTCCAAACGCCTGATTCAGGTACTCGGCGAGCTGGTACTGGGTGATGGGTTCCCCGTGCAGATTGTAGGTCTTGCCGTCGTGCTCTTGCCCAGTGAGCATTCGGGCGTAGGCATACGCGAGCTCGGGCCGAGTCGTGTAGCCGCACTTGCCGTCACCGGCACAGTTGAAGATGCCACCCATCTTCTTGTACGTCTCGATGTATTCGACGTCGGGTTCGACGTAGATGCCATTTCGGCCGATCACCCACTGAAGGCCCGAACCTCGAACGTCGGCTTCGGTCTGGCGGTTGCTTTGGACGACGGGCGAAAAAGCGTTCCCCTCTTCGGCGCCCTGAATGCTGGTGTACACGAGCTTCTTCGCACCGGCGGCTTTGGCAGCCTCGATGACATTGCGGTGCTGCTCGATACGCTTGGGCGGTTCGTCCATACCGGATACCAGCAGTACGGCATCAATCGCTTGCAATGATTCGGTGAGCTGTTCTCGGTCATTGTAGTCCCCGGAACGGACCGCAACTCCGAGGTGTCCCGCTTTGGAAGGGGTGCGGGCCAGACCGATGACGTTGTCTGCGCCAATCAAAGCAGCGGCCGCCTTCACGATTTCGGATCCGAGGTGCCCGCTTGCTGTCGTCACTGCGATCTTCATCACTCGGATCTACGACCAAGCCATCTTCTCGGCGACTGGAAACCCAGCGCTCCTCAGACGGAAGGTGATACGGCCGTAGGTTCAGTGGGGGATCGTTCCCACGGGGGTACGGGGGAGAACCGATCGACGAGGAAGTCGATCATCGCGCGTACGCGCGGAGGGACAAGACGCTTGCTTGGATAGAGGGCCCATATGGCCGACTCTGTGATGAGAGGGAAGTCACGCAAAATCTCGACGAGGCGTCCCGAGTCGAGACTTGGGCCGGCGTTCCAAAGGGAGCTGATTCCGATCCCTAGTCCGTTTTCGATCATCGCGCGCGTCGCCTCGCCGTCATTGGCGGTGAACGAGCGCGGGACGGCCACGACTTGTGCGGTTTCGAACTTCCAGCGATTCGTGTCCAAGAGGACAACGCAACGATGTGCCTCGAGCTCCTCGGGAGTCGAGGGCGAGCCATACCGCTGCAGATAGTCGGGGGACGCAACGAGCAGGCGACGGTCGGGCGCGAGTTTGCGGGCAACGACGGTGCTGTCGCGCAACGGTGCGTTGCGGATGATAAGGTCGTAGGCGCCTTCGACGACAGCGAGGACTTCGTCGGACAGACGCAGGTCGAGTGTCACGAGCGGGTACCGGTCGTGGAATTCATGCAGAAGAGGAATGACGTGCATGCGCCCGAACGACCCCGGCATCGTCATCCGGATGAGCCCCGCCACCTCCGCCGACTCGCCGCGGACGACGCTCAATCCCGATTCGAGCGTCTCGAGGGACTGCTGTGCGTACGGAAGGAATTCCGCGCCGTCCGTCGTTAGTGAGACGGCCCGGGTCGTTCGGTTGAACAACCGGAAGCCGACCGTCTTTTCGAGCGTCATCAAGCGTGCGCTCGCACTGGCGGGCGAAAGCGAGAGATCTCGCGCCGCAGCAGACACGCCGCCGAGATCGGCAACTCGGAGGAAGAGCCGGAGAGACAGGACGTCCATTTATCAAAATTATACGAATGATGTTTTCGTTTCAAGGCCGATTATCATAGTAGAGTAGAGGAAGTAGGCTGCTCATCGACATTCCCGAGGCTCGCCCTCGACCAAAGAAGGAACACGACATGACTGCCTACTCCGTTCTAGAAGTTACCCCCACCAGCGAGGACTGGATCCCCGCCTACATCAGCGAAACCGGAGCCATGGTCGCAGGCCACGGTGGAAAGTACCTAGCCCGCACTGCCAGCCACGAGCGACTCGAAGGTCAGGGCGAAGGCGCCGCACTCCGAATCATCATCGAGTGGCCGTCCCGAGAAGCGGCCGTCGCTTTCATGAATGACCCCGCGTATGCGCCGCATCTCCGGGCCCGAACCGCAGGCTCCGTCAGTCACCACTTCCTCATCGAGGGGAAGGACGATCTCACGTGAACGTTTCGATGACTACGCTCGAGTCAGCCGTCGAGCCGCGATTCGAGCCAATCAACCGGGGCTACGACGCGGTGTTCCGCCCTGGGCGGTTGAGCCTAGGTCTCGTGGTGCCGCTCGAGAGCTATGCGCATGGTTCTGTACCAACGATGACCGATCACGTGGCTCGCGTGCAGCTCGCCGAGGAGCTCGGATTCTCGGCAGTTTGGTTGCGGGACGTGCCGTTCAACGTGCCGTCGTTTGGTGATGCCGGCCAGACGTATGACCCCTTCGTCTATCTCGGGTACTTGGCTGCGCAAACGCACCGCATCGCGCTTGGTGTCGCGAGCATCGTGCTGCCGCTGCGCCACCCCGCCCACGTTGCGAAGGCTGCGGCAAGCGTCGACGAGCTCTCGGGAGGACGACTCATCATGGGTGTCGCGTCTGGCGACAGGCCGGACGAGTACCCGGCGATGAATCTCCCGTTTTCGGATCGCGGCGAGCGATTTCGGGAGAGCTTCGAGTACATCCAACGCATGGCCGGACCCACACCGACGTTCGACAACACCTACGGCAACGTCGGTGGGGGCCTCGACATGCTGCCAAAGCCCGCATCGGGACGGTTGCCCCTTTTTATCACGGGAGGGAGTCAGCAAGACCCGGTGTGGATCGCGGAGAACGGGGATGGCTGGATGGTCTATCCGCGTGAGACCGCCGTTCAGGAGAAGGTCATTGCCGACTGGCGTACGCGTACCGAAGCGGCGGGACGACAGCCAAAGCCTGCAATGCAGCCTCTCTACATCAATCTGCTGAAAGACCCTCACGCGCGGCCCCAAGCGATCCACCTCGGTCTCCGACTCGGCGCGCACCATCTTCGGACCTACCTTCGCCGGCTCGAGGCGATCGGTGTGAATCACGTGGCACTCAATCTTCGCTTCAATCAGGCGGACACCGAGTCCACACTTGGGCGTCTGGCCGAGGAAGTGCTGCCGGACTTCGGAGGATAGGACGCAAGCAATGCAAAAGACGATCCTCATCACTGGCGCGACAGACGGCATCGGCCTCGAGGCGGCCAAGCTTCTGGCTGCGTCAGGTCACCATATGCTCTTGCACGGCCGGAATCCGGCGAAGCTCGCGAAGGCAGTCAAGACGGTGCAGGGAGGAGATGGCCGCGTCGAACAGTACGTCGCGGATCTTTCCCGCATGAGCGAGGTCGAGTCGTTGGCCGACGCGGTGGCCAATGAGCACGACAGCCTAGACGTGCTGATCAACAACGCCGGTGTCTTCCGAGCAACGAATACCGTCACCGAGGACGGCTTGGACGTCCGCTTTGTGGTCAACACGATCGCGCCCTTCTTGTTGACCCGTCGACTCCTGCCGCTGCTCGGAGCATCCAGTCGGGTGATCAACCTCTCTTCGGCTGCTCAGGCGCCCGTCAACCTGCGTGCGCTCGCCGGCGAGGTCCAGCTCTCCGACAACGCCGCATACGCACAAAGCAAGCTAGCTCTCACGATGTGGTCACGCGCTCTCGCGCTCTCGCTCGGCAAAGACGGCCCGTCGGTCGTCGCGGTGAACCCCGGCTCTATGCTTGGGACGAAGATGGTGAAGGAGGCCTACGGCGTCGCAGGCGGTGACGTTGGCATTGGCGCCGACATCCTCTACCGAGCCGCGCTGAGCGACGAGTTCGCGACTGCTTCCGGGAAGTACTTCGACAACGACGCCGGCCGATTCGCACGGCCCCACCCCGACGCTCTCGACGCCAACAAGTCCGAGGACGTGGTTCGCGCGATCGAGGCCGTCCTGGATAAGTAGGAAGGACGCTAGTGATGAAAGCCATCGGGTACACCAATGCAGGTCCGATCTCGGCGGAAGACGCGTTGATCGAGCTCGAGGTCCCTGTGCCACAGCCGGCTCCGAAGGACCTGCTCGTCGAAGTCCGCGGTATCTCGGTCAACCCGGTCGATGTCAAAGTGCGCGCGAACATGCAACCGGACGGCCCACATCGCATCCTTGGGTTCGACGCCGCCGGGATCGTCAAAGAGGTCGGCTCCGAGGTCACGCGTTTCTCGCCGGGCGACGAGGTGTTCTACGCGGGCGACATCACGCGCCCTGGCACCAATGCCGAGCTCCAGCTCGTGGATGAACGCATCGTGGGTCGAAAGCCGTCCTCCCTCGGCTTCGCCGAAGCGGCCGGGATGCCGCTCACGGCGATCACCGCTTGGGAGATTCTCTTCGATAGCTTTCGGCTGAACGAAGGCGAAGGGGCAGGGGAGGCGCTGCTCGTGATCGGCGGCGCTGGCGGAGTCGGCTCGATCCTCATCCAACTCGCGAAGAAGCTCACGCGCCTGATCGTGGTCGCCACGGCGTCGCGCCCGGAGACCAAAGCATGGGTCGAAAGGATGGGCGCGGACCACGTCGTCAACCACCGAAAGCCCCTCGACGAAGAGATGAAGGCTCTGGGGGTTTCACCTCGCTACGTCGCCGCACTCACGAATACCGATCAGCACTTCGCCGCCATCACCGAGCTGATCAAACCGCGCGGCCACATCGCCCTGATCGACGACCCGAAGTCTCTGGATGTTCTCCCTCTCAAGTTCAAGGCCATCTCTCTGAGTTGGGAGTTCATGTTCACTCGGCCCATGTTCCAGACCGAGGACATGGAGGTGCAACACGCGCTGTTGAACCGAGTCGCCGACCTCTTGGACGACGGCACGTTGGCCTCCACCGTCCAAAGGCACGGCGGCACCATGAGCGTCGAGAACCTGCGGAAGGCGCACGAGCTACAGGAGAGTGGAACGGCAATCGGCAAGACCGTCTTGGACGGCTTCAGCACATCGAGAGCCGCCGCAACATGAAAACGTTTCCACTACCCGTGTTCGTACTCGTCGGGACCGCCTGCGCGAGCTCGCAAGTCGCACCCCAAGCAGCCGAGCCGGCCGCCGCGATGGTGCTGGCATCCGACGTGGAGTGGGAGCAGCTCAACCCCGCACGCGGAGACCAGAGCCCGAAGGCCGCCGCGCTCTGGGGTGATCGCACCGGCCGAGGCCCGAGCGGCTTCCTGGTCCGATTCGTGGATGGTTTCTCGTCACCGCCTCATATTCACAACGTCTCCTATCGGGGCATGGTCATCGAGGGACTCATTCACAACGATGACCCGAACGCTGAAGCGATGTGGATGCCGACGGGTTCGTTCTGGACCCAGCCAAGGGGAGGTGCGCACATCACCGCGGCCAGGGGAACCGACACGCTGGCGTACATCGAGATCGAAGAGGGACCCTACCTCGTCCGTCCCGTGGAGGAGGCCTTTCAAGTCGAGGAGAGGCGGGTGAACGTGGACACATCCAATATCGTCTGGGTGAGTGCGTCCGAGATCACGGGGAGCGCCCCGATTGATGCACCGACCCCCGCCAATGAACCGAAGATCGCGTTTCTTTGGGGCAACCCTGAAGACGAAGGGCCGAGTGGAATCCTCGTCAAGCTGCGGGCGGGGTCGGCTGGCGTGCTGCGCAGTAACCGCTCGACCTACCGCGCCGTTGTGATCCAGGGCAGTCCCGCGCACCACGCGGTGGATGGGTCGGACCCCACGATCATGGGGCCGGGCAGCTACATCGGCTCGCACGGAGCCTCACCGCGGGTCTCATGCGAGTCCCGTGAGGATTGCATCTTGTACGTGCGAATGGAGGACTAGTGTAAGTTGGACGACGCTACGACCCACAGCGCACACCCTACGCGCACCGTTTCGGTGACCTGAGGGTGCCATGGCGATCAGATATGAGATGATATCGAGTGACGAACCGTGAACACGACGATGCGGGCAAGTCCCGGTCATGTTTGGGTTTTTGTTGTGATTCCGGTGTGTTGTATTGGCGCGCGAAAACCGGCTTTTGTCAACTCATAACCCGAAGGTCGTCAGTTCAAATCTGGCCCCCGCAACTAACCATAACGAGCAGTTAGCGATCATTCGCGCTCTGCTCGAG
>SHLP01000045.1 GCA_004283055.1 Deltaproteobacteria bacterium
GCACTTCCCGAAGCGGAATCTGTCCAGACGCGTTCCAGTCGTTGACATAGGCCATCCCGGTGAGCGAAAGCTTCGTCCTGCCCCGAAGGTCAAAGCTGGTTCTGGCAAAGGCGTTCACGCGAAGCAGATCCTCCCGATTCTGAAAAGGGCCATCCGTGCCAAACACCTCGACCGCGATCAGCGGTTTCACGCCGTCGGTCTTCGGGCTCAAGATCGTGAGCCCGCGAAACGTTCTGTAGGTGCCGCCGCCCAGGCTCAGTGAGCTGTGGGGCTTTTCGCTATCGAGCACGAGATTGACGGCGCCCGCCGTCGCGAAGTCTCCGTACTCCCCATAGTACGGCCCCTTGCGCACCTCCATGCGCTGAACGAGCTCGGGAATCACGAAGTGAAGGTCGGTGTACCCCTGCCCGTGCCCGTGCGTCACGGCATTGACCGGCACCCCGTCCACGAAGAACGCAACATCGGTGCCGTGATCGGCGTCGAACCCACGGAGGAAGTACTGATTGGCCTTGCCGCCGCCCGCGTGCTGAATCGAGAAGAACCCCGGGGCCGCATTGAGAAGGTCGCCCGTCGAGATGTAGGGGCGGAGCCGCATCTCTTCTCCGGTGAGGTCGATCGCGGATGCCGAGATGTCGTTCGGCGCGACCACCGCGGTGGCGCTGAAGGGCTCTAGCGCGCGTTCCGACGCAGTTCTTTGGTCTGCTTCATCATCGTGAGTATGTGCGGCGTCCTCGTGATGGCGCGGGTCTGGTGCAGCCGCCTCGACATGCTCGTGGTCCGGCGGATCAAAGAAGACTTCGAAGCGCACCATTGCGGGGACGGGCTCGCCGTCTCGCGTCGCCGGCTGGAACGTGAGCCCCTGCACGTACTGAAAAGCGAGCTCCGAGAAGCGCGCAGCTCGCTCGCCTTCCCGGTCCACCGAAAGTACGATGGCTTCCCGCACGCGGCCGCCCGCATCAATGGTGATTTGAAGCAACACCCGCGCAGGCTCGCCGTCCGCGTCGGCCGGATACGGTGGATGCATGTGGGCATCCGGCCGAAGCGAGGGAGCTTTGAGCACCGGCGCTTCCATGACCTCTTCCTCCTCCTGCGCGCGCACCGATCCGTGCACGGCGAGGCACGCCGCAAGCGCAACCAAGGTTGTTCGGAGGACACGCATGACGAATGGACGGCCGAGCGGCGCCCGAAGACCCGCGGCCTAGGTGAAGAGATGGAACGATGGGAGCGCGGCTCAGGCCGCAACCCTTGGCGGGGCTCGCGCTCGGATCGTTCGCGGCTGCCGGTCGGTCGGCCGCTCGTCTCGCGAAGGGAGAGCAGGTGGGCTCCACGCAAGGAGCGCCTCGAGAACTTCGGGGACTCCCGGCGACGGCGCATTGGCGGCCAAATCGCGGTGCGCGACGCTGCCTTCCCCGTGCTCGGCGGGGGATCGGTCCTTTTCTTCGTGGTCGTTCGGATGCGCGTGCTCTTGAGGGTGCCCGTGATGGTGCTTTTCGAGCGCATCGTGAAATACAAGGTGGACAAGCGGAATGACATCGAAGCCCAGCAGCCAGAGCGCACAGGCAAGTACCCCCCAGTGTGCTCGTCCTCGGGACACGTTCAATTGCCTACCTCTCGCCCATGGTTAGGGCCACGAGCTTATTCTACGTCGCAGGTCGCGCATTCACAATTCGACCAGCCCGGTGATGTTCGGGTTCGTCCGGAAGGAAGTCGTGAGCTCGAATCTCATTTCCCGCTCCGCCCCGTTCTACGTGGCTCCAACATCGGCCGGAGCGTCGAGGCGGTCGCGTGACAATCGAATTTTCCGGTCAACATCGGTCGACCTTCTGGTATCAAGGTGCCGGAAAAAACTCCTTGAGGATCAAGCGTGGTGAAGGAACTTACTTCGGGAGGCCGCGGATGTACTTCACCAACTCGGTGAGCACATCGGGCTTCGCGTCGAGATCTGGAGCTGCAGGCATCGTCGGAAATTTACCAACCGCGACTCCACCGCGGACGATGATCTTCCGAAGGTAGTCGTCGGTGACCGAGCTCTGCCATTCGTCGGTCGTGAGATCTTTCGGCTTCGGGTCGAGCGCCGCCGCGGCCTCACCGTCGCCTTTACCGGTCGTGCCGTGGCAAACCGCGCACCGGAGCTTGTAGATCTCAGCTGCCTCCGTGACCGGACCACCGGTAGGTTGCGCGGCCGGCGTCGGAGCGGATGCGGGTTCCGCAGCCTCAGGCTCCGGGGGAGCGGTGTCCTTGGAGGTGCAGCTCCAGATGCCGACGATCAATCCGATGAGCAATCCAATCCACTTCGCGCGCATGAGCCGTCCTCGTTGCCTAGAGTCTAAGCGCATCGGTAGCGCCGGCAAGCCAATCTGGCTTTGACATGTCGGGTCGAGGAACGGCTTGCGGCTACCGAAAGCCATAGGAAAGCGTCTCTAGGTTCGGCACCGCAAGAGACGCGCCGTCATAGGCGGGGATGCTCGGGTTCGTTCGGAAGCACACCCCACCGAGGCCGCTGGTTTGAGTCCAGTTGCCCCGACGCGCGACGAACGAGCCATTGTCGATGCTTCCCGCTATCCTTGGTCGCGATGAATGACACCGCGCAGCTGAACTGCCCCTACTGCTTCGAAAGCGTGGAGGTCTACATCGATCCCCAGAGCGAGGGCGAGCTGATTCGGGACTGCGACGTCTGCTGCCGGCCTTGGGCGTTGCATGTCAGCCGCGGAGCGGATGGGGAGCTCCTTGTTCGCGCATCGCGAGCACAGTAGATGCCGAGAGCAAGGAAGCGCGCCGCTCCCAGGCGCTCGACGAGCTGGGTTCTGGAGGTGCGCTCGGTTCGGCACGACGATGGAACTTGGCGGATCGCCCATCGCGCGTCAGAGCGTGGCGGGTGGCGACCTCACGCCTACCGAGGTGGCGTTTCTCCTCGTGTGCCAAAAGCCTTCCACCCACCCGTCCACTTCCCGAGCGATCGATTCTGATGATGAGTAGCGACTATCCGGCCGATCTCTATTCGCCCTTGCACCGGGGCAACGAGGGCGACGAGGCGTTTTATCGTGCCGTTTGCGCTGGCGCGGAGCGCGTGCTGGAGCTCGGTTGCGGTTCGGGACGCATTCTTGCGGTCCTCGCCGAAAGGGTCACAGAGCTCCATGGCCTCGACTCTTCGGAGGAGGCTCTCGCCATCGCTCGAAGAGAGCTTCCCGCATCCGTCGTGCTCCATCGTGCCGACATGGAGACGTTTGATGTTCGAGGCGGATTCGACCGTGTCTTGATTCCCTTCAATGGCATCTACTGCCTTCCCGACCTCGCGAGCGTGCGGCGGACGTTCGTGCAAGTCGAGAAGGCGCTCGCCCCGGGCGGCCTTCTCGTTTTTGACGGATATGCAGGCGACGCCATCCACGAAGATGATTCCTTCGCGGACGGCTTCGACGAAGAAGACGAGATCGCCACGGTCGACGCGCGCGGGAGACGTTGGAGGGTTCGTGAGCGGAGTGAATACGAGCGGAGTCATCAGCGCTTCACCGTCCACTATCGCTACCTGTCCGAGGACGATGAAGAAGAGATTGTCACGACGATCCGCCACCGCTATCTACGTCTTGGGGAAGCGTTCGAAGCCCTAGAGGGCGCAGGCCTCGAGCCAGTCGTCGTTCACGGGGACTTCGACCAGCGCGCCCATGACAGCGACTCCGGCCACATGATCATCACGGCTCGAAAGAGGGCCTAGTCAAGAGGGCTAGCTCCGACGCAGCGCGCTCGTGCTTCGAGAAGCGGAGATGGCGCAGCACCGACTTGCACGGGCCCACGGGCTCGCATATGCAGCTCGCATGGCACAGCGCTTCGTGGTGGTTTCGGACAACGGTGAATCCTGGGTGCTCGGTGGCGACCCCGATGAGGGCAAGTTCACCTCAGGAAAGGAAGACCAGCACGCCTTGCCAGAGCTTCTCGAAGCCGGATGGTCATCGAAGTCGATTACGGCGGGCTCGGGGACCAAGGACGACTCGTCCTATTGGCTCGTGCTGCTCGAAAAGTAACAAGGCGACCTCGTCTTTTTTAGCGCTGCTCGGAGGCGTGATAGCGTAGAGCCATGGAGGGCTTTATGGGTTCGACGCAAATCAACTTGAAGACTGGGCTCTTTGCGACGCTTCTGGCCGCATTACTCATGGTGCTCGGCTGTACGGGCGACACCAACAACTTCACGAGCTCGTTCGACCCAAGCGAGCTCGCCTGCGCGGACGGCGTCGACAACGACGAAGATGGCTTCGTCGATCTCGCCGATTCCGGATGCTCAGGCAATCCCTTTGGAGCGTCGGAGGCCAATGACCCCGCATGCAGTGACGGCGTCGATAACGACGGCGATGGCTTCATCGACTACGGCTCGGACTTTGGTTGCGGGAGCCCCTCGGGTGCTAGCGAAGTCGAGACCCCAGCGGAGTGCTCCGACAGCGTCGACAACGATGGCGACGGACTGATCGATTTCCCAGCAGACCCCGGGTGCTCTGCCGCGAGCGACCCTTTCGAGTTCCCCGACATTCAGTGCCAGGACGGAATCGACAACGATGGCGATGGGCTCATGGACTACGGTGAGGATCCTGGCTGCAGGAGCGGCGACGACAACGACGAAACCGATGCTCCCCCTGAATGCTTCGACGGCGTCGACAACGATGGCGATGGCAACATCGACTTCCCCGATGACAAGGGCTGCTCTACCAGCAACGACCCTTTCGAGTTCCCCGACATTCAATGCCAGGACGGAATCGACAACGACGGCAATGGCTTGACGGACTACGGGGAAGACCCCAAGTGCACGAGTCCACTCATCGGCGATGAGGTTGGAGACCCAGTGAGGGAGTGCTTCGACGGCATCGACAACGATGGCGACGGACGAATCGACTTCCCAGATGATCTCGGCTGCAGCAGCACCAATGATCCGCGCGAGTTCCCCGACCTTCACTGCCAGGACGGCATTGACAACGACGGCGACGGACTCATCGACTATGGCCAGGATCGCGGATGCGTAAATCCGCTCGACGCTGACGAAACCGATAGGACGCCGGAATGCCGCGACGGCGTCGACAACGACGGCGACGGACTGATCGATATGGCGGACTTCGGATGCTCGCAGCCCGACGACGCGTTTGAATTTCCGAACCCGCGTTGCAGCGATGGCATCGACAATGACGGAGACACATTCATCGACTTCCCCGATGACCCTGAATGCACGGCCGGCTCCGATGGTCGTGAAGATATTTGACCAGGTTCCGGTCGCTGTCTGCCCCGACGGTGGTCGGATTGGTCAGATCGTCGCCCAGAAGGGTCGGCTTGGTCGGCTTGGCTTTCGCACTGCGATTCACGCGTACCTAGCCATCTGACCAGTTGTTGTAGCGCTCAATACCAACCCCTACGCTGAAAGCATGGGTGGGGGACCCAGTGAAGAGCAGAAGCTCATCCTGTTGCTGGATGACGACGTGCAGTTTCGCGCGCTGCTTGCAACCGTTTTGAGCGCCCGCGGGTTTCGTGTGCTGGAGGCGAGCTCAGGAGAAGTCGCGACGTCGCTTCTCGACGAAGAGAGCCCCGAACTGCTGATCGTCGACGGCCTGCTCCCGGATGTTTCGGGCGCCGATTGGATTGAAAGCGTTCGCAAGCGTGACAGCGATACGACGATCGTTTTTCTGTCTGCGTACTGGCGAGACCTCGAAACCTTCGAGCGTTTGACCGAGGAGCTCAAGGTTTCCATGGTCGCGTACAAGCCGATCCAACCGCTCGCGTTCGCAGAAACAATCGTCGAGTTGCTCGACTCTGCGTCCAAACCAGCGGACAGCATCCGGCCGTCACCCAGCAACCCTCCGCCCCAGCCGACCAACTCGCTTCGGGCGCGTATGGCGAGACTGCGAGACGAGTACACCGAAGAGCTACCCCACAAGCTCGACGAGCTCGAAGCGTGGATCAAGGACGCTCGTCAGCGACCCGAGAACACGATGAGAGCTAGCAGCAGCGCGCATCGGCTGCGGGGGACAGCAGGCGTCTACGGATTCAAGCTAGTAGGAACTCTCGCGGGTCAGATCGAGGACTTGCTATCGGAGTACGCTGCGTCGCCGCTGCGTGTTCGACGAAACCTTTGGGATGAAGTCACTCGCGCCTTGGAAGACGCCCGTTTGGCGTCGCGCCTCCAGGAGGACCCCGGTCGAGGAGGAGCATCGCACGATGACGCCCTGTCGGCGGGAACGATCCTGCTCGTAGACGATGACGCTGAGGCACGGCGCGCCGGAACCGCTCTCCTCCAGAAGCAGTTGCTCGATGTCTGCGTCGCCAGCTCCGGACTCGAGGCTCTCAATAAGGCGTCCTCAGTCAAGCTCGCTGCGGCCATCATCGAGGTGAACCTGAAAGACATGGACGGTTTTGATCTCTGCCGGCAGCTTCGCCAGCTACCGGGCAAAGAGAACCTACCGCTTCTGTTGATCTCGACGGACCAATCCGTCGAGACACGGGTGGCTGCCACACAGGTAGGTGCATCGCTCTTCATTGAAAAGCCAATCCGCGAGGACTTGCTCGCGCTGGCGGTTCAGCAAGTCGTCGAAGAGAGCTCTGGACGTCGCAGGCGCGTGCTAATTCTCGAAGACGACCTCGATTTCGCAAACCATGCCGAGCTCTTGCTCCAAAGCAACGAAATCGAAACACGTAAGATCACAACCCCCGCCGAGCTTCCAAACGCGCTGGAGGAGTTCCGGCCCGATCTTCTCCTTTTGGATAACGACTTGCCGGTCGCGAGCGGTCTCGACATTTGCAAAGCGCTTCGCATGTCTCTCGAATGGCAGACCCTTCCCATTCTCATGATCACGGCTCGCAGCGATGATTCCACGCGAATAGAGGCGTTTCGCTTGGGCGCGAACGACTTCATCTCGAAACCCGTGCTCGAAGAGGAGTTCAATGCACGTGTGGAGCTTCAGTTGATGCACGCGCGCATGTTGCAGGATCGCGCGGAGCGAGACCCCCTGTCGGGCCTCATGCTCAGACGCCCATTTCTCGCAGCGCTGTCTCAACGTCTCTCGGAGGCGCATCGGCAACAAGGCGAGCTGGCACTTGCGATCATCGATATCGACCACTTCAAGCACGTCAACGATGGCTTTGGGCACTTGCATGGGGACGCGGTCATTGCCGGACTGGGGCAGCTGCTGCGGCAGCGGTTCAGGAACGAAGACCTCCGGTGCCGATGGGGCGGCGAAGAATTCGTCGTGGTTCTGCCGGGGCAGAAAGCGGAGCTGCTCGAGGGAGCGCTGGTCCGGGTGTTGAACGAGTTCTCGGCAATGCGCTTCGACGCAGAGGACGGCCAGACTTTTTCTGTCACGGCGTCGGCGGGAGTTGCGTCCTATCCAGACGATGGCTTCTCGACGCAGGCGCTCATTCGTCGGGCGGATGCTCGCATGTACGAGGCCAAACGAGACGGTCGAAACAGAGTTGTCGGCCCTACGACGTGGGCCATGGAGGAGGCGCCCACCGGTCGCTTCGGAAAGCTGCACAGCGTATGAATTCGCTCGTCAGCCTCCAAGTACATCAAGAGAAAACAAACCGGCATCTCTGCCGGGTCGCACCAGGTACCTCTCACCGACTCCGAACAAAGCGTTGAAAGGGCATGGCGATGATGGAGGCACCAGTAGAGGAAAGGTCAGCACGGACTGTGCGAGACCGGTTTCTCGCCTCACATCTGTGGATCGCTTCGCTCGGTGCGTTGATCCTTCTCGGAGGGTGGGGCGTGACATCTCGTCTCCGGACCAGCGCCCTGAACGTAGTGACGACCAGCGGTCCGCTCGCACATTCAGCCACACAGATCCAGAGCAGTCTGAGCAAAGCGTCGGCCAGGCTGCGGGCCTGGACGGCGATACCAGACCAGCGCTTCCGTAGGGAAAACGCCCAGGTCTGGGCCGAAGAGATTCACCCGAGCTTTGCGCGTCTGGAATCGGTGCGTGGCGAGAGCCTTTCCGCCGAACAAAAGCGCAGCCTCGGCGAGCTCAAAGCCGAGCTCGCCGAGCTCGAGACCTGGCATCGGTCCATCGCCGAGCTCGCTCACACGCCCGGCAACGAACCGGCTCGCGCGGAGATGAGCAAGCACGTGCTCCCCCTTGCGCGACGCATTCTCGAGCAGACTTCCGGGCTCATTGACAAGTCGTCCAGCACCGGTCGGAGAAGCGCGCTCGCCAAATTTCTGGGCCACTTCATGCGCGCCGAGTCGTCTCTGCAGGAGTTCGTTGCCCGCGAGCGCTCGGCCGATCTAGAGGAATTCGAGCAGGAAATGAAAAAGGTGCAGCAAGGCCTTGGACGCTCAGGCGCGGGAAGCGCCGATGCATCCGCAGGTTCGAGAGCTGAACACCGACGCTTGCAAAAGACGATTCAAACCTACGCGCATCACGCCGCTCGCGTCGTGAAACTCCGCCAGCGGCCCGATTGGAACGTGTCGTACTACTGGCTTGACGAACATGTCGCTCCGCGTTTGGAAGCCATCGAAAGAACCCTCAGCGAGCTCGCCCAGCAAGAACAGCGGCAGATGCTGGCCGACGAGCGCTTTGTCATCCAGATCGGCAAGCGCGAGCCGTGGGTCATCGCTGGCTTGCTGCTCGCGCTTCTAGCGGTGGTGGCCTGGCTTTCCGGTAGGGGCGCGCGCCGATTGACGCGGCGTTCGCTCGACCGGCGTCAAGCCAAAATCCGGAACGACGAAACGCGGCTTCGAACCACGATCTGCACCGTGATCGACCCACTGATCACCATCGACGCTAGAGGGATCATCGAGTCGGTCAACCCAGCGACAAAGCGCATTTTCGGATACGAAGAGAAAGAGCTCATTGGCAAAAACGTATCGATTCTCATGCCAAAAGGGGAGCAACGGGCACACGATGGCTACTTGCGTCGCTACCTGGAGACCGAGGAGCCGCACATCATCGGGCATGGCCGCGAAGTGACCTGCATGCGCAAGTCGGGCGAGGAATTTCCGGCTGACTTGTCTGTCAACGAGATGTGGGTCAACGACGAGCGAAAGTTCGTGGGGCTGGTCCGCGACATCACGGAGCGAAAAAAGGCCGATCAGCAGAAGTCGGACTTCGTCTCGGTGGTGAGTCATGAGCTCCGCACGCCGCTTACCTCGATCCGTGGATCGCTCGGGCTATTGATGAGCCCCGTGGCCGGTGACCTTCCAGAGAGCGCACGTGAGCTCCTGGCGATCGCCGTTCGAAACTCCGACCGACTCATCCGGCTCATCAACGACATTCTCGATCTCCAAAAAATCGAATCGGGTGAAATCGCGGTCAACGAGGAAGCGATCGATGTGGGCTCTTTCTTGGAGCATGCCGTCGAGGACAACCAAGGGATCGCCGATACCTTCGGGGTGACGCTGGTGCTGACGAACGATGCGCCGGGCGAAAAGGTGTGTGCCGACCGGGATCGTCTCATGCAGGTCATCACGAACCTGATCTCCAACGCGTTGAAATTCTCGCCTCGAGAAGGAGCCGTCGAGCTGCTCCTGAAGGATGCGGGCGACGATCTGCGCTTCGCGGTCAGGGACCAGGGACCGGGAATCCCCGAGGAGTTTCAGTCGAAGATCTTCGATCGGTTTAGCCAAGCCGACAGTTCCGCGACTCGAAAGCAAGGTGGAACGGGGCTTGGCCTGAGCATTGCGCAGAGCATCATGGAGCTGCACGGGGGCTCTCTCCAATTCACGACCCAGGAGGGTCAGGGGACGACCTTTACGTTCACACTACCCAAAGCGTCGGAATTCGAGACATCGAGCTCGCAGGTTCGGCGTACCAAGAACCGTCACGGTTTGCCCGTGCTCGTCTGTGAAGACGACGAGGGCATGGCAGGCGTGGCCTGAGTAGCCCGTCTCCGGATCACGGTAGCCGCGCGGCCGGTTGTTCTTCCTTTGTAGCGGCGAGTGCTTGGTATTCCTCGAATGCCGTTTCGAGATGCTCCACGAACTCGTGAACGTCCGGAAAACCTTCCCAATCGGCGTTGAAGCCCCAGTAGAGCCGCCCGTTGTAGCTAAAGAGCGCGATGCCGAGGTTCTGGGTCGGCGGGATGGGGACCAGCGGGTACATGGCCTTGAGCTCTGCGCCGAGCATGAAAAGCCGTAACGGCGGCCCCGGGATATTGGTGAGCACGACGTTGTAGGCGTGTCGTCTGATCGCTTCGCGAGAGATGTCCAAGATCAGCCGCTTGGTCGTCAGGTCGGCCACGTCTTCGAGGAGCTCCGCGCCTGCGGTTTGGTTGGACTCCTTTTTGAGTTTCGTCGTGACGGCGATGACTTTTTTCAGCCGTTCGAGCGGGTCGGGCTCGCCTACGGGAAGCTCTGCGAGCAGCATGGCGACCTGGTTTCCCGTTGGCCCGCCGTGGGCCTTGCGCGTGCTGACCGGAAGAAAGGCGCGAAAACCCTCCATCGAGTCTACGTCCAAGTCACGCGCCTCGAGGAAACGCCGGATGGCTGCCGTGGTCGCCACGACCACCACATCGTTGATGGTACCTCCAAGCGCGTTCTTCACGGCCTTCACTTCATCGAGGTCAAACGAGGTCCAGTCGAAACGACGATAAGGGCTAATGTCGGGCGCCGTGAAAGGACTCTCCGGGCCGGCCCTCATCCCAGATTGGAGCACACGCGCCAGGCCTAAGAAGTTCTCCTGGATTCGGGGCCCGAAGTGCGAAAGTTTGCGCAGACCATTGATACGATGCGTGACCTCGGCCTGAAGGAGCTGCCTCCGGTTCGGTGCAGGACGCGGAGTCCACGAGCTCGGCTCTTTTTCCGTCGCCTCAGGCGTCATTTGGAGCAGGGCCTCGATGAGCCCCACACCCGCTACGCCATCGACCATGCAGTGATGCGCCTTGCCAATCAGAGCAAAGCGATCGTTTTCGATGCCTTCGACGATCCAAAACTCCCACAGTGGGCGGCTCCGATCGAGGCGCTGTGAGAACAAGCGGCCCACCAGGCGCTTGAGCCTTCGCTCGTCGCCAGGAAGCGGGAGTCTCGTATGGCGAAGGTGGAAGTTGATGTTGAATCGGTCGTCGTCGACCCAGACCGGATGACGGAGCCCGGGCACCCAAGCCAGTCGTTGCCGATACCGCGGCATCGTCTCCAGCGCAGCCAAGGTGTACTTGGTGATGCGCTCCATATCGAGCCCACCGTGGGCCAGCGTGAGCGGTTCTGCGTCGAAGAGTAGCGCTGCGCCCACGTGCATGGGCGCGGTCTCGCTCTCGAGGTCCAAGAAGATCGCGTCCAGCGCGCTCAGACGTTCGTGAAATGCATCGACCATATTGGTTTCACCAGAATACGCGCCTGCTTCGGAACTGAAAAGGTCCTAGGCCGGAAGTTGGCAGCGCGGCGGCCCAACGCAGGACGTTCCAAGCGGTGCTCCGGGCTTCTCGGCTGGATCGCGTCGACAAACGCCATGGAGATGGCAGCTTCATCCGCGGGCATGACAGACGGACGACCACGTATCGGAGTCATCGGAGCAGGCGCGGTCGGGTGCTATGTCGGGGGGCGTCTCGCTGCCGGTGCCGTTGCGGACGTCACCCTCGTTGGGCGCCAGTGGCTTGCGGACGCAGTCGTCGACCACGGCATGACGCTTCGCGAGCTCGACCACGATGACTTCGTGGCCGCAAAAGACATTCGTTTCGGCGTCGACATGCAAGCGCTTTCGTCTTGCGACGTCGTCTTGTGCTGCGTCAAGAGCGGGGACACGGCGAACACCGCGGCGCAGCTTGCCGGCATCTTGCGCCCTGGCGCCATCGTCGTGAGCCTTCAAAACGGGTTGCGAAACGGGGACACTCTCCGCGTCCACCTCCCTCAAAACCCTGTGGTCGATGCCATCGTGGACTTCAACGTCATCATGCGCGATCACGCCGTCTTTCAACGGACGACGAGCGGCCCGCTCACCGTCGAAACGAAGAGCGAACCGCAGCACCAAGTCTGGGTCGACGCCCTGAGAGCCGCAGGCCTCGAGGTCGTGGAGGTCGACGCCATCGAAGCGGAGCAGTGGACGAAGCTTTTGGTCAATCTCAACAACGCGATCAATGCCCTCGCTGGGGTACCGACCCGGGAGATGATTCTTTGCCGGCCCTACCGCAGCGTCGTAGCGATGCTTCTCGACGAAGGTCTCGACGTGCTCGAGGAAGCAGGCGTTCGCACGGCGAAATTTCGAGGCGTCCCCCTCCGTGTCATGTCGTTCATCTTGAAGCTGCCGACGCCCATCGTGCGCCTCGTGATCGCGGCCCAGCTTCGCATGGACCCCGAGGCGCGTACCTCGATGGCGCAGGACCTCGAGCGCCGACGGCTCACCGAGGTGGATTTCCTCAACGGAGAAATCGTGAGCCTCGCCGAGTCGAATTCGCGTGATGCTCCCCTCAATCGACGTATCGTCGAGTTGATCCACGAGGCCGAGCGTGCCGGCGAAGGCTCCCCGAATCTCGACGCCAAGGCACTTCTTCAGGGGATCCGGCCTCAGCACGCACCGGCTGTCACCGACGGCTAGTGCTTGGCCCGGCCGCGCCGAAAATTTGCGTCCGGCGTCGGCGTGGGCATATCTGCCCTTATGGAAACCAACAAGATCAAGACCGCGTCCAGGTCTGAATCCAAGAGGTCAACGAACCGAAAAGCAGCCGCCAGCACAGCATTCGCTGGCAGCACTCCAAAGCGAGCCCCGACGCCTGTCACGACCAGGAAAAAGCGAACCAAAACGGCCGCCAAGCGATCGACGCCGAAGCTGAGCGCCCAGCTCAGCGCGGAGCAACGCGCCGAGCGCATAGCCGAGGCCGCGTACTACCTAGCGGAGCAACGCGCCTTTGCCCCAAATCACGAGCTCGACGACTGGCTCGCGGCTGAACGAAGCCTCTAGCGGTTCCTGCTCTGGGCTCGGACAGCGAGCCGCGCTGTGGTAAGTCTCAGCTCAGGGCGCCGATGGAGAGAGCCAAGCAGGTCGAGTTGCTGTCCGAGTGCCTGGGGCTCGTGCAGGCCAAACGGCCGTTCGTGACCGAGGACGAAACGCTCATCCCAGTGGCGCAGTACATCGACGAGGGGATGTTCGAGCAAGAGCGGGCGCTGCTCCGGCGCTCGATGAACATCGTGGCACAGAGCAGCCAACTTGCGTCCCCCGGCGATTTCATGACCCGTGACATCCTCGGCACCCCGGTTCTGCTGGTGCGCCATGTCGATGGAACGGCGAAAGCGTTTGTAAATGTCTGTCGGCACCGGGGCGCGACGGTCGAGCTGCGCGATGCGGGGAACTGCCGGCGTTTCGTCTGCCCCTATCATGCCTGGTCCTATGGAACCGACGGGTCGCTGGCTACGGTGCGCTACGCCGAGGGGTTTCCCACGCTCGACATCGAGAACACGTCCCTCGTCGCGCTTCCTTGCTTCGAAGCCGCGGGGCTCCTGTGGGTCTGCCCGGAGCCGAGCCGTTCAGATTGGGCGCCGGACGATGCGACACGCGAGCTCATCAGGGAGCTCGAGGGGCTGGGTTGCGCCGATTCCAGCGTCTTCACCGCGGACACAAAGGTCTGGAATGCCAATTGGAAGCTCATCGTAGACGGCGGCCTCGAGGCCTACCACTTCAGGATCGCCCATCGAAACACGATTGCGGGTTTCTTCCCGGACAATGTTTCGACCTTCGAGCTCTTAGGCGACCACGTGAGGTCGGTTCTGCCCCGGACTTCGATTCTGGAGCTTGCCCAGCAACCCGAATCGAGTTGGGACATCCGCGAGCACACCCACGTGCTCTATTCGATCGCCCCCAACGCTTCCCTCCTTCTGCAGGAGCGCCACTTCGAGCTGATCCTGTCGACGCCCATCTCGGTCGACCAAACGCGAATCGAGCTGATGACCGTTGCTCCCGATCCAGGGCCCGACGGGTTTAGCGAAAAGGCCAAAGGCTTCCTCGCGGCCAACAGCGCCTTCACCAGGAAGACACTCGAAGAAGACTTCGAAATTGCCGAGCAGATCCAAAGCGGCATGCGGACGGGGGCCAACGAGCATTTCCGCTTCGCCAGCTTCGAGGGCGCGCTGACCCAGTGGCACAGGCGCCTGAACGAGAAACTCGGCCGCGTCTAGTTGAGGCGCGAGCTTCCATCAGCTCTGATTCACTGGTCGTAGCCCGGCATGTCTCGGTCGAGCTTTCGCAGCAGGCCTGGCCAGGCGAGCATCCCGCCAAGCCCGTGGGTCACTTGTTCCTTCATCTGTTTGGCGCCGGCGAGGATCTGATCGGGGATCGGGATCAGCTCCCTTTGACCGGCGAGCGCGCGCACTTGGACCATGCAGGCGGCTTCGAAGATGTACATCGCGAGAAAAGCGTCGGCGATGGAGGACGCGACCGTCAGCAGCCCGTGGTTTCGAAGCATCAGGAAGATGTTGTCGCTGAGGTCGGCGGCGAGCCGGGGCCGCTCGTCGTCGTTGAGCGCGACGCCCTCGTAGTCGTGGTAGGCCAAGGATGCCAACACGTAGAGCGACTGCTGCGAGATTGGGAGGACCCCATCCTTTTGGCACGACACCGCCACGCCGTTGATCGAGTGCGTGTGCATGACGCACTTCGCGTCTTCCCGCGCCTCGTGGACACAGCTGTGGATGAGAAAGCCGGCTGGATTGATGGGGAAGGGTGAATCCATCACCTTTTCACCCTGAATGTCGATCTTCACGAGCGATGACGCGGAGATCTCTTCGAACATCTGTCCGTAGGGATTGATGAGGAACTCTTCTTGCCCGGACTGGCCTCCGGGCACCTTCGCCGTGATGTGGGTGAAGACGATATCGTCCCAGCCGTACATCGCCACGAGCCGGTACGCGGCAGCCAAGTCGACGCGAGTCTGCCACTCCTCAGGAGAGACTCGTCCTTTGACCGATTCGATGTTCGCCATGGGTACCTCCTGCGCAGCCCGTATTCCAAGGCTCCACGTCCGACGACGGTATCGAGCTTGGACTGAAATAGACAGCCAGCGCACAAAAATCACACATAAGGGTGATTTTTGGCCATTCACTGCTAATCTGTTCCATTGCCAGCCTGGAGTGTGCAGCGATGGGATATCGGAGTTTCTTTCTCGTAGGGATGCTTTTTGCGTTCGGATCCATCGGGTGCGAAGGCGCCATTGGGCGCAACCAAGCCAGCCGGGACAACGAACCTACGAACCCCGGTGACCCTGAGTTCCCGGTCGATACGACGCGCCCCGCGCTCTCCAGCTGCGATTCCTTCGAGCCGGCCGCCCCATTCGTTTACGCCGCAAAGGTTAAGACTCTGCTGACCGGTCTTGCTCTGACCAGCGAAGAGCTCGACGCCCTGACCGCGAATCCCGACGTCCTGCGCTCGCAGATCGAGGGCTGGTTCGACATGCCCCAAACCGACGAGAAGCTGCGCCGGTTTTTCCAAACGGCGTTCCAGCAGGACGGCTACGAAGAGCAGGCGCTGGTCGACCTCTGGGGATACAGCAACTTCCAAATGGGGCGGCTGAGCGACGGTACCTCGGTCGACGACACCTTCATTCGGACGTTCGAGGAGAGCTTTGCGCGGGGAGTCCTCGATATCATGCGCGCTGACCGGCCGTTCACCGAGGTGCTCACGACCCGCACCGTCTATCTAACGACGGCGCAGATGGTGGGCTTGGCGCTCAGCGATGATCGCGAAATCGATGACGACGAGGATCGCAGCTACAACCGTTCGCGCTCGATGATCGAGCAGCTGGTTTACACCACCGAAGAGATTCCGCTCTCTCAGACCTTGAACCCGAGCTCTCCGAACTGGATGCGATTCACCATTCCGGCAGAGGGGCTCCCGGGAGGATGCGGCGGCGAGGCCGTCAAAACCAACGGGGACTTGGTCAGGGCCGCCTTTGCCGCCTTGTTCGGTTTCTATACCGACAACGATGGCTGCATGCCGGACGACTACCGCACGGCGCCGCCGATCGGTGAGGACGCCTTGTTCGACTGGCGCCCGGTGACGTTTCGGACTCCGGGCTCGGGTGAGCAGCCAACGATGTTCTGGGAAGTCGACGCCCTCCGCGGCTCGACGGAGTTGGTCCTTCGCGTTCCGCGCGTTGGATTCATGACCACGCCCGCCTTCTTTGCAACCTGGCCCACCAACGATGCAAACCAGGCAAGGGTCACCACCAATCAAACGCTGATCGTCGCACTCGGCAAGAGCTTCGACAGTGAGACGACCCTCATTCCGGCTTTTGACGACGCGCTCGACGATTCACACGCCGATCCCAGTACGGCCTGTTGGGGCTGCCACGTGAACCTCGACCCCATGCGACAGTACTTCCGCAACTCCTTCACGTATTTCTATCACGCACAGCAGGACGGCTCCGTGCAGGCGCTGCGGCCGTCGTTTGCGTTTCAGGGAGTATCGGTCGAGGGCCAGCCGGGCGACGGGATCAGCGAGCTTGCGGGCACGCTTACGAATCACCCGCGCTTCGCGCCAACCTGGGTACAGAAAGCTTGCTACTTCGCTACCAGCTTTGCATGCCCCGAAGAGTCCGCCGAGTTCCAGAACATCGTTAGTGTGTTCGAGCAGAGCGGAATGAGCTTTCGGTCGATGCTCGTCGAGCTGTTCTCTTCGCCGTTGATCTCCGCGCGAAGCTGCGTCGAGGCAGCGGGCGGCGACATCCCATCCGTTTCGCGCGCACGCCATTTCTGTAGCACGGTGTCCAACCGGCTGGACATCTCGGACGCCTGCGGCACCGAAACCTACTTTCGATCGGAGCAACGGGGCGCACGAGGTGTGTCTCGGCAGCTATCGGAAGTCGTTCCCGACGACGGGTACGGCCGAGGCGGTGAGGTCCCGGTGGTCATTGCGGACCCGAACCTGTTCATCCGCGCGGCGGGCGAGGCCATGTGCGAGCGTTTCGGGGAGCTCGTCATCAGCACCGACGGGAAGTTCCCTCCGAGCGATCCCGACGGCGCCATCCGCGCCTTCGTCGTCGACCTCGCAGGCCTGCCCGAGTCCGACCCGCGCCACGCCGGCGCGCTCGACATCCTGACTCGACACTACGAACTCGCGGAGGCTGAGACGAATGCCACCAACGCGCTCCGCTCCACATTCATCGTCGCCTGCACCTCTCCGAGCGTGCTTGGCCTGGGCCTTTGAGGAAACGAAGATGAAGCTCCACCGACGCAAAATGCTCTACACGGCGCTGTTCGGCGCTGGCGGGCTTGGCCTCAAGTCGCTCGCCACCGGGATTCCGATGTCCATTCTCGCCAGACCCCTGGCGGCGCGTGCACAGGACGGGGCTGCGGCGCGCATTTTGATTCTCTCCACCTCATCGGCCGGCGACCCGATCAACGCGAACGTGCCGGGAACCTACGAAGACCCAGCCGTCGAGCATTCGAACGACCCTCTCATGGCGCCGACTGCCATGACGATCGGCGGACAGCAGCTGACGGCCGCGAAACCTTGGGCCGATCTCCCAGGAAACATCCTCCAAAAGACCGTCTTCTTCCACCACGGCACCTACACCAACTCCCATCCGAATCACCCGAAAGTGATGCGCCTGATGGGGAGCGTCGAGCGCAACGAAATGCTGGTGAGTGTCTATTCCGAAGCGCTCACCCCGGCGTTGGCGACGGTGCAGCGCGAGCCGATCAGCGTGGGCGCGCGCGGCGGCAACGAGATCCTCACCTTCAAGGGCCGGTCCTTGGCCAACGTCTCTCCGATTGCGCTCAAGACGGCGCTCGCCCAAGAGGACAACGCCCTCGGAGACCTGCGCCCGCTTCGCGATCAGGCGGTCGACGAGATGTACGCGCTCTATCAGCAGCACGGCACCGAGAACCAGCGCCGCATGCTCGATCGCTTCGTCGTGACCCGCGACGAAGCGCGATCGCTCTCTCTCGACCTGGTCGGACGACTCGTCACCATCGATGGGAACAACGAAGCCGATCAGGTTCTGGCGGCGTCGGTGCTGGCGGCGATGAACGTCTCCCCCGTCATTACGCTCCGGATCGACTTCGGCGGCGACAACCACAACGATCGAGAGTTCGTCAGGGAGACGCAGGAGACGGTCGAGGGCGTGGGACACCTCCAGACCTTGGTCGAAACTGTAGATGGCATGCGCGCTGAGGGGGCGCTCCGAAACGATGTCATCGTCGGAACGCTCAACGTGTTTGGACGGGATCTCGCCCGAAAGGGACGCGCGGGGCGCGATCACAATGGGCGGCATCACTGTGCGGTGCTGATCGGCGACGGGCTCCGCGGAGGTGTGATTGGCGGCATCGAGCCGACCGGCAGGGACTACCAGGCCCAGGCCATCGATTCAGCCACCGGAAGCGCGTCGGCGTCCGGAGACATCCCGCACGAAGAAACGTTCGAGTCCATGGCCAAGACCCTCGGCGTGGCGCTCGGTGTCCCCCGGGCGCGACTCGACGAGGCCGTCACTGGCGGTCAGGTGATCGAGAGCGCGCTCGCGGGCTGATCCCGAACCGCGCGAGGGCCGACTAGAAGACGAAGCGGGAGCTGCGAGGGTCCCAGCGGAACGCGCGCGATTTCTCGTAGGCCATTCGATTCTCGAGCCGGCGGAGCTTGCCCTTACGGACACCGAACATGATGGCACTGATGAATACGCCCGTTAGTCCGCCGACGAACAGCGGCCAACCGACGCCCACGAGCGCCTTGCCAGCGGGGGTACAGCGAAGCTCCTCGCTGGCCCCCGAAAGACTATTGAGCTGGATCAAGTAGCACTGGCGAATCAGACCGGGAAACACGAAAGCGGTGCCCAGGACAGCACTGGCCGACAAGCCGATGAGCGCATTGCGTGAGCGCCGCGAGCTTTCATGAAGCTCGCGCTGCCTGAACTCGTCGTAGCTCCCGGTAGGCTGCGTCACGTAGCCCAGCTGATTCGAGCCCGCCGGCGCCTCCGTGATGATCGGCGCGTCCGCGTGGGCGCCCGATTCCAAAGCGACGGCCGACAGCGCGAGTGAGAAGATGCCAAGGCCAAGCGTTCGCATGGCCCGCATTCTATCGATATTCACAATCGTGACAACGTCGATCAATCGATCGCGAAGCAATAGAAGCGGCCGGCACCCTGGCGTTCGGCGAGACCCTCCTCGGTGCAGCTCACGGTCTCATGCGCGGAGTTCCACGACTGGATGTCGACGCCGTCGATTGTGAAGCCTGGCGGTGCGATATCGCTGTGGCCCACCTGTGCGACATCGCTTTCGCCGCCTGAGGTCCAGTCGAGGCAGGTGCGGCCCTCGGAAACGGTCCCTTCTGCGTTGCTTCCCGTCACGATGTCGTGCTCAGCGAGAGGAACGAGGTCACCGTTCTCATCGATGACCAGGCCTTCTCCATCGGCGTCTTCGGTCACGCCCCAGAGCAAACGCGGGATTCCGTTTTGGTGAAGCTCATCGACGTTCGCTGCGACCGCTTGGAGTCGCGCGTTGTACCAAGGGCCGGCACCGATCCGATCGCGCGCGTCTTCGTTCGTGCTGCTCAGATACGCATGCCAGGTCTTACCGCCTGCTCCGGCCGCGGCCCCGAGAGTCTGGCAGAGCGCATCGGCGCCCGCGAGCCCGCCGACATTTCCCCCGATCGAACCGGTCCCCACGCTCGTCACGAAGAACGACAAGCTCGGCTCCGTCGGGCTGACGGGAGCTGCGCTGTCCTCCGCGCAAGCAGGCAGTCCGTAAGCGGCCAGTAGGAGAAGCATGACCGCACCAAACCCTACTTGCTGCACTTCAACTCGAGCTTCTTGGGCGTTCTTCATCGGAGCTGAGCCTACCGGTTCACGTCGCGCCCGCAACATGCATGTCCAACCAAGGCTTTCGCGAGGGTGATTCCTACGCCGTGTGCTGTGAGGGCGAAGCACTCCCGGCGCCGCGTGACTGTAGGTGCAAGTGAGATGCTGATCCTCTGTGCCTCTGTCGCACCGTGTTTGGTGGCTCGCTACACTGTCTGGATAGGTTGGGAAAACTAGGGGGATAACGCAGTGAGAGCATGCGATGGGGTGGGGTCTGCGCAATGAAGGCGCCGCGGATTCCCGAGAATGAAGCCGAGCGTCTGAGGGCGCTCGAGAGCTACCGGGTGATGGACACGCCACCCGAGAGCTCGTTCGATGATCTCACCACGCTCGTGGCACGAATCCTCGATGTGCCGATTGCGCTCGTATCTCTGGTCGACGCTGATCGACAGTGGTTCAAATCCAGATACGGCCTCGATGCACCACAAACGCCCCGCGACGTTTCCTTTTGTGGGCATGTGGTCGCTGAGCAAGAGCTTCTGGTCGTCCCCGATGCCTTCGAGGACGATCGCTTCCACGACAATCCGTTGGTCACGGGGGACCCAAGGGTTCGCTTCTATGCCGGAGTCCCGCTGAGGACGCCCGATGGTCATGTCTTGGGGACCCTCTGTGCGATCGACCACGAGGCACGGCAGATCAGCGCTTATCAGCTGGAGACTCTGAGCATCCTCGGTCGACAGGTTGCGGACCAACTCGAGCTTAGAAGGCAACTCCGGCTCACCAAAGACTACGAACAGCAGCTGAGGGCTCTCTTCGAAACCGCCGTCGACACGATCGTCACGATTGACGAATCGGGTTTCATCGAAGGCGTCAATGCGGTGGTGAAGCGAACCTTCGGCTACGAGCCCACAGAGCTCGAGGGACGGCACATCGCCGTATTGATGCCGGCCCGGCATCGGAAAAGGCTCGAGCAATATTTGCGAAACTATCCAAACGACCCTGCCGCCAAATTGGTCGCGGCCACTCAGGAAGCGATCGCCGTTCGCAAGGATGGAAGCGAGTTCCCCGTGGAAATGTCCGTGAGTGAAATGCGGCTCGGTGACCGGCGAATGTTCACCGGAATCGTTCGCGACATCACCGAGCGTAAGCGAGTCGAACAGCTCAAGTCCGAGTTCGTATCGACGGTCAGTCACGAGCTTCGCACGCCGCTCACGTCGATCCGAGGAGCCCTTGGCCTCGTTGCGGGAGGAAACCTTGGTCAGATCTCCGGTGAAGCAGAGGAAATGATCAACATTGCCCTCAACAACAGTGGGAGGCTGGTCCGTCTCATCAACGACATCCTCGATGTCGAGAAGGTCCAATCCGGTAGGCTCGATTTCGAGATTCAGCGATTGGACCTCTCTCGGGTCATCAAAGACGCCAAGGCCGCAAACGACGGCTTCGCCTTGAAGCACGACTCCCGAATCGTTCTTCACGGTGAGCCCGAGCCCGTTCTCGTGTACGCTGATTCGGATCGCTTGGCGCAGGTCTTCGCCAATCTCATTTCGAATGCCGTGAAATTTTCGCCGGCGGGCGAGGACGTCGACATTCACACCCGCGTCGCGGCAGACCGCGTGAGAGTCGAAGTGCGAGACCGAGGTCCCGGAGTCCCCGAGAGTTTCGAGGAGCGATTGTTTGAACGCTTCGCCCAGGCGGATGCCTCAGATCGCAGACAGATCTCCGGAACGGGATTGGGGCTCAGCATTTCGAAGGCGATCGTCGAGCGCTTGAACGGCACGATCGGGTACGAGCAGGCCGCGGGTGGTGGCAGCCTCTTCTACATCGAGCTTCCAGTTGCAAAGGCCGTCGTCCGCGATGCACCCACCGGAACGCGCCGGGTGCTCGTCTGTGAGGATGAGCCCGACATCGCGCTGCTTCTCAGAAAAATTCTCGCGATCGAGGGCTATGTAGTCGACGTTGCCTCCACTCTCGCCGCCGCGACCGCACTGCTAGGGGAATACGAGTATGCCGCGGTGACCCTCGATTTGAGGCTCGGCGAGGAGAACGGCCTCGATTTGCTCCAAGAGATCCGCAACAGACCGGACAGCATTCCGGTGGTCGTGGTGTCCGCCATCGCCGACGAAGTGCGTCCAGAGCTCGACTCTGGGGCCTCGTCCGTCGTCGATTGGATCACGAAACCCATCGACGAGAAGCGTTTGCTCACATCGATCCAGAACTCGATCCACGGGCCGGGCAAAATACGCCTTCTTCACGTCGAGGACGACGTCGACCTGTCCGAGATGGTGAGTGCCCTTCTGTCAGACCTCGGTGCCCTGACTAACGTTCAAACGCTTCGAGAGGCGCGGGAGCATCTCGATAGGGAGCGCTATGATCTCGTCCTTCTCGACATGGGCTTGCCCGATGGGGACGGCGCAGAGCTCTTGCCGTTCGTGGGCAACACACCGGTCATCGTCTTCTCCGCGCGCGAAGCCGACGCGAGCGTCGATGAAAGTATCGTCGAGTCCCTCGTCAAGTCGCGCGTCACGGAACAGGCGCTACGAGAGGCGATTCACCGAGTCCTTCCGGCCGCGTCCTAGTCGTTCAAGATGCTTCGAATCTCATCAGGAAGCGTCATCGGGTCAAAGGGCTTGTGTACGACGCCTAGCGCGCCGGCCTCGAGATAACGTGCGACCTCATCGTGCTGTACCTTGGCCGTCATGAAGATGACCGGCGTGCCCGCGAGCTCGGGTTCCTTACGGATCCGGCGAAGGACGGTAAGCCCATCCATCTCGGGCATCATCATGTCCATCAAGATCAGGTCTGGATTCTGCGCTTTCGCGGTCGCCATGCCCTGGGCGCCGCTTTCGGCGAGCAGCACGTCCCAGCCAGCCACGCTCTGCAAGCTGAGCTCGCCGATCCGTCGGATATCCGCCTCATCGTCCACGATTAGAACCTTCATGCGATGTGCTGCTTTCTGAAGCCGCTGCGGCTTTCGTCTGGGTAATGACTGGACGGTCCGACGATGCGGTTGCGCCCATTGCTCTTTGCTTGGTAAAGGCGCCTGTCAGCTCGGCGAATGAGGGCCTCGGCCGAGAGTCCGTCATCCGGGCGCGCCGCGACACCAGCGGATGCGGTTACCGAAAAGGTCGTGCGATCGCTCGCCTCGAAGCGCATTTCCGAGAGCTCTTTCAGCACCCGGCCAAGCGCTCGTTCGAGTAGCTCTGCCTTCTGTCCTGGCAAGACGACGATGAACTCTTCGCCACCCCAGCGACATCGAAGGTCCTCGTGACGGAATCGCTGACGAAGGAGCCGGCCGAGCCCTGCGATGACGGTGTCTCCATAGGTGTGGCCGAAGCCATCGTTGACCTGCTTGAAGTGATCGATATCGATGAGCGCCAGAGCAAGCGGGGTCTCGTTTCGATGTGCCTCGGAAAGCCTTTGCTCCAAAGCCTCGAGAAAAGGTCGCCGCAACATGAGCCCAGAGAGCGGGTCGCGCTCCGCGCGCTCTTGCAACAGCCGCGCATGCATGAGCTGCATGTCCACCCGGGCATTGAACTCCTCTTCGAGCACCGGTTTTGAAATGAAGTCATTGGCTCCCGAGCGAAACGCCTCTATCCGCATGTCATCGTCGACGTGCGCGGTGATCATGAGAATCGGAAGCGTTTGCCACTGGACCGACATGCGAAGCGCTTTGCATACGTCGACACCGCTGGTGTTCGGAAGGTCGATGTCGAGCAGCAAGAGATCGGGCCTAAACTCCTCGAGCGCGGAGGGCAGCTCGGCCGGAGTCACAATCGCGCGGGTGTCGATGTCGTTGGCCTGGAGCAAGAGCTCCGCGTGTTTGGCGAAGTCGGGGTCGTCTTCGAGGAGCAGGACGCGGCCATGGCGAGCCGACGTTTCGTCGACGATTTGCTGGACGGCCAGCGAAAGAACGTCTTCGCGGAGCGGCTTTTCGATGAAGAGTGACGCCCCTACCTGAGTCGCTGCAACGCGTGTTTCGAGCCTTTGGTCTCCAGACATCAACACCAGCGGAAGGTTCTCTTTCCCGGGCAGCTCGCGAAGCTCCCGGCACAGGTCGAATCCGCTCCGCTCCTTCAAGTGGACGTCTACGATCGCTGCAGCGAGCTTGATCGACGCTGCTTTGTGCAAAGCCTCCGGCGCGGACCCCGCCACACATACGTCGAGCAGCTGCTTTCGAAGAAAGAGTTTTGCGGTCCGTCGCACGTCCGCGTCGTCGTCCACGAATAGAATCGTTCCCGCCGAAACCGTATCCATCGACTGGAGGCCCACCCGCGAGGTCGATCCTTGGGACCGCGCGGCCAGACGAGCGTCCTCGAGGGCACGGCTGATTTCCGTCCAGAGGTTGCGTCGGACCCGTAGCGGCGACGACTGGTACTCGGATAGAAGGTCTTCGATCTTGCCTGCCAGAACGCCGACGAGCTTGAAGCCGTAGGCTCCGGCTGTTCCTCGGAGTCGATGCGCACTGCTCGCCGCTTGTTTTGCAGCATCGGGTCGTTGCCGGGCTTCGTCGATCCGTGCCTCCAGCTCGTCGAGCTTCCCGGGGAGCTCCAGGGTGTAAGCTTCCCGAAGCTGGGCCATTCGCGCTCGAAGAGTGTCGGGAGGTTCGGCAGGAGCGCTCCCGACCGTCGGAGGGACGCTGTCGGTCCGCCTGGGCTCGAGCTTCAGCAATCGCCCGATCGTTTCGGCGAACACCAGCGGGTCAAGCGGCTTGTACGCTACGAGTGACACACCCAGCTCCTGTGTAAGTCGCTGGAACGTGGCGAGATCGCGCCAAAAAGCAGACAGATACACGATCAGGGTCTCCGCATCGCCTTGACGGATGCTCTCAATCCATTCCACGCCGGGAAGATCGGGAAGCAAGCCGTCGACGATCACGAGGTCGGGGCTTTCGGTGAGGAGCACGGTCGTTGCAGCCTGTGCAGACGCCGCTTCGAGGACTCGGTAACCGCGCGCGTTCAGCACGGCGCCGAGGAGCGCCCGGAACTCGGTGTCCCCATCCAACAGCAGGATGCACTGCTCCTCCATCATGGTTCCCCCAACCATATAGAGTACAGGGTAGCTATCATTCGCAGGCGCTACAAACACTGTTCACCTGAGTAGCAGCCCAGAACGACTTCGGCCGAAAGAGCGCCTCCGTCGATCCGCTATCACTGGACGCAGATGATCGTCACGTCGTCCGAGTTGTTGT
>SHLP01000046.1 GCA_004283055.1 Deltaproteobacteria bacterium
GAACATGTACTGCAACCCGATGATCTTGTGATCGGTCGAGAAGATGTACTTGCTCCAAAAGCTCTGCTCGTGGTGCCCGTGATCTGCGCCGTGCGCCTGCGGGCCATGTGTGTCGATCGTGCTTGCTTCAGCCATGACTTTTCCGTTCAGCGGGAAGCAAGCTTGCCCGCGCTGCTCTGCGACATCCAAGCCGCGTGTTCTTCAGGGGTTTCGACGACGATCCGCGCGCCCATGATCCCGTGCCCGATCCCGCACATCTCGGCGCATTGGATGTCCCATTCACCCGCCTGGGTAGGCCGGAACCATCCTCTCATGACCCGGCCCGGAATCGCATCCTGCTTCAAGCGGAACACGGGAACCGAGAAATCGTGAAGAACGTCTTTGGAAACGAGCTCGTAGTGATAGGTCGTGCCCTCTTGGACATGCAGCTCGTTGAAAGTGCTGATGTCGTCGTCGGTGTCGAGCTCGTTGTCGGGGCCGGGATGAACGAAGTTCCAGGCCCACTGCTGCGCCACGATTCGGACGGTGCTGTTGGCTTCGGGCAGCCGCTGCTTGATGTTGTACCAGACCATGATCGCCATGAAGACGATCACCAAGTCACAGAGGATGATCGCGGCATGGGGATAGGTGATCCAGCGCTTGAGATCCTTCTCTTCACCCGTGACGTACTGCGCGCGCTGCCCGTCTCGCGCCCGAAAGCGAAAGATCAGGAAGAAAAACGCCACATAGGCGAGCAGCGCCCAAAAGCCGACGAAGACGGCGACGAGCGCAATGAGCGCGTCGATGTCGCCCGCGAACGAGGAGGCTACGGGCACCGAGGAGCCGATCAAGTATTGGCCGAGCGGCTCGAAAATACCTTTGATGAAGTCGTAAATTGCCTGAGTCATTCGGTCCTCTACACCCTCAATTAAGAACGAAAGCGAATACGACCCCGATGTAGATAGCCGCACCGATCATGGTCCACTTCCACCAAAAATACGCCTCGTTGTCCGGATCTCGTGTCTTGCCAGCCATCTTTCAAAACCTCGAAGCTCACTCCGATAGGGAGCCAATGTACGCGATGACGTCCTTCATCGCTTGTTCCGTGGGAAGTGTCATGGAGAACGGCCGCATCTTAGCGCCCATTGCGTCGTCGGGCTGGGTCCCGCGCACCCCGGCTTTGAAGTTCTTCAACTGAGTCAGGAGGTACCAATCGCTCGCGCCCGTCAAGGGAGGGCCGAACTCGTCCAGATTGCCGCGTGCGTTCTCACCGTGGCACTGCACGCAGGCCGCGTAGTAGATTTTCCCGGTTGCCGGATTGCCACCCTCTAACGTCGGCGCTGGATTCGTCGGTTCCATGGACGCGACGTAATTGGCGACGATGTCGACTTTCTCATCCGTGTCGAGCGCGCGGGCCATGGGGTACATGCGCTTCCCCGCGAGGTCACTCGGGTGAAAGCCACGATAGCCTTTTTGGAAACCGCGGAGCTGCCGCTTCACGTACCAGCGTTCGAGGCCGGCGATCGAAGGTGCTTCGACCGCAGGATTGCCCTCGCCGTTTGCGCCGTGACATTGGACACAGCCATCGTAGAGGTCTTCGCTGTACTTGAGACTCGCCGTGTCGGGACTGGGCTCGCTGCACGCGGTCAGTGAGACCGGAAGCGCTGAGACGAGCACCATCACCATGGCGGCGCGAGATTTGCCGATCATCCGCCCTCTCCTAGTGACTTGAGGTACGCAACCAACGCCGCGAGCTCCTGCTCGGGGAAGTTGTAGGGCGGCATCGTCTTGCCATAGCCCTGAACCACCTGATCCCAAGAGTTCACGATCGAGTTCGTCAGGTATTCTTCATCTGCGACGACGGTGTCGCCGCTGACTAGCGGCCGCTCCTTACCGAACAGGCCCTTCCAGTTCGGGCAGGGCTGCTGCCTGACGCCGTCGACTGCGTGGCAAGCCATGCACCCCTTGCTGTTGCTGAGCTTCTCGCCCCAGCACGCCTCGGGGTTCGCGGCACCGACGCACTCGGGCGGCATGGTGACGTCACCCGCCGCGATGGGGGCGGCCCCCTTGAAGGACCATCCGCTAAGCGCGGACTCGTCGGTCGAGGGCTGTGGGGCAAGGGCAGCAAACGCGTCGCGCTGCGCCGAGCCGTACTCCGCCATCGCCTGGGCGATGGGCATCGGTCCCTTCTCGAGAGCCTCCTCCTGCTGCCGCGTGATGATGTCGTACTCGTCTGGGCTCACCGGCGCCTTTGGGGAATCGCCCTGGCCGCAACCAAGGCCGAGCGCCGTCAGGGCCGAGAGGGCCACGAGAAGGTGGAAGGATGCGAATCGTGTTTTGTGCTTCGTACTCATCCGTGCACGCTCAGTATATCTGGTGAAGGTGGTGGCTCCGCTGAAGCCGTGGATCGCCAACCGGCACCAAGGGGACGTTCCCTAGCCGCCAAAAGACGTACGCGAAGAAGACGCCGCCGACGAACAGGAGAGCGCCAATGTCCGCGAGCTGGACATGAAAGGCTCCTGCCTGGGGCAGGACAAACCAATAGATGTCCACGATGTGCATGAAGATGAGCCAGAAGCACATGGCCTGGAGCCACGGGAGCGCTCGCTTCTGCACGCGCGAAATCAGCAAGAGGAACGGCGCCACGAAGTGGCCGAATATCAACAGATAGGACACGAACTTCCAGCCCCCGTCCCAGCGCTTCATGAACCAAGTGGCTTCCTCCGGAATGCCTGCGTACCAAATCAGCATCCACTGCGAGAAATGGACGTAGGTCCAAAAACAGACGAAGCCAAACATGAGCCTGCTGAGGTCGTGGAAATGCTCGATGTTGATGTAATCCCCTACCAAACCTCGCTTGTGGAGGCTGAGGCCGATGAGGATCGTGAGCGCGAGAATCGAGACGGCCGAACCGGCAAAGATGATCACTCCGAAGATGGTCGAAAACCATGCGGCCTCGAGCGACATCAGCCAGTCGAACGCCGCGAACGTCAGTGCGCCCGCGAAGAGAATCAGGGACGGAGCCGCCAAGCTCTGCATCCGAAGGGTGTGCTTCGGGTCTCGGTCCTGATCCTGGCGCCTGGACCAAGCGAAGTACGCCAGCGCAAGCAGGCACCAGACCAGGAGATACCCCAGACCGCGAGCCACCCAGCCCGCAGTGTTCAAATAGCCGGATTTCTGCTCTATGATTTCGTGGTGAAGCGCGACTTCCTGACTCGTATGCGAGTGCCCTTCCTCATGCGCCGCTGCTTCGCCGTGCGCACCATGGTCTTCGCCCTCGGCCTGCGCGTGCGCGATGCCCGAGCCGAAGCCGAGGACGCCGTGTTCCTCGTGATCGCTCGCATGGTCATCTCCCGAATCAGGCTCTGCGTGCTCGCCGTGCGCCGACACGCTCTGCCACTCCTGGTAGATGTCGATCTTCTCGAATGCGACCCCAGCAATGAAGGGAAGCGCCAAGATCGCAACGACCGGTGCGCCGGACATGACGACCTCGACGATGCGCCGGGAGGACACACCCCAGTACGAGGCGGTCAGGAACTGGACCAAGACCAGAAACAGAGCGCCGAGCATGAAGGTGGCGGTCGTGAAGAGGCCGAAGAGGTAGGCGTAGCCGAGTCGGCTGGCGTCCGCGGTGAGGACTGCGATGAGGAAGCCCACGACCGCGAGCCCCAAGGGTGCAAGCCACGCGCGCTTCCACAGTCGATCGTCTCCAACTCGGTAGTCTGTCTGGTTTGAGTGCGTCACTTGGGCTGCTCCGTTTTCTTGAGCGCGGCCACCGGTGCCTGCGCCAGCTGCAGCGCGCGAACGTAGTGAACGATGGCCCATCGGTCATCGACCGGGATGTTGTGCGCGTACGCCGGCATGTTTCGCACGCCGTTGGTGATGGTGGCATAGAGCTGGCCATCGGGAATGTGCCGAAGCCGGTCGTCATGGAAGCTCGGAGCGATGAGTCCGCTCGCCCCCAGTGAAGCCGCTCGGCGCGAAACCATGCCTTTCCCGTCGCCAGAGACCGAGTGGCACGTTGCGCAGAAGACCTCATATCGGTCCTTGCCGCGCTTCAGAAACGCCGCGCTGCCCCCACGCCTTGCGATGACCGTGGCGGGAACCTCCAATAGATAGCCTTCGTTCGCAGCGAGGCCGGTTGCGGTCGTCAGCGAGCGTTCCATCTCACGAGAAACAGCCCCTTCGACCTGGGGGCGCATCGAGCGCTGATCCGCAAAGAACGGCTGACGCTCCTGCGTGTCGTAGCGCGGCTGGTTGTACATGTTGCGGATGCCGACGACCGGCGGCTCCGTGGTTTCGCCGCCGATGCACGCAGTCGCGAGCGTGGCAAGTGCGAGCGCGATCAGTAGGATACGCATCAAAGCACCTCCTGTTCGACGAGCTCGATGTACGTCGGGTTGGTGGCCTCGAGGAGGGCCCTGGTTCGATCGAGGTCAAACTTCTGGTCGTCCGCCTCGATCGAAATGAAGTACTTGTCGTCGGTCGCGGCTTCAAACCGGTCCGACGCGAAAATCGGATGGTTGTGCATCGGCAGCTTGATGAGGCCGAGCAACCCGAAGAGCGTCGCGAAGCCGCACAGCAGAATCCCGAGCTCGAACATGATCGGGACCATCGATGGGAACGCGCCTGGCGGCTTGCCACCGACGATGAGTGGATACCCAGCCCCAATGCTCAGGAAGTCGAAGTCGAAAGCGTTGGTGTACTGAATCAAGATCACCGCCGTTGCGACGCCTAGCATCCCAAAGATGAATGAGAGGACCCCGATTCGCGTGGGCTTGAGCCCCATCGCCTCATCCATGCCGTGCATGGCGTAGGGCGTGTGGCAATCCCAGCTCTTGTAGCCGGCGTCGCGCACTTTCATCGCCGCCTGCGCGATCGCATTCGGCGTGTCGTATTCGGCCAGGTAGAGAGCGGGCTTTTTCGTTTCGTTAGCCATGATTCGCGTCACTCCGCAGGTACCGGCGCACCAAGGGCGTCCGGTGCCTCGTCATGTGCCTCGATGGCGTGCATGTCGGGATGCGCGCCAGGCAGATTTCCCTTGACCTCCGCGATCGCGATCATCGGAATCCAGCGGACGAAGAGAAGGAACAAGGTGAAGAACAATCCGAAAGTCCCGACGTAGGTCAGGATGTCGATCGCCGTCGGGTGAAACATGCCCCAAGAGGAGGGTAGGAAGTCCTGGTAGGTGGAGGTGACGATGATCACGAAGCGCTCGAACCACATTCCGATGTTGATGAGCACGCTCGCGATGAGCATGATCGGAACGCTCGTGCGCGCCCGCTTGAACCAGAAAACCTGCGGGACGATGACGTTGCAGAACACCATCGCGTAGTACGCCCACCAGAGCGGGCCCCAGTTCCCGCTGCTGTCCAGCTGTCCCCAGCCTAGACGGTTGTGGAAGAAGACCCATTGCTCGTACGGGTTCGAGGAGTACCAGGCGATGAAAAACTCCATCGCATAGGCGTAGCCGACCAGGAGCGCGGTCCCGAGCATGAACTTGTTCATCAAGTCCAAGTGGCGAATGGTCACGATGTTCTGCAGCTTGAAGATCGAGCGGCAGATCAGCATCAGCGTCATCACGAGAGCGAACCCGCTGAAGACCGCGCCAGCAACGAAGTAAGGCGGGAAAATCGTGGTGTGCCAGCCAGGCACGACCGAGGTCGCGAAGTCGAACGAAACGACCGAGTGCACCGAAAGAACGAGCGGCGTCGAGATGCCGGCGAAGATGAGGTAGGCCCGTTCGTAGTGCTGCCAGTGCCGGTGTGCGCCACGCCAGCCGAGCGCGAAGAACCCGTAGATCCTCTTGCGTGTCAGGTTCTTGGACCGGTCACGCAAGGTCGCGAAGTCCGGGATCAAGCCGACGTACCAGAAAATGACGCTGATCGTCAGATAGGTGCTGACCGCAAAGACATCCCACATCAGCGGGCTCTTGAAGTTCGGCCACATGTCCATCTGGTTGGGAAGCGGAAACAAGTAGTAGTCGAACCACGGGCGGCCCGTATGAATCGCCGGGAACAAGCCCGCACAGAGCACCGCGAAGACCGTCATCGCCTCAGCAAAGCGATTGATGCTCGTTCGCCACTTCTGCCGGAACAAGAAGAGAATCGCCGAGATGAGCGTGCCCGCGTGGCCGATGCCGATCCACCAGACGAAGTTGGTGATGTCCCAGGCCCAGTAAATCGGTGCGTTGTTGCCCCAGACGCCCACGCCCTGCACGAACAGGTACGCCAGCGCGGCGGTCATTGCGCCGAGCGCGGAGAGCGAGAGCAAGAACAGAAGCCACCAGCCCCGGGGGGCGGCATTCTCAGTGACGCCGGCGATGGTCTCGGTGATGTCGTGGGCGCTCGTGCCCTCCGGTAGAAGGGACGTTTCGCCAAGCTCTTTGATGGGTGCGTCGTAGCTCATTGGTTCTTACCCATTTCCCTTCAGCTTGGGGTTTGGGTTTCGGATGCGCGCCAGGAACGAAGTGCGCGGGCGCGCGCCGATCTCGGCGAGGAGCTTGTACTGCCGGTCCACTGCAGCCAGCTTGGACACCTTGCTCTTCGGGTCGTTGAGGTCGCCAAATGTGATGGCGCCCGTCGGGCACGCCTGCTGGCATGCGCTCCTGATTTCGCCATCGCGGAGCGTCCGGCCATCCAGCTTCGCCGCGAGCTTGCCCTTTTCGATGCGCTGCACGCAGTACGTGCACTTTTCCATGACGCCGCGCATGCGAACGGTGACGTTGGGGTTGAACTGGAGCTTTCTCGATTCGGGGAAGTCCTCGTACCAGCCGAACTTGTCGTCCAGGTGCCCGTGCCAGTCGAGGTAGTTGAACCGACGAACCTTGTACGGGCAGTTGTTCGCGCAGTATCGAGTGCCCACACAACGGTTGTAAACCATGTCGTTGAGGCCCTCAGGCGAGTGAACCGTCGCGTTTACCGGGCAGACGTTTTCGCAAGGCGCTTCCTCGCACTGCTGGCACGTGACCGGCTGCACGGCGACATCCGGGTTGTTCTCGTCCTCGCCGACGAAGTACCGGTCGATGCGAAGCCAGTGCATTTCGCGACCCCGCTCCACTTCGAACTTGCCGACGACCGGGATGTTGTTCTCAGACTGACAGGCAACGACGCAGGCATTGCAGCCGGTGCATCCGCTGAGGTCGATCGTCATGCCCCACTTGTGACCTTCGCTGTAGTCGACCTGCTGCCACAGCGGCGGCGTGCTCACGGGATCGACCGAGCGGTACGACGCGAAGCTCGGCTCCTTTTTGTACTCATCGAGCGTTGCATCGATCGCGATGGGGCGACCCTCCATGCGGTTGTGCGTCTGAGTCTGCACCAGGTTGTAGGTCTCGCGGAGCGGTTCGACCGTCACCCCATCGGTGAAGTCCATTGCGTCCGAGCTGCGAAGCGGGTTCACGTCGAAGCCTTTGCCATTGCCGTATCGGCCCGCCGCGGTGCGGCCCCAACCGAGGGTCAGGGTCACCGAGTAGTCCGCGTGCCCGGGTACGATCCAGGCCGGGATCTCGACTTTGGCATCGCCCTTGCTGAGGCGGAGCATCTGCCCGTTCTTCACGCCGAGCTCCCGCGCCGTGGTCGGTGACATGAGCGCGGCGTTGTCCCAGACCAGCTTCGTCATCGGGCTCGGCAGCTCGAGCGCCCAGAGGTTGTTGGCATGGGTGCCGTCCCAAAGAGCGGGATCGGGTTCGAAGACGACTTCGATGTTGTCCTTGCTTACAGGGTTGCGACTGCGAAACGAAATGAGCTCTTCGACGATGCGGGTGAAGTTGACCGGCGGTTTGCTTGGCGTCGGGTTCAGCAAGATCCCGGCGTGGAGGGCCCGTCGCCAGACAACGTCGCTGCTCAAATCCGTGGCCGGAATTCCATAGGCCAGAAGCGCCTTGGTATCGCTGTCGATCAGCGCGGCTTGGGTTTCGCGAACGAGGTCGTGACCCGAGGAGTTCTCTTCGCCTGCCACGGTCGCGAGCAGCTCGATTTCGCTTCGGCCGCCGTAGAGCGGCGCGATCAGCGGCTGTTGCACGGTGACCGAGCCATCCAGGGCCTGTTGATCGCCCCAGGCTTCGAGCTCGTGCGCGAGCGGCGCATGCCAGCTGCATCGCTCTGAGGTCTCGTTGCGGTGCGTCGCCAAGTGAATGGAGGTGAGCCCGTCCCGGGAAAGAAGGTCACCGAGCCCGATGTCTGCCGGCGCATCGTAGACGGGGTTACCGCCTAGGATGATCAACGATGACATTTCGTCGGCGGCCTTGGCCAGCTCGACGATGCTCGCTCCGCTGCTCGAGTCGTCTGGATCGATGACGGGACCGAAAAACGCCGTCCGACCGAAGTTGCCAAGCGCCCCGTTCATCACGCTTGCGAGTGCGTGAACGCGCGCCGACTGCCCTGCGCCGGGGACCACGAGCGAGCGGCCCCGATTTGCAATGAGGTCGTCGGCTACGGCGTCGAGCCATGGAAGGTCGACGGCGTCCGCTTGCAGTGCGCCCTCGACCCTTTGGAGCAGGTCGACGATTGGCTTGAGCTCGGCTGCCCCCCGCGCGGCAAGAACAAGCAGTAGGGCGCGCGCAAACCATTCGATATCTGCTTGCGGCACGCGCAGACGGTGGTCGGCCATGCTCCCGGTGACGGTGAAGTTCGACTCGAGAACGTAGAGCCGGCTCATCGGGGCTTCCGACGATCCGAGCATGCGGGTGACCCCAAATCGCTTGCCCGCGGCGACGGAGCCGGGCTCGGAGCCGAGGAAGTCCGATCCGAGCGAGAGCGTGACCGCCGACTTCGCGTAATCGTACACCGGAGTATAGGGCGACCCCTGAAACGCCATCCGCGCACCTTCGCGTGCGTTGTCGTCGTTGACCGGGCTGTAGGTGTGAAAGCGTGCGTTCGGAAACTTCTCGATGACTTTGTCACGCAGGCGCCGAAAGGACGGGCTGTTCGAAATCGGAGCGAGGATACGAAGGCCGGCGCCCTTGTCTTTGGCGTGCTTCGCTGCCAGGTCCTTCAAGGCCGCGTCGAAGTCGGCATCACTCGCGTCGACGAGCGCATTGCCGCTGCGCCGTGCCGGCGACTGCGATCGGTCCGGGTCGTAGAGGTCCCATACGTAGGCCTGTGCCCGAACATCAGTCCCGCCGAGGCTTCTCGTGTGTTGCTCGTTCCCCTCGACCTTGGTCGGACGTCCGTCGTGGCTCGTGACTACCACGCCCAGGGCGTCTCGGCCGCGCGAGGTGACGGTGGCGAAGTGCGACGGGATCCCAGGCACCAAGTATTCGGGCGCCTTGCTGTACGGGAGGATCTCGTTCTTGGGCCGGCGCACGCAACCCTGAAGGCCTGCTGCCAACGCCGCGATCGAGGAGCCCTGTACGAAGGACCGTCGTGAGACGAGCGCCTTGGGGCTCAGCAAGTCGGTGACGAAACCGCCTGGCTGCTCTTCTTGGGCAAGCTTCGTCAGCTCGTCGCCGCTCCGCGCCTTGTCCTCGAGGTTCCGCCACATCGACGGACCCTTGCCTGGGCTCAGCTCGTAGGATTTTCTGCGGGTCATCGGTGGCACCCCGAGCAGTGCAAGGGTGGATTGAGAGCGCTCGCCACCTCGGCGCGCCGGGCCAGCCAGGCCTCGTCGGCTTCCCACTTCATATTCGTGACCTCGCTCTTGGGCCGAATGTGCTCTTCCGGATTGCGGTGGCACTCCAAGCACCACTGCATCGCCAGCGGCTCGACGACGCCAACGACTTCCATTTGGTCGATCCGGCCGTGGCACGACACACAGCCAACGCCGGCGTTCAGGTGCCCGGCATGGTTGAAGTAGGCGTGATCAGGCACCTGATGCACGCGAACCCACGGGACGCCCTCGTCTGTCTCCCAACTCTCTCGGACCGGCGCGAGCTTCGCTGACTCGGTATGGACGATGGCGTGGCAGCCCATGCAGGTCTGCGTCGGCGGCACCATCGCTTCATGGGAACGCTCGATCTGGGAGTGGCAGTAACGACAGTCCATTCCGAGCTCGCCGGCATGCAAGCGGTGGCTGTAGTCGACTGGCTGCTTCGGCGTGTAGCCAACCTGCAAGTTGGATGGCGTGAAGTAGACCCAAAACAGTATGAACACGCCTGCTCCGAGACCACCGGAAACCAGGGCCAAGGCTAGAGGCAAGTAGTTCAACTCGCGGGGGAAAATCTGCATGCTGCGGTTTCTCTTCAGTCCTCTAAACGACCGGCCGCCATGTAGGCGAAGCTCGAGGGTCGGACAAGTCGGTTCGTTAGTTTTCCACGAACAAGATTCAGGCGGCGGTTGCGCAGCCAAGCTACGCTCGACTTTGCCTCTCCCTGCGGGCCGCTAGGGCCGCTCCATGGCGTCGTCAAGCCTGGAGCGAATGGAGGCGCGGGAGCCTATATCCCTGCCCAGCGGGGAATGGTCAAGCGGCTGGTGTCATCTTGACGCCGACCGCCAAACCGTCCGGCGTCGGCACACAAACAGAATCGAAGTGAAGAGCCATCTCCTCGTGGAACCGGCGCATCGCCTTGGCCTCGTCGCTGTCCCCAAGGAGCCGGCCGAACAGATAGGCGTTGTCCGCGATCAGCAATCCGCCGAGGCGCAGGTTCTCCAGGGCCCAGCGGCCGTAGAGGTCGTAGCGGCCCTTGTCTGCGTCGAGGAAAACCGCACAGAACGGGCCAGAATCATTGAGCTTTGAAAGGACCGCCACCGCGTCGTCTCGAATGATGGTGACGCGGTCGCCAAACCCAGCCTCCCCAATGACCTCGGCGGCGACCCCTGCGTGCTTCGGATTCGACTCGATCGTCCACAGATGGCCTCCCGGGGGGAGCGCGCGCGCGATCCAGCAGGCGGAGTAGCCCGCGAGGGTACCGATCTCGACCACTTTCCTTGCCTGGCTCAGTCTGAGCAGCAGCCCCAACAGCCTGCCCTCCGCGGGGCCAAGCTGGATTTCCGGCATGCCGTGCCGCGCCGGCGCCTCAAACGCGCGCGCCAAGGCCCGGTCCTCAGGATGGTGCGTGCGGGCGGCGTATTCGAGGATTTGTGCACTGGCATACCGTTCTCCGGCTCTGGAACTCTGATCCGCCATGAATTTCTCCGAATTTCGCTAAACTTTGTTTTCCTAATATCGATATTTTCCGTTGGCACCGTTACAATCCAGAGTGTGCCAAGACCATCGTCACCGCCGCCGGCGCCACCGCCGAATACCCCGCTGGGCGACTACACACTCGTCGACCGTATTGCAGTTGGCGGGATGGCGGAAGTCTTTCGTGCCCTCGAGCCACGGGCCGCAGGCGAGCCGCGCGTCGTGGTCTTGAAACGAATGCTTCCGCACATAGCCGATGAGAGCAACGCGCAGCAGATGTTTGCGGAAGAGGCCAGGCTCGCCGGTCACATCACGCATCCCAACGTGGTCCACGTCCTGGGCCACGGAGAGATCGAGGGACAGCCCTACCTCACGCTCGAGTACGTGCCGGGCTGCGACCTCTGGCGTCTGAACCGTCGTCTCACTCGCGACAGCCGAAAGCTCGAGCACGATCTGGTCGTCTACTTGGTGCGGCAGATCTTGAACGGCCTCGACGCCGTGCATCGCGCAACCGATGCTGCCGGCGGAACACTCGGCATCGTACACCGAGACATCAGTCCGTCCAACGTGCTGATCTCGATTCACGGAGACGTGAAGATCGCCGATTTCGGGATCGCGCGCGCGGACGTCAACGCCTTCGAGGCGAATACTGCGGTTCGCGCCAACGGAAAGCTCGGCTACCTCGCGCCGGAGCAGGTGTCCGGTGGTTGCGTCGACCAGCGCGCCGATCTCTTCTCAACCGGCGTCATTGCCGCAGAGCTCTTCATGCGGCGGCCGTTGTTTGCCGGTGGCAGCGAGCTCGCGGTGCTCCTCGCGATTCGCGACGCCGAAGTCCATCCGTTCGTCGAGTTCCTACCGCAGCTACCCGAGGGGCTCGGCGGGGTGATTCTCAAGGCACTTGCGGCGAGCCCGGAGGAACGTCCGCCCACCGCGCGCGCCTTTTGGGCGGCGCTCGATCCCTGGCAGAGCCGGCCCGAGGAGGTCTTGCGCGGGGAGCTGGCAGCACTGGTCGGCTCCATCGCCGCCGAATCCCGATTGCGCAAGACCTCGGCCGACACGATCCCGAGGCCCACGATGCCGCCAACGCCGCTCTTGCTATCCGAGGAGCACCCAAGCACGACGAACGTCACGCCACTCGAATACACGATACGCAAGCCGAACGGCGCGACCGTCGGCCCGCTGGCCTACGCCAAGGTCGTCGAAGCGGTGGCGACGGGCCAGGTCGACGGTAGCGACGACGTCAGCATCGCTGGAGGTGACTTCCAACCGCTCTCCTCGGTCACCGACCTCTACCGTCACGTGCCGGTCTCCCGCATGACGCCAACGACCACACGCGTTCAGGCATCGGCGGCTGCAGACCTACGCATCAACTTCGAGGACGGCGGCTTCGTGAGGGCCTTGGCTCGTACTCTGATTGCGCGCCGCACCGGCCTTTGGCTCTGCGAGCAAGGAGGCGTGCGTAAGGAGGTCTACGCGAAGGAGGGAGTCCCGGCTTTCGTGACGAGCAACCTCGCCGGTGAGCTCCTGGGCGAGTACCTCGTCAAGGAGCGCGTCATCATGCGGACCGAGCTCGACATGGCCCTCGCCGTAATGCCGCGGTTCGAGGGCAAGCTGGGCGATACCCTGGTCGCCCTCGGGCTGGTAGAGCCCTTGGAGCTCTTTCAGCACATCGCCGAGCAAGTTCGCGCGAAGCTTCTCGACTTGTTCAGCTGGGAGTCGGGCACAGCGACCTTTTACGACGGAGTAGACCCACCGAGCAGTGGTTTTCCGCTGCGCCTCGACGCCTGGGAGATCCTCGATCGCGGCCTGAGGCGCCGTATCGCCGCCGGCTTGGAAACCAAGCTGATCTTGGAGCGCGGGCAGGATCGGGTCTGCCAGCCCGAACGCGTCGATACTCAAGTGGCGACGGCGGCCCTCCCAGACGATCTTCGCGCCGCGCTTCGGTTCTGCGAGACGCCGCATACAATCGAGGAGCTGGCGCAATTCGTCACTCGGCGGCCTGGCGACAGCGACCCACAGCGCGGATACAGGGCCGCTGCGATCCTCCTCAGTCTTGGCGCGGTCCAGTGGGTCTGAGCTGCGGCGCCGTCCCTCCTTGACCCCCTGATGGGCTGCTGCTAGCTCTGCGCCCGGCTTTTTGAGCCGATTTCACAGGAGTAGCCATGTCCAACGTACGTGTCCTCGTGTCCGACAAGCTCGCCGAGGCAGGGCTCCAGGTTCTGCGCGACGCGCCTGGCGTCGACCTCGAATTTCGACCGGGCATGAGCGAAGACGAGCTCTGTGAAATCATCGGGGACTACGACGGCCTCATCATTCGCTCCGCCACCCAGGTCACGGCGCGCGTCATCGACAAGGCCGGCCGCCTGAGGGTCGTCGGCCGAGCGGGAATCGGGGTCGACAACGTGGACATCCCGGCTGCGAGCCGGCGCGGCATCGTGGTGATGAACACCCCGACCGGGAACTCGGTGACGACCGCGGAGCACGCCCTAGCGCTCCTCGCGTCCCTCGCAAGAAGGATTCCGCAGGCGGTCGCTTCGATGCGCGGCGGCAAGTGGGAGAAGAGCAAGTTCCAGGGACGGGAGATCGCCTTCAAGACGCTCGGCGTCATCGGCCTCGGCAACATCGGACGAATCGTGGCCGACCGCGCCCAGGGTCTCAAGATGAAGGTCATCGGCGTGGACCCGGTCATGAGCAGCGACCGTGCGGCCGAGCTGGGCATCGAGCTCGTCGAGCTCGACGAGCTCCTCGAGCGGGCCGACTTCGTGACCATCCACGCGCCACTCACTCCTGAGACCAAGAACATGATCAGCGACGCGGCCTTCAAGAAGATGAAGAGCAGCGCGCTTTTGGTCAACGCAGCCCGAGGGGGCATCGTTGACGAAGAGGCACTCGCCCGCGCAATGGGCGCAGGGGAAATCGCGGGTGCCGCTCTCGACGTGTTCAGCAAAGAGCCCATCGATTCCGATCACCCACTGCTCGGCCTGGACAACGTGCTGTGCACGCCGCACCTAGGCGCTTCTACGTCCGAAGCGCAGGAGCGCGTCGCCGTCGAGATCGCGGAGCAAGCGATCGGCTACCTCCAACTCGGGATCGTCAAGAACGCCGTCAACGTCCCTGCGCTCCCGCAGGAAATCGCAGAGCGACTCAAGCCATATCTAGATGTTGCGAAGTTGCTCGGCAGCCTCGTTGGCCAGCTCGATCCGGTGGACGTGCGCGAGCTCCGCGTCACCTGCACCGGCGAAGCGGGCGAGCTGGGCGTGACCCCAATCGCGCGCGCAGCGCTTGCAGGGTTTCTGGAGCATCATCTCGAGGAGCCGGTCAATCCGATCAGCGCGCCCTACGAGGCCCAAGAGCGCGGCATCCGGCTCGCCGAGGTCAAAGAAGCGAGTCACCGGTACGCGACCACGGTCCGAGTGACGGTCACCGGCGAAAAGGGCATTCACACAGCTACGGGAACTCCGGGCCGAAAGGGCGAGCCGCGGCTCGTGGACCTCGAGGGCTACGAGATCGACGCAGTGATGGGAGGCCCCATCGTCATCATTCGCAATGAGGACCGACCCGGCGTCATCGGATCGGTTGGCACCCTGCTCGGCAAGCGCGGGATCAACGTCTCGCGGATGCAAGTCGGGCTCGACAGCGAGAGCGGGCAGGCATTGGCGATTTGGAACGTCGATTCGATGGTCGGCAGCGATGCCCTCGACGAGATCCGCAGCACAGGGTACGTCAGCAGTGTCCATACACTGAGGCTCTGAGATGCCCCCTTCGGCGCGAAAGCGACGGACCGGGAGCGATGCGCGGCTCGGGGCGTCGAGTCCCGACCTGCCGATGACTCCTCCAGGTGGAATGCGCGACCTCCTGCCGCCAGCGTCCATGACGCGGACACTCCTTTGGCAAGGGCTTATGGAGACCTTCGACATGTACGGCTACCAGCGGGTCACGACCCCGCCGGTCGAGTACGCGCAAGTGATCGAACGCGGTCTCGGCACGGTCGATCGCCGAGACCTCGTGCGATTCATCGAGCCCGATTCCGGCGAGGTCGCGCTGTTGCGTCCGGACATGACGCCGCAGATCGCGCGAATCGTCGCGACGCGGCTTCAAGATCGGCCCGCGCCTTGGCGCCTCTGCTACGAAGGCACGATTGTGCGCCGCCGACGGGGTCGCGCGCGAAAGCAGCATCAAGTTTTGCAGTGCGGCATCGAGTGCGTCGGGCTGAAAGGTCCCGAAGCGGACGCCGAAGTGATCGAGGTCGCTGTTCGCGCCTGTGAGGAAGTGGGGCTCGAGGATTTCCTGGTGGAGCTCGCGCAGGTGAAGATCGGTGCGGAGGTCCTCGAGCACGTACCCGCGAACGCACGTCTTGCGGTGATCGACACGCTTGCTGCCAAGGACGCGACCAGACTCGAGAAGCTTCTCAAAGACGCCGGTGTCAGCGCCCCCGAACGAAGGCGTCTGCTCATGCTCTGCGATCTCTACGGCGACCGTTCGGTCCTCGGCGATGCACGGAGGCGCCTCAAGAACAGCGCCGCGCGACGCGCGCTGGACGAGCTCGAGCGGGTGGTGGAGCGTCTAGCGGACGCAGGTCTCGGAGACCGCGTCGCGATCGACCTCAGCGATTTGCGCCGGCACAGCTACTACACGGGTGTGAGCATGACGCTCCTCGCCGCGGGACCCGGCGAACCGCTCGGCATGGGTGGGCGCTACGACGACCTGCTCCGTCGCTACGACGCGCCTGCGCCTGCAACGGGGTTTGCTTTCGAAGTCGACAATGTTCTGTGGGCTCTCTCGGAGGCCGGCGTCTCCCTCGAGGGCAAGCTGCCGCTGCGCGCCGTGGTGGCCGGGGGAAGCTACGCACAGCGGCGGGCTACTGCGGAGCTCTGGCGGAGCCGAGGCGCGAGGGTAGCGGTCATTCCTGCCAAAACGGCGGCAGAGGCAAAGCGGTACGCGAAGGCCTGGGACTACGACCTGCTGGTGTGGAACCAACGAGGCGGCGCACGTCTCACGCGCTTGGCCGACGGTCGCGCACGGACGCTCGAAGGCGAGCCCGGCGCTGAGCTCCTTGCGAAACTGGTCTCTTGGGCACGAATTGGGAACGAAACATGAGCGCAGTCGTGGTGGTAGGAGCCCAGTGGGGCGATGAAGGCAAGGGCAAGGTCGTCGACCTCTACGCGCCGTACGCGCAGCTCGTGGTTCGATACGCAGGCGGGGCCAACGCAGGACATACCCTCGTCGTCGACGGCGAGAAGCTGATCCTGCACTTGATCCCTTCTGGCATTCTCCATGAGCAGACGAAGTGTGTCGTCGGCCAGGGAACGGTCATCGACCCGGCGGTGTTCCTAAAAGAGATTGAAGCGTTGTTGGAGCGCGGGGTGGCAACCGCCGGCCGCCTGCTCGTCAGTCAGCGTGCGCACGTCGTTTTGCCACATCACAAGCTGATCGATGGCCTTCGGGAAAAGAGGTCGAACGAAGCGATTGGAACGACCAAGCGAGGCATCGGCCCTTGCTACGAAGACAAAGTCGCACGGCGCGGCGTTCGCATGGGAGACCTACTCGACATCGGGTTGCTGCAAGCCAAGCTCGAAGCGAACCTCGAATGTTGGCGGCCTGTGGCCGAAGACCTCGGCGGCACCCTTCCAAGTGCCGAAGACGTCGCTGCACAGTACGCGGCACTCGGGCGAGCGCTTCACGGATACATCGGCGACGCCGCGGCGATCGTTCGCGCATCGATTCGGGCCGACGAGAAGATCCTGCTCGAAGGCGCACAGGGCACCATGCTCGACATCGACAACGGGACCTATCCATTCGTGACGAGCTCGAACGCGGTCGCCGGCGGAGCCTGCGCGGGCGCGGGCGTCGGACCGACCCAAATTCGTCAGGCCGTCGGAATCGCGAAGGCCTACACCACCCGCGTTGGCGGCGGCCCCTTTCCGACCGAGCTCGAGGATGAAACCGGGCAACTGCTACGCGACGCCGGCGCCGAGTACGGCTCGACGACGGGGCGTCCGCGCCGGTGCGGCTGGCTCGATTTAGTCGCTCTCCGGCACGCAGTGGCGGTCAACGGGCTCGGCAAGCTCGCGATCACTAAGCTCGACGTCCTTTCAGCCGTCGACGAAATCAAGGTCTGCGTGGCCTATGAGCTCGATGGGAAACGACTCGACTACCCGCCCTACGAGCGCGTCGAAGCCGTCGTGCCAATCTACGAGACGCTCGAAGGCTGGGACGACGACCTATCCGGCTGCCGGACCCGAGCCGATCTGCCGGAGGCCGCGCAGTCCTACCTCGCTCGAATCGAAGCGGAGGTGAGCTGCCCAATCGGCGTGGTCAGCGTCGGCCCCGACCGCGAGGACACCGCAGACCTCCGCGACCCCTTTCTCGGCTAACGCTCGAGTCGGGCGGTGAAGTCGATCTCCACCTTCGCGCCCTTGGGGAGCGCGGCGACCTGCACTGTCGCGCGGGCGGGCGGAGTGTGACCCTCGAAGAACTGAGCATAAACCTCATTCATCTTCGAGAATTCATTCATATCCGTCAGGTAAACGGTTGCTTTAACCACGTCACCGCGATTCGCCCCAGCCTGCTCGAGGACAGCGGCGAGGTTTTGAAGAACCTGTTTGGTCTCTAGCTCGATGTCGCCGTTGCCGCGCATCTCGCCGTTCTTCGGGTCGAGCCCGAGCTGTCCCGAACAGTAGACCCAGTCGCCGACCGCGACGGCCTGACAGTAGGGGCCGATCGCAGCTGGTGCCTGGTCGGTCTCGATTCGTTTGTTCGTCATGATTCCATGCTACTTCATACCGGCATGAAGGTCGCGACGTGGAACGTGAACTCGATCCGGGCACGCCGGCAGCATGTGCTCGACTGGCTCGACGCGGCGCAGCCAGACGTGCTCTGCCTCCAGGAGCTCAAGGTGGCCGAGGGCGACTTTCCTTACGCGGACATCCAGGATTGCGGCTACGAAGCCGCGGTCTTTGGGCAAAAGACCTACAACGGCGTAGCGATCCTGAGTCGACGGCCGATGTCGAGTGTGGTCGAGGACCTGGGCGATGCCGAAGATGACCCACAGGCGCGGCTGATCAGCGCGGAGGTCAGCGGGCTGACGATCCTCAGCGCCTATTTCCCGAATGGTGGGGAGGTCGGCTCCGACAAGTTCGAATACAAGCTTCGATGGATCCGACGACTCCGCGAAGCGCTCAGCCGGCGATTTGATCCCCGCGCCGATCAGGTCGCCCTCTGCGGTGACTTCAACGTGGCCCCCTTCGACGACGACATCGGACGACCGTCGGAATGGCGCTCCTCGGTGCTCGCCTGCGACGCCGTCCGCGACGCCTTGACCGAGCTTGCGTCGTTCGGACTGGAAGACGTCTTTCGACCTTTTCATCCAAGCGGTGGCGTGTTTTCGTGGTGGGACTACCGAGGCAGGGGCTTCGAGAGAGGCAACGGACTCCGTATCGATCACGTGTACTGCACGCCGAAGCTGGCCCAACGCACGATCGGCGCGATCGTCGACCGCGAGGAGCGCGCACGGAGCTCCCCTTCGGACCATGCACCGGTTCTGGTGGAATTCGCATGACTTCGCTCCTTGTCCTGGCCGCATGTGCCCTGCTCCCCTGGGTCACCTGCGCGATCCTCCGAGCCTGGTTCCCAGTGCGTCTGGTTGCCCAAGGGGCCGCCAGGGAACGGGCGCTCGTGCACTATCGGCGGGCCTGCCTCCTGGCAAGCTCGGTCGCGCTTCCCGCCGCCGCCGTCGTCGGAGCGCTCGTGACCGACCCGTCGCTGTCGGCGCGCTTTCCGAGGACTGGCGCCTGGTTCTTTGCGAGCGTCAGCATGGCGACCGCCTGGGTCGCCGTTGCGTTGGCCCAGCGAACCCCGGAGGAGAGCGCGGCGATGTCCCGTCTGGAAACGGCGGGGCGCGCGGTGCAGATGTCGGCAATGCCCATCGTCGCCACCGGTCTCGCCCTGATCGCTCGGTTCGGCGCCGAGCGCCTCGGCTCCTCGAGCGGGATCGCAGAGGCGATCACCGTGGCCTTGCTCTCCGTCGCTGCGGTACTCGTGGTCAGCCCCTGGCTTTTGATGGCGCTTGGCGTCTGGCCAGTGTTCTCGAAATCGATCGATGTCGGGCGTCATCGCTGGCGGCTTGCCCATCTCCCCGCCCCGACGCCCTATCTCACGCACGTTGCCGCGCTACCGTGGCTGAAAACCGCCTTGGTGAGTGACGGACTGTTCAAGCGCGCGCCCGAACGTCACTGGCACAACTTGGTACGCTACGAGGCTGGGGACTCCCTGCCCTCCCGCAGAGAACGCGCGCCGCGCTGGGCGCTCGCGATCGCCCTGTCGGCGTTCGTCTTCACGACTGCGGGTGCCTTGGGTGCGGACGAGCCGCGCAAACTGGTTGCGGCAACCTCCCTGGCCGTCTTTCTCACGGCGGGGGCAGGCTGGTTCGCGAACCGGCGCGCGTCTGCCAAGCTGCTGCTCGCCTCGGAGGGCCCCTCGATTGAAGAGCTCGCCCAGTCGCTCCGCAGTCTGCCGCCCTGCCTCGGCCAGGCCCTGCCACGCACATCACACAAGCCGCTTGGTCAAGCGCTCTACGATCGCTTGTACGCCCTCGGCCACGACCCTGGACGGAGACCCCCCCGATGAACGTCCGCATTTTGGCCGCCCTTGTCGTGTCGTCGCTCTTGCTGCTGCCCGCGGCCTGCGGCGGCTCCAAGGGGCCCCGGGCGAGCGCTCCGACCGAGGGACAGCAGGTGCCCACGGGCCGCCTCCCCGACGGCACGCGACCCACCCGCTACCGCTTGAGCCTCACCGTCGTCCCAGAGGACGACCGGTTTTCCGGGAAGGCTGCGATCGCTGTCGAGCTGGACGAGCCTTCGGCCACGATTTGGATGCACGGCCAAGACCTGGACGTCACTTCGATCTACGCAAGCCACGCGACGGCGCGCATCCCGGCGAGCTGGACGCAGCTCACGGCGGACGGCGTCGTACGCGTCGATTTTCAAGAGCCCCTGCCGGCAGGCAACAGCACCTTGCACGTCGAATACTCGGCCGGTTTCGATTCGCCGCTGCGAGGGCTGTACCGGGTGAAGGCGGCCGGCAACGCGTACGCCTTCACGCAGTTCGAGTCGATCAGCGCGCGCCTCGCATTTCCATGCTTCGACGAACCACGATTCAAGACCCCCTTCGAGCTGACCCTCACCATTCCAGCGGTCCAATTTGCTGCGGCGAATACTCCGGTCGAGCGGACCATCGACCTTGCCAACGGCCTGCAGCGCATCAGCTTCATGCCGACCCCACCGCTGCCCACCTATCTCGTGGCATGGGCCGTGGGCCCTCTCGATGTCGTCATCGGGCCCACGATTGGTCCGCACGCGGGCCGCGCGGTCCCAATCCCTCTCCGGGGTATCGCGGCCACAGGCCAAGGGGCGCGGCTGCCGCACGCCCTCGGGCGAACGGGCAAGTTCGTCGAGGCGCTCGAGGACTACTTCGGCATCCCCTACCCGTACCCAAAGCTCGACTTGGTCGCGGTCCCGGACTTCGCCGCCGGAGCCATGGAAAACGTTGGTTTAATCACGTTCCGCGAATGGCTCCTCCTGCTCGACGGAGAGCGGGCGACCGAGGGCCAACGGCGGGCGTTCGCCTATGTTTTAGCCCACGAGCTCGCGCATCAATGGTTTGGAAACCTCGTCACGATGCCATGGTGGGACGACATCTGGCTGAACGAAGGCTTCGCGACCTGGATGGGAAACAAGGTCACCCGCGAACTGCACCCTGAATACCGCGTTGAGCTCGGCGAGCTGGTCTCTGCGCAGCGCGCGATGCGGCTCGACAGTCTCGGCAGCGCTCGCAGCATCCGCCAGCCCATCGAGACCAACCACGACATCAAGAACGCCTTCGACAGCATCACGTACGAAAAAGGTGGGGCTGTACTCGCGATGTTCGAGCACTGGATGGGCCCCGAGACGTTTCGTGAGGGCATCCGGCTCTACTTGCGGCGCCATGAGGGCGGCACCGCGACATCGGCCGATCTTCTCGACGCCCTCGATGACGTCAGCGAGCGCGAGGTGACGCGTCCGTTTCTCTCGTTCTTGAACCAGCCCGGCGTCCCATTGGTGACGGGTGCGTCGGACGCGCCCTGTGATGCCGGTCTCCGTGCGCTGCAGCTCTCCCAAGAACGCTACCTGCCGATCGGCTCGAGCGGCGACACGGATCGGATTTGGAACATCCCGCTTTGCGTTCGGCACGGCGGGGGAACCACGTGCGCTTTGATGAGCGGCTCCAAGGGAACCATCGAGCTGCCGGGCTGCCCGTCCTGGTGGATGCCCAACGCCGACGGCGCAGGCTATTTTCGCTTCTCGATGTCCGCCGCTGAGTGGAAGCGATTGCGCACCCAGGGCTTCAAACATCTCTCGGACCGGGGCCGGATCGCCGTGGCCGACAGCGTGGAGGCCTCGTTCGATCGTGGAGTCATGGACATCGAGGCTCTATTTGCCTGGTTCCCAGACTGGGTCGCGAGCCCGCTGAGGCAGCTGGCAACGGCCCCAATGAGGCCGCTGCGCTTCGTGATCAACGAAGCTTCCCCAGCGGCTCTTCGCGGAACCGTCATGTCCTACGGAGCCCAGCTCTACCTGAAACGCTACAGGCAACTCGGCTGGCGGTCACGCTCGGCGGACTCCAGCGACACCAAGCTTCTTCGCGAAGCGGTCATTCGATTCATGGTGATGGAGGTCCGGAACCAAAGCGCGCGCAAGCGCGCAGCGCGCCTCGGCAGAGCCTACGTCGGATATCGCTCGAAGCCGAATCGGGCGGCGGTGGACGCCCAGTTGGCGGGGCTCGTGCTGGCCACCGCTGTCCAAGAGGGCGACGAAGCGTTCTTTGACCATGTGCTCGGTCTTCTCGAGCCAAGCAGTGACGCGACCGGTCGCAGCCGGATCCTCTCTGCACTCGGAAGCGCAGAGACGCCGAAGCTCTCCGCGCGCGCACTCGACCTGGCGCTCGACCCGCGTCTCAGGATCAACGAAATCGGCCGAGTCTTGCGCCCGCAGTTCAACAACCCTCGGACGCGCGCTCGCGCATGGAATTGGTTCACCGAAAATTTCGACGCGCTGGCTTCCCGATTCGGGAGCGGACAGCTCGGCGCCTCGCCGTGGCGGACCGCGTCTTTTTGCACCAAGGAGGCAGCCGCGGAGGTCGAGCGCTTCTTCAGCCCCAGAGTGGCCGAGCTTTCGGGCGGGCCGCGCAACCTAGCGGGTGCCGTCGAGGCGATTTCACTGTGCGCGGAAAAGGCGAGCGTGCACATGCCAGGCGTCGAGCGGGCTTTCGGCTCGCGCTAACTCGCCGGCTATGTGCCCGTGAAGCGGGGCGCCCTCTTTTCGAGAAACGCCTCCATACCCTCGCCCTGGTCTTTGGTGCCAAACGCTTCGCCGAAGGCGGCTTGCTCCAGCCGATTCGCTTCAGGCAACGGGACGTCCACCCCGTCCCGGATCAGGCGCTTCGCCGCCGCAACCGCAAGCGGCCCCTTGCCCGCAATCTCGGCGGCCGCCTTGCTGGCCGCGGAGAGCAATGCGTCGGGCTCGAACACCGCGTTCGCCAAGCCGATCCGAAGTGCCTCCTGCGCGTCGATCATCTTCCCGGTGTAGATGAGCTCGCGGGCGAGCGCGGAACCGACCCGCCGCGGCAGGCGCTGAGTCCCACCGAAGCCGGGGATGATTCCGAGATTCACTTCGGGCTGACCGAACTTGGCTTTGCTCGACGCGTAAATGAAGTCACAGGCAAGCGCGAGCTCACAGCCACCCCCCAGCGCAAAGCCGTTGACCGCGGCGATCACGGGGAATGGAAGTTCCTCGATTGCGGCGAACACCCCGTGTCCGAGCGCGCCGAAGTCGCGTCCCTCCGCCTCGCTCATCCCTTTCATGGCGGCGATGTCCGCACCGGCGACGAACGCCTTGCCGGTCCCTGTGATCACGGCCGCCCAGACGTCATCGCGGCCGGCCAGCGCCTGGATCGCGGCCCCTAAATCGGAGAGAACCTCCTGACTCAGGGCGTTGAGCTTTTCAGGTCGGTTGATCGTCAAGGTGCTGACGTGGCCGTCCTGCGTTACTTCCACAAAGGATGTCATGAGCGCACTCTAGCCCAAGAGGTCTGGCCTGCCACTGCCGCGCGTCGGCGCAGGCGCGCTAGGGCTCGTTGGCACCTAGCGCGCTGCGCACGAGGGCCTCGGCGCTCGAGTAGGGATCGGCCTGACCGTCGACGATGTCGCGAAGCTTCTCGCTCACCTGTTCGGCGAAGCGCACGTCCACCTCGTCGATGAGCGCCTGGTACAAGATCGCACGGAACTCGGCGACCTGCCGCTGCGCCTGAATGGCCTGCCCAGCCTCGGTCGCCGTGAGGAATTCGTGGTGCCGCGAAAAGGCGTCCACCAAGTCCGCCAGCCCTTCCTGACGGTGGGCGACGGTCTTGAGGATTGGGGGCAGCCATTCGTCCGCCTCCGCTTCCGGCGCCTGTCGCAGCGTGGACACTGCAGTGTGCCCCTGCATCTTGCTCACCCCGGTCGGCGCACGCCGAAGCGAGAGCATCTGCTGCAGGTCTTGAACGGTCGCATCAGCGCCGGCACGGTCAGACTTGTTCACGGCAAAGACGTCGGCCACCTCGAGGATGCCAGCCTTGATCGCCTGGATGTCGTCTCCAAGCCCCGGCGCCATCACGACGAGCGTCGTGTCTGCAAGCTGCGTCACCTCGAGCTCATCCTGTCCAACACCCACGGTTTCCACGATCACGACGTCGAACGTCGAAGCGTGAAGCACATGAAGTACGTCACCTGTGGAGCGCGAAAGCCCTCCGAGGTGCCCCCGCGTTGCAATCGAACGGATGAACACCCCATCGTCGGTGAAGTGCTGCTGCATTCGGATGCGGTCTCCAAGGATCGCGCCGCCCGAGTAGGGGCTCGTTGGATCGATCGCGAGCACCGCAACGCGCTTGCCCTGCTCACGGTAAAGCCGAATTAAGCCATCGACCAAGGTGCTCTTGCCAGCGCCCGGCGTTCCGGTCACGCCGACCACATAGGCACGGCCCTCATGCGTGAAGATCCGCTTCAGCAGCTCGAACGAGCAAGGATCCCGCTCGTCGAGCAGCCGGCAAGCACGCGCCAGGGCCCGCATGCCCCCGCTCTGGATTCCCCGCACGAGCGTCGACAAGTCGGACAAGCGCTTCTCCTAAGAATGGCTTTCAGAGTGCCATGATGGGTTGGTGGGCGATGCTGGATTTGAACCAGCGACTTGTTCCGTGTGAAGAAACCACTCTACCCCTGAGTTAATCGCCCAGATCGAAACGGCGCGGAGCCTAAACGACGAAGCGCCACCGGACAAGCCAATCCGGGGCCGGGTCCGGTTGCGGTTGGAGGCGGAAAAGACCGCGCTCTACCGGGGCGCGGAAAAAACGTGTCACGGGGTTCGGCCGGTCAACCGTACGATCGAAGAACGGCTCGCGACGGGCGTGCTCGCGATCGGGCGCCCCGTCGCCACGGCCCCTCAAGTCGACCTACGACTAGGCGCCGGCCCCATCGCTGTGCTGCCCATCCCGAGCCGTTCTCCTATTGAACGGATATGGATGGAGCGGTGCGGAAAAAGCGCGATATCGGGCTGCGGTCAACCGTACGATCGAAGAACGGCTCGCGACGGGCGTGCTCGCGAT
>SHLP01000272.1 GCA_004283055.1 Deltaproteobacteria bacterium
GGCGATGGTCGCCGCGGGCTCCCCGGCAGCGACCAAAGCCACTGCGTTCTATCAGTCGCTCGTAGAAGAGCCCGGTGGACGGCACGGTTCGGTCGACTGCAAAGTCAATGCCGTCCTGCCGATGGCCAAAAACTCTTGGCAGGTCGACTGGGCCGAACATCGATACGAGTCGGGCAATCTCGTGCAGACTAAGACGTTCAAAGCGGTCGTCACCGTCGACATCGAGCCCACGCGCTCGCTGTCGCAAGTGCTCCAAAACCCCTTGGGCATCTACGTCGTCGACTTTCACATCACCGAGATTGGGTAGAGGGGGCGATGGGCTTGCAGGCATTCGAGAAGACCCGAGCCGCAGGAGCGCTTCTCCTCGTGGTTGCGGCGGCGCTGCCCGCGCAGAGAAGCGTTGCACAAGACAGCTCCGGCAGTGTGGTCAGCGCGGCGCGACTCGAGGCGATTTGGAGCGACGTCGAAGAAGAGGTCCGCCTACGCCGTCACGACAAAGACGCCCTCCAACTGCTCCGCGACTACGGCCTCAATAAAGACATCGACAAGCCCCGTCGCGGACCGAATGGCTCGATCGTCTTTCCGTTCGGCGCGACCCAGGTTCGCATCATCTGTGCACCGCTGCGAGTCTGTGATCTCGCGCTTGAGCCAGGCGAGATCCTAACCGGGATGCACATCGGGGACCGGGGGCGCTGGGGCATCTTACCGGCCGACGTTGGAAAAGGCCCCAAGGCGACCACGCACGTGGTCATCAAACCCCACGCCATGAACCTCGAAACCAACTTGGTCATCCACACGGACCGCCGCGTCTACCAGCTGGAGCTCGTGTCTCGGAAGAAGGATCACATGCCACTAGTATCCTTCAGCTACCCGGAGGACGCCGTGGCCGCCTGGGAAGCGTACCTCTCGGGCCGACGGGAAGAGAGCGCAGAGGTCGCGATGGATCTCGGCCGCGCGTCCATCGAGGACGTGAATACTGACTACGAGATCACCGGGGACGAGCCGCCATGGCGTCCGCGCGCCGTCTACGACAACGGCGAACGAACCTGCATCAAGATGCCGCCAGGTCTCAGGAGAACCGAAGCCCCGGTCCTTCTGCTCGAGGAGCGCAAGCAAATGCAGCTCGTCAACTATCGAGTCCGGGACGGCTGCTACGTCGTCGACCGCTTGATTGAAAAAGCCGTGATGATCAACGGCGTCGGCAAGCACCAGCAACGCGTTGAGATCCAAAAGAAGCACGAGAAGAAGAAGAGGCGGCGACGACGATGACCGAGCTCGACGATCCCGTGCGCCTCGTCAAGAAGGGAAACCCTCTTGCCCAGCGGCCAGTGTTGGCCGCGGGGGTGCTTTGTGGCGTCCTGCTGGTCGGCGCCATCGCCATGGGTCGTGAGGGTGCCCGCGAAGCGGAGCAAGAGGAGGCTGACGACGGGCCGGAGGTAACGCTCGCCCCGGCGGACAAGGCCGCCGAGGAAGCCATTCGCGGGCTTCAAGACCGGGAGCGCGCCCTCTACGAGCAGCCGCTCACGGGCCCGGAGCTTTCCGGGAGCGACGACTTCCCTGTGGAACCGTATCTCAGTCCACGAAGCGAGGTCGACCCGTCCCGCGCAGAAGAGGCGCTACGCCAGGCCCTTACGTCATCTTCCAAGATTGAAATGCAGCATCGCGAAAGGATTGATGATTTGGCCCAGTCCGCGGAGCCTCATTTCGGCGAGGAAAGCAGTCTCCTGGGCGGCGGCCTGCGCTCGGCGGAGCTCGAAGCGCTCCAACGATTGGCTGGCGGCCGCGACCAACCGAAATACGCGCAGAAGGCGAACTTCATTCGTCACGGCGCGGAGGACTGGCCGAGCGGGTACCTCAAAGGGACGCGGCAGGGGCCGCTGACCCGCTACGAGCTGAAGAGCGGGGCCGTCATTCCTGCGGTCATGATCTCAGGAATCAACTCGGACCTTCCCGGGCAGATCCTCGCGCAGGTTGCTGAAGACGTCTACGACACGGCCACCGGCCGCTATCTCGTCATCCCGCAGGGGAGCAAGCTCGTGGGGACGTATGACAACGAGGTGGCCTTCGCGCAGAAGCGCGCGTTGGTCATCTGGACGAAGATCATTTACCCGGACGCTTCGCAGCTCGAGCTCGAAGGGATGCCGGGCGCCGACCCGGCTGGCTACGCCGGCTTCAAGGACAAGGTCAATC
>SHLP01000167.1 GCA_004283055.1 Deltaproteobacteria bacterium
GCGTGCAGCCCCGAGGTGAGGACCTGCTTGCCGAGCCCCATGACCGGAACCTGCTTACCGAGATCCCGATCCTCGTACAGCGCTCGGAGAACCGGAAGCAACCCGGACTCGCGAGCCTGGCGCTTCTGCTGAGCCGGGGCGGTGAGATGGCGGATCAGCTTCCAGGCAGCGTCCCGTTCAGATTTGCTCGACTTGGTGTTGATCATCAGGTTCCAACCGCCGAGACAACCGGCGCTGCGACCACCAGCCGATGCCGCAGGCAGCGGCGCAACCCCAAACTTCTCGCGCGTGAACCCCGCCTGCTCCAAGACACCGTAGACGTACGGCCAGCTCCGGAGAAAGACGGACTCCCCAGCGAGGAAAGCTTGGAGGGCTTCGCGTTCACGGAAGCTCGAGACCGCTGCCGGCGAGACCTCGTCGACGACGAGCTTGCGTGCGATATCGAGACCCCGCGCCGCCGCATCGCTGCCGACGAGCACAGAATCCGTCTCGGTCACGCCAGGCAGGACTGCTCCGGTAACGGTGAGCCGGCTGGTCATCAGCTCTCCGCCTGCGCTCCAGATGAACTCGGCGGCGTTGGCCGCTCCACCTTCGTACTCTGCGCCCTGAAATACGAATCCATAGCGGGTGCCGCTGTCCTGCATGACCTTGCGCGCCATGCGAGCGAGATCCTCCCAGGTCGTTGGTGGGGCTGTGAATCCGCTCTTTGCGAGCATGTCCTTTCGATAGAACAGCAAACCCGTGTCCGTGTGCCAGGGCACGCCCCAGATGCGCAGACGATACGTGGCTGATTCGAGGGCCGGCGCCAGGAAGGCGTCGCGGTCCAAGGTCTTGTAGAAGCGCCGCGTCAGGTCCTCGACCCATCGGTTCTTCGCAAACTCGGCTGTCCAAATGACATCGCTCGCGAACAGGTGGATCCCGCCCGCCCCGGACGAGAGCTCCTGGACGAGTTGACGGCGGTGGGCGTCGCTCTCCCGGTCCATTTGGCGCCAAGTCACGTGGATCGCTCCGCGGTTGGACTCGTTGAACGCGTCGACCAGCCGCTGAACGATCCCCATGTCATCGGGACCTGAAGCGAATACGATCTCCGTCGCGCTGCCTCGGGCGTCGAGAGGCGCTGCGAGCATCGGCATCGTTGCGAGGCCGAGCACAGCAGCAAACAAGGGAAGTGGAAACCCAGAGCTCTGCCGACGACTCGAGCTTTTCATGATTCGCTCCTCTGCACCGCCGTTCCCGAAATGAAACGCGCCAGCTCAGAGTACATACCACGGGCAAGCGATTGGGCACACGCAGCGGACGCCGACACCGGCGCTTTTCGCTTCATCGAGAGTCTTGCGGTCTGCGCGCTAGGCCGCTCGAGTCGCGCCGCCGGCCTTGCCCGCTTCATCGACGAACAGGCGGCGCTCGGTGTTGACGAGCTCGAGCAGCTGTTTCTGGTCGATCAGGCCGGCATCGAGCAGCGCGCGCATATAGCCGTCGGCGTAGCCGCGAGCCTGGGCCAGGGTGGCGTAGTTGGCTCCGCTGAATCGGGTCTCGATGGTCTTTCGCACGAGTCCGCGCAGGGTCACCTTGAGCTCGTCTAGGTTCATAGCCGTTCCTTCCTCAGCCCGCAGTGTCGGTTTAGCGTAGCCGGGGTCAAGAAAACGGCGGGCTAGAAACAGGTGAGCTCGCGGAAGTCGTGGATTCGCTTTTCGAGGTGCTCGCGGCTGAGGTCTTGGAGCGCTCCGGTGCCAACGTCCTGTACGCAGAACGATGCGGTCGCGGAGCCACAGATGACGGCCTGGCGAAGGTCGGTGTGGCCGTTCTCGGCGAGGTAGCCCAGAAAGCCGCCGGCAAAGGAGTCGCCCGCGCCGGTCGGATCGGCAACTGCCTTGAGCGGATAGGCCGGTGCGCAGAAAATGTCTTCTTCCAGAAAGAGCAATGCGCCGTACTCGCCGCGCTTCACGATGACGGTTTCCGGGCCGAAGGTCCGCAAGGCCTCGGCGACGGCGAGGGGATGGTGGAAGCCCGTGAGCTGTCGCGCCTCCTCTTCATTGATGACGAGGATGTCGACCCGCTTGAGCACTTCCTTGAGCGGATCGAGCGCGGTGTCGATCCAGAGGTTCATCGTATCGGCGATGACGAGCTTTGGATTTTCGATTTGGTCGAGGACGTGCAGCTGTAGCTGAGGCGCGATGTTGCCCAGCATGACGAACTCCGAACCGCGGAACGCGCTTGGAATTTTGGGGTTGAAATCGGCGAAAACGTTGAGGTCGGTTTTGATGGTTTCGCGTGAAGTGAGATCGTCGGAGTAGCGGCCCTCCCAATGGAATGTTTCACCGTTCGCGACTTCGAGGCCGGTGGTGTCCACGCCGTGGCCCCGGAGCATGTCGACGGCTTCCCGCGGAAAGTCTTTCCCGACGACGCCGACGAGGCGGACCGGGGCGAGCTGGCTCGCCGCGAGCGATGCGTATGTGGCCGAACCTCCAATGACCCGCTCGTGCGAGCCGAGGTGATTGTGGATGGTGTCAAAAGCGACGGAACCGACGATGAGAAGCGATGACATAGTGGCTTTCAGGGTACGTATTTGCAGATGAGGGGCCAGAGCTTTTCACGCGCTGCCCCCGAGATCGAATCGGGGTGGCTGAGGATCGCTCCTGCAAGCGCCGAGCTGGCAGGGCAGTCCGCTGGATCAGGTACCGATGAAGCGAGCTCCAAGATGATTTCCTTCGCTTTCGCGACGTTCTTGTGCATCACCGCCAAGACGGACTCGACCGAAACCGCATCGTGCACCTCGTGCCAGCAGTCGTAGTCCGTCACCATCGCAAGCGTCGCGTAGGGGAGCTCGGCCTCTCGCGCGAGCCGTGCTTCCGGGAGGTTCGTCATCCCGATGACCGACGCGCCCCAGGATCGATAGAGCTCGGACTCGGCGCGGGTCGAAAACTGTGGACCCTCCATGCTCAGGTACACCCCGCCCCGATGCACCGTCGCATCCGCCCTCTGTGCCGCGTCGCTTAGCGCTCCCGCGAGCTGCGCGTCGATCGGGTCCGCAAACCCGACGTGCGCCACCACCCCGTCATCTTCGAAGAACGTATCGATGCGATTCCGAGTCCGGTCGATGAACTGATCGACGACGACCATGTCGCCCGGGTGGATGTGCTCTTTCATCGATCCAACCGCCGAGATACTGAGGATCTGCTCGGCGCCGGCCATTTTCAGCGCGAGGACGTTCGCCCTGTAGTTGACCTTGTGCGGGGGGAGACGATGCTCGCGGCCATGCCGCGGAATGAAGAGCAAGCGAGTCGCGCCGATTGTACCGGAGACGATCGCATCGGAGGGCGCGCCAAACGGCGTCGTCATTTCCAATGCTTCCACATCCGCTAGTTCTTCGAGCTCGTAGAGCCCGCTCCCTCCGATGACGCCGAGCGTGCGTGGGGTCCTACTCATCGGCTGTAGGCCTGTCGCATGACGACCACGGTGCTGACCTGACCCTTGCGAAAGACGTCCAGCTGAACCGTCGAGCCCACCCGCCCTCGAAGCCGTTCGACGATTTCCTCATAGTCGAGCACTCGAACCGACTCGCCGTCGATCGCGATGATCACGTCGTCCGTCCGGATGCCAGCGAGGTCGGCGGCTCCCCCGGCCGGGGCCTCGACGACGCGGAGGCCTCCGCCCTCGGAATAGCCGAGCTTGGCGTGAATCCCGCCGGCCGGCTGTCCTCGCCCGGCGCCCCCGCAGGAAGCGAGCAAAGCCATGCCCAAAGCGAGCGCAGCGGCGGTTCGAGATTGCGGGCTCATCCTCGGGCACGGGCATAGCCGGGTTCCTCGGGAGCGCAAACCTTCGACGAGCCAAGATTGACACCAGGGCCCGGCGAGGTACCATCCCGTCAACCTCCCGAAACTGTAGCGGAAAATGCTCTTGGGTTGGAACGATGTATAAGCTCGTCATTTCGGACGACAAAGGTCACACGACTGTCGTCCCGCTCGTGCGCGACGAGATCACGATCGGTCGACAAGACGGCAACAGCATTCGGCTTACCGAGCGAAACGTGTCTCGGAGTCACGCACGATTGCTGAAACGTAATCAAGCTTACATTGTCGAGGATCTCGGCTCGTACAACGGCGTCATCGTCAACGGTGAGCGAATCGACGAAAAGGCCGAGTTGGCCATCGGCGATCAGCTAGGGATTGGCGACTACGACATCGCTTTTCAGTCCGACGCGCCGAGTGAAATGAAAACGCTGTCTGAGTCCGTGCCGAGGCCCGAGAGCGCGCCGCCTCCGAGGCTGGTTGTGCTCAGCGAGCCGGTGACGGGTGCGGAGTTCAGCTTGAGCAAGCCCGTGCTTCGGATCGGTCGCGACGAGCGCCTCGACATCTGGATCAACCACAAGTCGATTTCGCACGAGCACGCGGAAGTCCAGTTGAAGGACGGCACGGTGACCGTGTTCGATCTCGACAGCGCCAACGGGATGCGCGTCAATGGCGTGCCCGTGTCGCGCGCCGTTTTGGAAGCTGGAGATGTCCTCGAGCTCGGGCGCGTTCGTTTTCGCTTCGTGCCGCCCGCGGGCGCTCGAAGCTTGGACCCCGTTCCTCTGGAAGCGGTGTCGGGTGGACCCCCTGCGGCGTCGCGCAAGGTGGGAATTGCTGTCTCGGTGATCGGCTTGTCGCTGCTTGCCGGGGCCGGCGCGGTGCTCACGACGATGCGCGGCGCGCCGGAGCCCGTCGTTTCTTCGGAGCCTCCTCCTGTCGCCGCTGCAGCGTTGCCCCCAGCCGTCGAAGCCCAGCCTGAACGAGCTATCAGCGCCCCTGACGGCCCGGACGGCGAAGCGATCGTGGAGCCTCAGGAGTGGGAGGACAAGCTCGTCCAAGCTCGACGAGCCTTGGCAGGAGGAGAGATCGACGAGGCTTACGCGATTGCAGACGAGCTGCCCGCGGACAGCGTCCTGCGCGAAACACCGGAGTTCGGGGAGCTCCGATATCGCTACGCCCAGGCGCACGTCGATCGGGGCGAGCGCGCGCTCGAGGCATCGGACTTCGACCAGGTCCGTCGCGAAGCCACGCTGGTCCTCGAGCTCGACGAGATCACGAAAAAGCAGCGCTTGGATGCCAAACGCCTCATGCGACGGGTGCGGACGGCCTCGATTCTCGCTCTCGAGAAGGCCTCGGCGTGCGCGGCACAGGGAGACAGCCCCTGCGTGATCGAGGCACTCGGCGCCGGCCGGGCGCGCAGCGCCGATGCGCTGGCGTTGTTGATCGAGGCCTACTTGGCCACCGATGACTCGACGGCTGCCCGAAGGCGGATGAATGCCTTCGTCGAGCGGTATCCGGACGACCCCAGGGCCACGGAGTACCGCCAGATCTTGGCCCCGGAGTGACGCAGAGGCGCAGAATCGTTGATTAATGGGCTCCGCCCGTGACAAACTGAGGCAAGGTGTTTGGGGGAACACAGGGGAAACGGGCTTCGGCCGCGTGGTTGGTATGGGCGGCTGCCCTGCTCTGGCTGCTCTTGGGGGCGTCGGCCCTCCCGAGCGGCTCTCAGGCCCAGCGGGCGACCCTGAGCGACGGGGGCATGGACCTGCACCTGTTTCGACCCGCCGTCGACTCGCGAGGGTACTTCAGCGTCAACGGCAGCGAGGTCATGCCTCACAAAGACTTCAGCTTCGGGCTGGTCCTCGACGCCGGCTTCGGCATCCTTCGGTACAACGGCTTCGTGAACAACCCGGAGGGCGCGGCTGACTCTGCCGGGCGCCAGCGCCGAATCGCGAAGCAAGCGTTCACCGGGACGTTCATGTTCAACGTCGGCCTGATCGACCGATTGGTTCTCGGCATTCAGCTTCCGATCACGTTCTTTCGCGGCGACGCTGTTCAGACCCCACCGCTCGGTGGAACCTGCACGGTCGGTGCGGGTTGTCTCTACAACAACGAAGCGGGCGGACTGCGGTCACAAGGAGTTGGCGACCTCACCATCGTGGCCAAGGCGCGCCTGCTGAACCTCGGCGAGCTTCCGGTTGGAATCGCGGTGACCCTGCGCGCAGGTTTCCCGACGGCCAAGACGACGCAGTTCGCTGGGGAGCCGGGTTACTCCCTTTGGCCCACGGCCGTATTCGAGTTTCAGCCGATCGAGAAGATCCGACTCGCGCTCGAAGGCGGCTATCGCTGGACCTCAGGGCAGGGTGCAACGTTCATCTGGGACGGGCGTTCGGATCCGAGCACAGACCCGGCCGTAAATCCGCTCAACGTCGCGATCAATCCGGTCGACCAAGGTGCGGGTCGACAGTTCACCTACGACGACCTCATCACCTTCGGGTTCGGCTCGGCCTTCCGCATCGCGAGCTCGCTCGACTTCATCATAGAGTTCTATGGAAGCCAGATCGCCCGTGAAATTGGGACCAAAGGCACCCTTTCGATGGAGGTGCTCGGCGGCTTCAAGTACTTCGTGACCAACAAGAGCTTCCTGTTCATCGCCGCCGGCGCAGGCATTCCAAAGACCGGTTTCCAAGCGGCGGACGTTCGCGCGACGCTCGGCATCGTCTATGAGCCGGCTGTCGGGGACCGAGACAAAGACGGGATCCCCGACGACGACGATGGTTGCCCCGATGACGCGGAAGACCGGGACGGTTTCGAAGATCGCGATGGCTGCCCGGACCTCGACAACGACGGCGACGGGATTCTCGATGTGGATGACGCCTGTCCCTTGGTCAAAGAAGACTACGACGGCGATCGTGACGAAGATGGCTGCCCCGAGGGCAGGGAGGGCGACCGCGATGGGGATGGGATTCCCGATACGGTCGACGAGTGCCCCGACGAGCCGGAGGACTTCGACGGCTTCCAGGACGAAGACGGCTGCCCGGACCCAGACAACGACGGTGACGGCATTCCCGACGAGAAAGATCTCTGTCCGAACGACCCCGAAGACTTCGACGGTTTCCAGGATGAAGACGGCTGCCCGGATCTCGACAACGACAGTGACCGAATTCTCGATGTCGATGATGCCTGTCCGAATGACCCGGAGACCTACAACGGTCACGAAGACGAGGATGGCTGCCCGGACAAGGGGCTGGTGATCTTGGAAGACACGCAGATCACGATTCTCGAGAAGGTCTATTTCGAGACCGACAGTGCGATCATCAAGCCGCGCAGCTTCCCGCTGCTCGATGCGGTCGCCGCAACGCTGAATTCGAGCCCCCAGATCAGCCTGGTCGAGATTCAGGGTCACGCCGATGAGAGGGGCAGCGACGGCTACAACATCAAGCTGACGCGGGCCCGCGCCGCCTCCGTCATGAATGCGCTCATCGAGCGGGGCGTCCTCAAGGAGCGGCTGCGCTCTGGCGGATACGGCGAACGATGCCCTGTCGACCCGAAGCACAATGCGAAGGCTTGGGAACGAAACCGACGCGTAGAGTTCAAGATCATCGAAACCGAGGCCGGTCCGACCGGAGTTGAGGTAACATGCCCGCGCGGCCGTTCTCTGGTCCCGA
>SHLP01000168.1 GCA_004283055.1 Deltaproteobacteria bacterium
TCGAAGAACGGCTCGCGACGGGCGTGCTCGCGATCGGGCGCCCCGTCGCCACGGCACCCCAAGTCGACATACGACTAGGCGCCGGCCCAATCGCTGTGCTGCCCATCCCGAGCCGTTCTTCTATTGAATGGAGATCGATGCGGAGGCCGGGACCACGCAAGCCTCGCCTCGGAACTCGCGCCAATCTGTGGTGGTTGCTGTCTTGCAGATTGTCACTCGTTACGTCGACTCCACCCCATGACGCGTTTTTTCCGCGCCCCGTTCACGCGCCGCACCGCTGGGGCTTGGGGTTCTTTTTCAGGTTCGGTAGAGTCGCGGGGCGGAGGTGGTCATGCGGGCTCTCAAAGTGGCGGTGTTGGTTGTGCTTGGTCTCGTCGTTCTCGTCGTGGGGATTGGCGCTTTTCTTCCGAAGGATTTTCGCGTCGAGCGATCGATTGAAATCGACGCTTCCCCGGAGGTGGTCTTCGATCAGGTCGACTCGCTGCCGAACTGGGCGGCCTGGTCGCCCTGGATCGCGCACGACCCCTCGATCAAGAACGAGTTCACTGGGCCCGAGGCCGGAGTCGGCTCCACGGTGACCTGGACCAGCGAAAAGTCGGGTGACGGCACGCAGACCATCACCCTCAGCGAGCGCCCCAAGCGAATCGAAATGAAGCTCGACTTTGGCGAGATGGGGCAGCCGAATGCGGATTGGACGTTCGTGCCGAGCGGCGACGGCGTTGTCGTGACCTGGGGCTTGAGCGGGACGGCGGCCGGCCCGCTCGGTGGGTACTTCGCCAAGATGATGGATGGCTGGGTCGGGGCGGACTATGAAGACGGCCTTGCGCGCCTGAAGCAAGTCGCCGAATCTGCACCTGCTGGCGAGTAGGCGAAGACCTTGATTCGAATTGCCTTTGTCGCCGCCGTGCTGGTGTCGCTCGCAGCCTGCCATACCATTCCGGACCCGAACGATCCCGAGCGGCAGAAACGCATCGACGATTGCTTGAAGCAGTGTGGAGGCGGCGCTCCCAGTCGGGGTAATACCGCGTATCCGCCGGCGCCAAGTGAGCAGGCAGACTCGAGGACGCCGTGTGAGCGGCGGTGCCACGGGATCCCGTAGACGGTGCCAGTGCCAGTGCCAGCGACAGGGACAGCGACAGCGACAGCGACAGCGACAGTGAGCGGGTTACACGTGGCGAAACGGAAACGACACGTTTTCGTAGTATTCGATCCTTGGTTCCCCGTCGGGGCCGTCGAAGAGCACAGCTGCGGCGTCGATCCGCGCGTGGACTCGACCGAGCTTCTGCTGGCGCAACCAGATTGCGGTGGCGCGTCGTACGCGCGCGAGCTTCTTCCCGCGAATCGTTTCGGCCGGAAACACGGGCCGCGCGCGCGAACGGGACCGCACTTCGCACACGACCACTAGCGCGCCGCGCCGTGCGACGACGTCGAGCTCCAAGCGACCCACCCGCACATTGCGGCCACAGATCTCGAAACCTCGCTCTTCGAGGAGAGCGGCGACCAGCGCTTCGCCGCGGCGCGCGAGCTCGGCTCTATTGGACGTCGAGCAGCGGGTCGCGGACGCAGTAACTTCCTCGGAGCCCGTCGCCGCCCGTTTCGAGAACTTCGTCACAGATGAAGCCGCTTGGGCAACCGCAGGTGGGCACGGCGCTTCCGGCGGGCGCGCCGCAGCGGCACGAGCAGTAGACCGTGCGCTCGACTTCGTCTTGCGGGACGCAGGTCGCTTCGCCGCGCGGGCAATCGTCTTCTTGGAGGTTGTTCGGGTCACCCATCAACCCTCGGACGAGGCAGACGCGGGTTGCGCACTGCACCGAGCTGGTCTCGAGATAGGTCTCCGAGGCCAGGAAGCCGCCAATGGGCACCTGCTCCGGCGAGCAAGGATCGCCAACGGCGCTGCTCGAGCAGCCCACGCCGGCCAAACACAGCAGCGAGACCGCCACAAACCCCTTCAATTCAAGCCATCTTCCTCGCATTACGCCCCCCCAAGAAGCCCCCGGTCACCCACAGCATAACGGCAATCACAGATCGGACCCAAACTTCCCTCGCCGCTCGGGGTCAGAAAGGAGGGACGGGGCCAATGGCGCCGCCTCGGCTCGAAATTGTCGCCTCCATGCTCAGGTTTCCACTCTCCATTGCAGTCAGCCCATCAAAAGCTCAGTGGTGCCATACCTTGACGACCCCTTCGGCTGCTTTCTATGATGGTACCCGAGCGTGCCGGAAGGGGTCGGTTTCGTTCGAATTCTGGGGGTCAGGGGGAAACTTGGAAAACCAAGGTCCCGCGCGAAGGAGCGCATTATGAAGGGGATCCGCTTTTTGGCGGTGCCTGTGCTGGTGTTCGGTCTGGCATTGCCGATGACCGTTGGGGCACAGGACATGAGCTTCGGGCTCGAGGAAACCGGGCAGAGCCGCGCGCCTGTCAAGCTCGGCAAGCCGTCGAAACGGCTGGCCGAGGCGATGAGCGCCTTCGAAGCCAAGAAGTACGACAGCGCTGCGATGGGTTTCGAGCGGGTGTCGGCAGGCAAGTCCAAGGACGGCCGAGGCAACAGGCAGCGGGCGCAGTTCCTTCTCGGGCAGTCGCTCTTCCAGATGGGTTACTACCAGTCGGCGCTGAGCGTCTTCGACGAAATCAGCGGGGACGGCCCGGCGCACATCGACTTCGGAGATACGCTCGAGTGGCTCGGGCTCTTGGCGTCGAAGCTTCCAGAATCGTCGGGCATCATCGAGAAGGTCGGTCGCTACGGCATCGGCGCGCTCGGGCAGTTCAAGGACGACAACCCGGGCCTCTACAACCAGCTCCTCTACTTGATGGGTCGCCACCTGTACGCGCAGGCGTCGTTCCGGCAGGCGATCGACGTATTCCAAGAAGTCGACCCGGGCTCGCCGCAATACAGCTACGCGAAGTTCTTCGAAGGCATTTCATTTGTCCGCATGCGAAAGTCGCGGCCGGCGATTGCGTCGTTCCGTGCGATTCTGGACGCCATCGATGCGGGTGACATCGAGGGCGTCGACGAAGACCGCATGCGCAACCTGGCCTGGATCTCCTTGGCTCGGGTCTATTACACCGCAGCGAATCAAGGGAAGGGCGGCCAAATCGACGGTACGCTCTTGGGCCAATCGGTCGAGTCTTGGACCAAGATCGACCAGTCGAGCGAGTACTGGCTCGATTCGCTTTTCGAATCTTCGTGGGCGTTTTTCCTGGCCGATGAGTACTCTCGTGCCCTCGGCAACGTCCATACGCTCTACTCACCGTACTTCGACGACGCCTTCTATCCAGAAGCGCTCGTGTTGAAGGCAGTGACCTTCTTCGTGAACTGCCAGGTGGACAACGCTGAAGCCACCGTTGCGAAGTTCCACGACCAGTACGACCCGGTCAAGCAAGAGCTCGACTCGGTGCTTGCGAAGCACCAGGACAATGCGGATTTCTTCGAGTTCCTCAAGCAGGTTCAGAGCGGCCGCGCCGACCTTTCGCCGCGCGTTCGCCCAATCGTCTCGACCGCGCTGAGCGACCGTACGGTGCTCCAGCATCTCGAGTACGTGGCGCTGCTCGACAGAGAAGAAGCGCGCCTCGCCAAGTCCGGCGATGCCTTCGCAGGCTCGCCCGTCGGCGAAAAGATCCTCGAGGACGTAGCGCTCGCGAAAGCGTTCGCCGTAGATCAGGCCGGTGATCTGGCTCGCGGCCGGTACAAGCGGCTGATTCGTGAGCTTCGAGACCTCAGCAATCAGGTAGACACCGTGGAGCTCGAGATTGCGACCTTTCGCCGCGGCCAGATTGACCAGGAGCTTCAACAACAGATGTCGCTCGCCAAGCAGTCGAAAGGCGGCGACGTGAACGTGGACGAAGAACATCAGCTCTGGCCGTTCAACGGGGAATGGTGGCGAGACGAGCTCGGGTTCTATCGACAGCAGGTGACCAACCTATGCACGCGCTAATCAAATCCAAGTACGCGGCGAGCTTCCTTTTCGGACTGCTCGCGATGGTCCTGGCAGGCGAGGCCGCCGCGGAGCAGGCCGTGATGAGCACGGCGCCGATCTGTATTCCAGAGAGCACGGAGCGAGAGATCGCCGCCTGCCCGGCCGGGGCTAAAAAAACCGCGGCCAAGGAGGGCGGCACCGCGCCGGTCTCGCGCATGAAGGCGACCGCACCCAAGAAGCGGCAAAAGCAGGGGGCGACCGGACCGTCTCTTCAAATCGACATGAGCACGCGCCTCGGTCGAGAGCAGACGCGCGCACGTGCGGAGAACCTCCTCGAGCGAGAGATCGCGATTCTTCAGCGTCTCGTCCGGAACAGCGCTGCCGACGATCCGCGACGGCCCGAGGTATTGCTGCGTCTCGCCGAGACGCAGTTCGAGATGCAAATCGCCAAGAACGCCAAGGTCCGCTCGTTCGATGACCCGATTTACGAAGCGTGCACTCGGGACGGTGACAAGGGGCGCTGCAAGCAAGCGCGAGAGGGCCAAAAGGCAGCGGAGTCGGATCTCAACGCCGTGCGCGAAGACAGCATTCGAACCTACGCGACGCTCGTCCGCGACCATCCGAAGTTCAAGCGCATGGATGAGGTCCTGTTCTCGCTCGCCTTCGCGCTCCAAGAGCTCGACCAGTTCGACAAAGCGCGTTCGGTCTATCGACGGCTCATCAAAGATTACCCAAAGAGCCGCTTCGTCCCGAACGCCTACCTTTCGTTTGCCGAGTACTACTTCAACGAGAGCGACATGGAGGCGGCAGCGAAGTTCTACCGCAAGGTGCTCGAGTTCCCGCCGAAACACAACTCGGTGTATGGGTATGCCCTCTACAAGGTCGCCTGGGTCGAATACAACCGCGAGCGCTACCGGCAATCCTTGCAAGGCTTCGTCGACATTCTCGAATTCGCTCGAACGAGCAAGTATGCAAGCGATTCCAAAAACCTAGCCCGACAGGCGCGCAAGGACCTGGTGCTTCCGTACTCCAGATACGGTTCTCCGGGCAAGGCGCTCGAGTTCTTCCGGCGGTACGCCAAGGACGATCGGCAGGCGCACGAGATGCTGGAGCACCTGGGCAACCTCTACTTCGATACCGGCCAGTGGTCCCAGGCGGTCACCGTGTACCACAAGCTGATGGCCGATTCGCCGCGCAGCAACTCGCTTTGCGACTGGCAGAGCAAGGTGACCAGCGCCGTGGTTTCCTCGAGGCCCAAAGACGCGCAAATCGTGGAGCTCAAGCGTCTCGTCGACATCTACCGAACGTTCAAAAAGGGCGGAAAGCCCGCGGACAAGGTCGAGCAGTGCAAGGTGGACACAGCGACGACCATGCTCTGGCTCGGGACGTCGTGGCACCGCGAGGCGATTGGCACCGACAACTCGCCTGGCACCAAGAACAAGAAGACCATGTCACAGGCCGCAGTGCTCTACCGAACGCTGCTCAAAGAGTTCCCCGACATGGACCAGATGGAGTTCACGAACATCGACAAGCGTGACTGGCCGACCGAGTACAAGATTTCCTACTTCTACGCGGAGCTGCTCTGGAAGATGGAAGAGTGGAGCCAATGCGGGCCGGCCTTCGACCACGTCGTCGAGCTCGACACGCAGGGAGAATTCACGAGCGACGCCGCATATGCCGCGGTGCTTTGCTACAACAACCTCTACCAGCAGCAGTACGTGCCGCGTGAGACCGAGACACGGTTCGTCAGCGAGCGTGACAAGAGGGCGCTGAAGAAGGCGAAGGCCGCGCCGGCAAACAAGTTCGCGAAAAAGAAGCTCACCCCGCTTCAGGAGGGGATGCTCGAAGCCTTCAATCGATACGTTTGCTACGTCGACAAGGCTGACGATCTATCGACCATCAAGTATCGACGGGCCCGAATCTACTACGAGGCCAATCGATTCGAAGAGGCCGCGGTGCTCTTCCGTGACATCGCGTACAATCACAAGGACAGCGAGCTCGCAGAGTACGCGGCGAACCTCTATCTGGACTGCCTCAACGTGCTCGGGACCCAGATCCGAGAGCCCAGGGTTGCCTGCGTGCAGGAGCTGAGTGCGTCGATCGACCCGATGTCGGCGTCGTACTGCGGAACCGAACAGCTCAGCGAAGAGCACCCGGACTTGTGTGGGACGCTGGGCAACCTGCAGTGCCAGGTTCGCCGCAAGGAAGCGGAAACCTATCAAAAGACGCAGCAGTTCAAAAAAGCGGCCGCGACCTATGTCCGAATCTTCCGCCGTCACGAAGAGTGCGGAGAAATGGACGAGATGCTCTACAACGCCGCGATCAACTTCGAAGCCGCGCACTTGCTCGGCCGCGCCATCCAGGTCCGAACCGTGCTCATCGAGCGCTACCCGGAGAGCACGCTCTCAAAGAAGGCCGTCTACCTGATCGGTCAGAACTTCCAGGCGCTCGCCTACTACGAGCAAGCCGCCAAGTACTACGAGCAGTTCGCCCGGAAGTTCCCCGGTGAGGACGGCACGAAGTGCAGCGCCGAGGAGAAGAAGCTCGGGACCTGCCCGAACGCGATTGAAGGCCTCGAACAGGCGACCTTCTTCCGCATCGGGCTTGGGGACGACAAGGCCGCGATGGAGGATTCCGACCTCTTCGCGCGCAACTACAAGCGCAAGCTTCCTCGTCAGACTTCTCAGGTCATGTTCTCCATTGGCTCGATCTACGAGCGCCAAAGCCGCTGGCCGCAGGTCATTGCGCATTACAAGGAGTACCTCTCCAAATACGGCAGGGTCGGCATGCCGCACCAAGTGATCGAAGCCAACACGGCCATTGGCCGCGCGTACTGGGAGCTCAACCGGAAGCCCGAAGCGAGAAAGCACTTCCAGGCAGCGGTGAAGGGCTGGACGTCGGGGGCACCGAAACGAATCCGCGCGCTCAAAAACACTCCCAAGGAAAGCAAGGTTGCGTTTCTTCGAGAGGCGCTCGACAGCGCGGCTGAGTCGCAGTTCTATTTGTCCGAGTACAAGTTCGCCGATTTCCAGAAGGTCGAGTTCCCGCGATACCGCGGGGGCAAGAGCATGGCGAAGGTCAAGAAGTGGTCGGACACCGAGTTCAAAAAGTGGGTAAACCGCAAGCAAGGCGTGCTTCGGGCGGCGGAGGCCGACTACGCGAAAGTCGCGAGGATGACCGTCAACCTCGACGGCGTTCAAATGAAATCGGCGCCCTGGCAGATCGCCGCCGCATCGCGTACTGGCGAGATGTACCGCAGCTTCGTCGATGAGTTCCGAGACGCACCGATTCCGAGAGAAATCGAGAAGGACCCAGGGTTGTTCGATATCTACGTCGGGGCGTTGGACGACGTTTCAGAACCCTTGCAGCGCCAAGCGATCGACAAGTTCGAGTTTTGCTTGAAGACGGCGACGCAGGTCCGCTGGTTTAACAAGTGGTCGCGCAGCTGCGAGCAAGAGCTCAACGGGCTCAACCCGAGGAAGTACCCGGTGGCGGCCGAGCTTC
>SHLP01000273.1 GCA_004283055.1 Deltaproteobacteria bacterium
CTCGCCCAAGATCCGGACACGAGGACGATGCCGTATTGGGAAAGCATGTATCCGGTGCCTCCGGCTCGAGGGAAGGACGACCGCCCCGAGCAGCTCGCGCATGTGCTCGGTCAGCTAGAGAGCATCTCTCCGAGCTACCAGGCCATTCATCCGATGGGGGCGCGCGAGCCCGAGGAATGCGTCGCGCTCTTCACGAATGTCTTCCGCACGCTGCAGTACAACGTCCAATATCGTGTGCCCGGCTACATCGAATGGCTTCGCGCCGAAGACCCGCGCATCGCGTACGGCCAATACAAGCAGCAGCTACAGCTGATTCAGCACCACAGGCCGCACGGCAGTCGCTTTGCGCTCAAAGACCCAACCCATTCGGTCTTTGTCGACACGATTCTCGAGCTCTTCCCGGACGCACGGTTCGTGTTCACCCATCGTGACCCGGCGGCGACGATGAGCTCGCTCTGCAGCCTCTACGCCTACACGCGTGCTCTATTCAGCGACGACGTCGACGCGCACTCGCTGGGCCCGGAGCTCCTGAATAGCTACCTTCCAAGCTCACTCGAAGTCGCCCTTCACAAGGTCGATGCGCTGCCTCGGGGAAGAGTGGCCCACATGCGTCACCTGGACGTGCGCCGCGACCCAATCGGCACGATGGCGCAGGCGTATCGCGACCTCGGGATGGAGCTCAGTGAGCCGGCTCGCGCGGCGATGGCGGCCATGGTCGACGCCGAGAGCCGAAAGGTTCGGGACGTGCACATCCACAGCCCGGAGGGTTTCGGGCTCCGCGCCGACGAGATTCGAGAGCGTCTCGCGGGCTACTGCGCGCGCTTCGACCTATGAGCCCTCGGGCCGTTTGCTGAGCTTGGCTTTGGCACCGGAGAACAGCCGCCGGAGCTTCACGCCCGCCCAGAGGAAGACGATCAGCAGAACGACGAGCATGACCATGTTGAACCACGGGATGTACACGTAGTCCGGCTCGACCTCCTTCAGCGAGAGGACGTTCGGGTACGAGTCGAAAATCGCGATGCGGATGCCGTAGTACGTGAGCAGCGCGGTCTCATCGACATCGTTTTTTGCAAGCTTCGACGCCTCCGCGGCGATGTCGCCCGAATCCCACTTGAGGTACCAGCCGTTGTCCTCGTTGCGAAAGACACGTGCTTGCTGCGTCTCCATATCCTTCGCGTAGATGAACCGAACGTCGCGGCTCCGGTGCTCGCCGGTCGCCGGTTCCTTGGTGTCCATCCGCTTGACCTCGGTGCCCGTGATGAGGACCTTGGTCGCTCGCGGCATGAAATAGTAAAGCGTCCCTGCGAAGAGCAGGGCCACCAAGACCGCAAGCGCTATACCTAGTTTTCGCATCGAGTGGGCTCCCAGGGCAGGAGTCATACGTCCATTCCGGGTGCACGCGCAACCGTGAAGGATGTTCAGAGGCCGCGCGCCGACTCGGGGCGAAGGGCGATGCCGCCGGCGAGGGCTTTGTCCAGCACGGCCACGATGCGCTCGCGATCCACGGGCAATCTACCCGCAAGGGGAAGGTAGTTCGAGGCATGGTTCGTGCGAAAGACCGCGTCGGTCGGCGAGGACTCGGCCACGATGGTGCGCAGCTCTTCGAGCAGGCCCGTGACTGAGGGCAGGGTGAACTTTCCCTGAGCCTGCATCTTGGCAATCGGCGTGCCGGGAATGACCGTGAGGGTCAGGGCGGAGACGAACTCCGGGTCCATCTCGGTGATGAGCTTGGCCGAGCCGGCGGCGTGCTCTTTGCTGCGTTCGGTACCTCCAGCGCCCAGCAGGAAGATCGCTGAAATCTTCATCCCGGCTTCGTGCGCGCGCCGGGCTGCCTCGACGTGCTCCTCGAAGTTCGAGCCTTTGGCGATTCGCTTGAAGGTGGGGTCGTCGCCGGTCTCCGGGCCCATGTAGAGGAGCGACAGGCCGAGCTCGCGAAGCCGCCGAAGCTCCTCGGGGCGCTTCGCGTTGACGTTCATCGTGGTCGCATATGCGCTGACCCGCTTCAGCCGTGGAAACGCCTCGCGGCATGCCGCCAGAATCGCTCTCCAGTGTTCGAGGTCGAGGACGAGTGCATCCCCGTCGGCAACGAAGACCTTGCTCACGTTCCGACCGAAGCTCTGCCCCGCTTCTTCGATGTGCGCCAGGGTCTCGTGGAGGTCGCGCACTC
>SHLP01000047.1 GCA_004283055.1 Deltaproteobacteria bacterium
CCAATCCCTGCGGCGCCCGCCGTGCCGCCAGTGCCCGCCGTGCCACCGCTACCGCTCGAGCCCCCGCAGCCAAACAAACAGCCTCCTCCAGCGCCCCCGGCCCCCCCTGAGCCCGAAGAGCCAGCTGTCCCGCCACTGCCTGAGGACCCGCCGGCAATGCGGGGCCCATTCGGGTCCTCCCCACAGCCGAGCACAACCGTGAACAAGAGAAGGCCAAGGGCCCGCCAATGCGATGCCAATGGCATGGTCCGACGTTTGGCGATCGTGCTTGGGCTCATGGTTGCAGCCCCGCCTGGCAGCTGGGCACGCCCCCGCCTCGGGGGGATGCGCAGACCTGTTGTGCTGGACAGTCGGCGAAGCTCAAACAGGTCCCACCATCCAGCACACATTCCATGCGTCCATCCGGCCAGAGCCCGAGGCAACTGAAGCCCGCCGCGCAGTCTCCGTCTCCGAGACAAAGCCCGTACTGCCCGCACTGCGTCGTGCTCCAGATACTTGCGGCTTCGCAGACCGGCGCCGCGACGCTGCCGCACTGGGCATTGGTGCATGCGTTGGACATCGGATCGTTGGGATCAAAGGTACCGGCGCACTCTTTCCTCAAGTCGCCGTCGATGTCCTCGCAGCGAGGAGCCAAATCGACGCAGTCGAAGTCAAACTCACAGTCTTTCTGGATCCGCTGGCAGAAGTTCGAGTTCGTGGTGCCACCGCAGACGTGATTCTTTGGGCACTGCTCGTCTTGTGGATCGCAGGGAACGCGACGATCGACACAGCTTCCGCTCTCACAGGCGAAGCCGAGCACACAATCTGAGCTCGTGTCGCAGCCCGGCGTAGTCTTGACGCAGCGTTTGCCCTCTCCCGGAACGTCGATGCACTCGCGGCCGTTCGCGCACATTGCACTAGTCTCGCACGCACCGCCGCCAGCAAACGCGCACTGCTTGAGCGGTGCGCCAACGAGATCGTCACAGCCCGTTTCGATGCAGACGAGGCCGACGGAGCACTCGCCGTCCGTCTCACAGAAGCTTCCGCCTGGACACGAGAGACATAGGAGGCTGGTTGTGCATTCGACGACTCCGCCGCCACCGCTGCCAGAAGACCCGCCGGAGCCTGCCGTCCCACCGGAGCCCGCAGTCCCGCCCGAGCCTGCGATCCCGCCGCTGCCCGAGAGACCACCTCCGCCAGTAAACGGAGGGCCGCTTGGATCCTCACCGCAACCCCATACAACGAAGAGGAAACCCAACGAAAGCGCGAGCGAGCGAAAAGCCATGAAATTCTCCTATTTCTAATAATGACGAAAACTTCCGCTACGACCCAACAAGAAAACGGCAGCAACACAGTAAGATTGTACTATAGGTGAGCATTTATACAGTGCCCAAGCAAAGACAGCTCGAGGGGACGCGCTCCCCTTCCCGTCCACCCGGCTTCGACGAGCTGGAAATTCGCTCAGGAGCCCCCTTGAAACCCGCCTTTATATACAATCGCATACATTTGTAAGGAGACACACCAAGCTCTCTGCTGTTTTTTCTGCACTTTTCTTGACACTGCTCAATCGTTCACCTAGATATGTAAAGAGATGTAAGCCCCTGCTGGGGCGGAGGATTTAGAGTCATGCAACGTTTGCTCCTAGCTTTTTCGCTCGTCATTGGCGCATGGATGCTCAGCCCGACGCCAGAGGTAGAGGCCCAGGGCCGCCGCGGCTGGCACAAATCTCGGCAGATTCAGAAACGTCAAATGCGGAAGCGGCACCACAAATCCCGTCATGCTGTCCCGGAGCTCGATCCAAGCGCGGCGGGTGGCGCCATCGTCCTGCTCCTCGGCGGCGTCGCATACCTCGCCTCGCGCAGGCGCGAACCCGAGCCCACCTAGAACGCGCTGCGCCGCTCCCTCGGGACGCGCTTTCCCTACCCGAAGCCTGCAGATCGGCCCCTCGGTCGCCTATCCGGTGGAAAAAAAAGGCTGCTCGGTGGTATGAGCAAACGGTACGCCGAATCGCCCGGCGTCAGAACATGCCTCGAAACGCCGAAGGAGAACCTCGCAGCAAGCCGCGCGAGCCCTGGGACGGGGATCGCCCGGAGCCTGCCGCTGCGCGCGAACGCCTGCTCGAGGTTGCGGCCTGCTGCATCGCTCGCAATGGGATACCGGCCACGGGCATCGCCCATGTCGCACTCGAAGCAGGCGTGAGCCGACCGACGGTGTACCGGTACTTCAAAGACCGGGAGGAGCTCATCCGCTCGGTCCTGCTTCAGGCAGGTCTTCGCCTCGCCAACGAGGTCCAGGAGCACATCCAGTCCTTTGGCGACCCGGGCGACAAGGCGGTCGAAGCAACCCTCTTCACCATGCGCGCCATTCGGGAGAACGCGGTCCTTCGAGAGGTGTGGCAACCCGCGATGTTCGACGCCTATCTCCTGCAAGGCTTCACCCAGCCAGCCTCGATCATGTTCACGCGCGTAGCGCTCAGCGAAATGATCGAGACCAGCGGCTGGGACGAGGAAGAAGCCACCGAGGCCATGGAGCTGATGCTCCGAATGATTCTCTCCTTGCTGGCAGCCCCCGAGCCCGTCCGAAGCGAGGGCGAGCTGCGGGGTTTCCTCGAGCGCCGATTGGTTCCCGCGCTCGGCTTGTAGTAAGAGGTTCGGTTGTGAGGATGTGGAAGCGTTCTTTTGCGATTGCCTTCGCGATCGCGGCCATGTTCTTGCCGGGCAGCAACGTCCCCCGCGCTGCGGCAAACGGGCCGCTCGTGATTCGCTACGCGTCTCTGGCGCCGCCGAGCTCGGCGTTCGGCAAGGTCCTCAAGGCCTGGGGCCGCCAGTTCAAAAAGGAGACCGAGGGACGAGCCGAGCTGCGCTTCTATACCGGCGGAAGCCAAGGTGACGAACGCGACTTCATACGAAAGATCCGAGCTGGGCAAATCGACGCTGCAGGAATCACGACGACGGGCATGGGCATGATCGTTCGCCCGATCTTGGTTCTGACCGCACCGGGTTTGATCACCGAAATGGATCAGCTCGTCCACGTGCGAGGGGCCCTTCGGGGGCGCTTCGAGGAAATGTTCCGAAGCGCCGGGTTCGAGCTTCTGACCTGGGGCGACGGTGGCAAGAATCGTCTGTTCTCGGCACAGCCTTTCGCGCGGCCCAGCGACCTCAAAGCGGGCCGGCCCTGGGCCTGGAAAGACGATCCCGTCTTCGCGGGCTATCTAGGCGTGATCGGCGCCAATCCCGTCCGCGTCGGGGCCAACGAGGTGTACGGCGGACTGCAGACGCGGATGATCGATACGGTTCCGAGCTCTTGTATCATGGCCGTCGCAATTCAGTGGTACACCAAGCTAAACTACATGGCGGAACAGAACTTCAACATCCTCATCGGCGGCTCGATCATCAAAAAGGAAGTGTTCGACCAGCTCCTCCCGGGGGACAGGAAGATTCTGCTCGATACCGCCGAACGCGGCGCGCGCGCCATCGATAAGTTCGTTCTGCGTGACGACGAAAACGCATACCGGACCCTGGTCGAACGGGGCATCCGCGTCGTCGACCTGAGCCCGCACCAAGCCGAGTGGGATGCGGTTGCCGAGCAAGCGCGGCAGCAGCTTGCAGGGCGAGTGTATAGCAAGAGCCTACTTGCCGAGGTCACGAGGCTGGCTTCCGAAAAGTGAACAACCACGGCCTCGCGCCGTCCAACCGTGAGTCGATATGCATCACCGAAGATTTCCACTGATTCTGGCGCTCGCAGCCGCCGTTCTCGTCGTCCCTGCGCCCCCGGCCGGCTCGCAGGCGCCTGCTCCCAAGCCGACCGTGATCCGAATTGCATCGCTCGCCCCGCCTGGCTCCTCCTTCGTCAAGGTGCTCAAGGCTTGGAGCCGCACTCTCGACAAAGAGACTGAGGGGCGGGTCGAGCTTCGCGTCTTCTCAGGTGGCAGCGAAGGGAGTGACCGTGACCTGGTCAAGCGCATGAAGGCTGGCAAGCTCGATGCGGCTGGCGTCGCGACCACGGGCCTGAGCATGGTCGCCCCCGAGCTCCAGGTGCTCACCGCTCCCGGACTGCTCACAGACGACGCCCAGCTCGATCGTGCGCGCGAAAAGCTCGACGGTCAGCTTCAGAAGCTGATCGAGGGCGGCGGCTTCAAGCTGCTTGCCTGGGGAGATGGCGGCAAGAACCGGGTATTCTCTTCGACGGAGTTCGCCTCCCCTGCGGACCTGGCCGGAAAGCCGGGCTGGGCTGGCAAGGACAACGCCGTGTCGCTGGCTTACACCAAGGCTCTCGGTGCAAATCCCGTGAAGGTCGGAGCATCGGGCGTGTTCCCTGGGCTCAAAGATGGAAAGCTCGAAGTGGTGCCCGCCTCGGCCATGGCTGCGGTTGCCTTCCAATGGTACACGAAGCTCAAATACATGAGCTCGGGCAACTTCAACATCATCGTCGGCGGCTCGATCATCACTAAGAAGAAGTTCAACGAGCTCAGCGAAGCCGACCAGCAGACGCTGCTCAATACCGCGAACCGCGCTGCCTCCAAGCTCGACCAAATCGTAGGCCGGGACGACGCCCGCGCGTATGAGACCCTGCTCGGCCGCGGCATCACGGCCGTGGATTCCTCGATGAATCAGGCCGCCTGGGACGCCGCCGCAGAGAAGGCGCGCGAACGGCTGGTCGAGCGCGGTGTCTTCAGCAAGAGCCTCTTGAAGGCGGTCGAGGCAGCCTCCAAGTAGCAAATTCGAAGCAAGCGGCAGCGATGAAGTTTCAGGCGACGAGAGAGTTGGTCCTGCGGACCTGCATCGAGCTGGCGGACAGAGGATACCTCGTGGCGACCGGCGGCAACGTCGCGCTGCGGGCGGACGAGAATCATTTCGCGGTCACGCCCTCGGCTACCGACTACTACGCCATGCGAGCAGCGGACGTTTGCGTGGTGCGATTGTCGGACGAGGTGCAGGTCGAGGGGGAGCGATCGGCGTCGGTCGAGGCTGGTTTGCACGCCGGCGTTCTCTTGGCGCGCCCTGACTGCGGGGCGAGCGTTCACACCCATCAGCCGGTCGCGAGCGGCTACACGCTCCTCGCAAAACCGCTCGAAGTACGGGATCGCTCCCGTCGAGCCTTGCTTGGACAGAGCGTTCCCTGTGTCGGGTACGCGCTCTCTGGAACGAACCGATTGGCCCGACGCGTGGCACGTGCCGTGAAGCCCGACACCCACGCCTATTTGATGCGCAACCATGGCGCCGTCTGCCTGGGCAGAGATGCAGCCGAAGCGATGTCGCGAGTCGCTGCGCTCGAATCCGAGTGCGCATCCTTCTTTCTCACGCGTATTGCCGCCGAATCAGGCACACTGGACGAGTCGGTCCGCGCACTCGTGATACAAACGCTGTTGCCCACCCTCACGAACAGCGAGGCCCGCTTCGGACAAGACACGGAGTCCGAGGCAAAGAACCCATCATGAACGACGGAATCATCGAGCTCCTCCACGACGACGAGGCGAGGCTTCGGGCGGGGGCGCTGTTCGGGAATCCAGGGGATTCTTTATCGCTCCGCATACCGGGGCGCGAGGAGCTCGTTTTGGTGACGCCCGAAGGACCCGACCCAGCTGCGTTCCCGTTCAAAGCGACGGGGCTCGAGGCCGCTGACCTGCATGCGACGATCTATCGACACCGAAAAGATGCGGGAGGCATTTTGGTCGGACAGACCCCCTGGTCGGCAGCCCTTGCGAGCGTCGGCGCTAAAATACCGGCGCTGTTCGATGAACAGGCTCGCCACATCGGGTCTGCCGGCGCGCCAATCCCAAAGGGAGACCACGAAAGGCTCCTCAGAGCGCTCGGGCGCGGCGCCAACGTAGCGATTTACGGGGATTGTAGAATCTGCATCGGCACGACGCCGAACCGTGTCGTCTTCAACGCTGAGCTCTTCGAAAAATGCGCGAAGGCCTTCGTCATCGCCTGTGCCGATGGCGGGCGAATTCGGGAGCTCCCAAGCTGGGTGCGGCGCGTCGCCGGCACCCGTCTGCGAAGAGATCAGAATCGTGCGGCCTCGAGCTACGCTGCTGGACGCATTCCGGAAGGCATGGACGGCTACGGCTAGGACGCGAGGAGCGAACTTCGATGGAACCCGAATGTATTCTTGCAGTCGATCTCGGCACCAGCGGCCCGAAAGTCGCGCTCGTCACCACCGAGGGAGAGGTGCTGGCATCGGAGGTCGAGTCGACGGAGCTGTTCCTGAGCGAGGGGGGCGGCGCCGAGCAAGACCCGGACGACTGGTGGCGAGCGATCGTGACGGCGACGCGGCGGATCACCGATCGCGAGCTCGTTCCGAGGGAGCGAATCATCGCCATCGGCGTGACCTCGCAGTGGGCCGGAACCGTGCCCGTCGACGAAGCTGGGACCGCAATCGCCAGAGCAATGATCTGGCTCGATTCGCGCGGCGCAAAATACGTGCCGGATGTCGCCGGCGGGTTGATTCGAATTCAAGGCTATGGAGCGCTGAAGCTCGAGAGCTGGATCCGCAAAACCGGCGGCATTCCGAGCCTCGCGGGAAAGGAACCGGTCGCCCACATCCTATTTCTTCGCCACGAGCGACCGGAGATCTACGCAGCCGCGTACAAATTCATGGAGCCCAAGGACTATCTGAACCTTCGACTCACCGGGAAGTTCCTGGCAACCGTCGACTCCATCGCGCTTCATTGGGTCACCGACAACCGTGACATCGACAACATCAAGTATGACGACAAGCTGCTCGCGCAAACGACCATTCCGAGGCAGAAGCTCCCCGACCTCACGCGCTCCGTCGATGTGATCGGAACCTTGACCCCGACGGCCGCGGCCGAGCTCGGCTTGAGCGAACATACCCAAGTCGTCGGAGGAACGCCGGATGTGCCTGCCGCCGCAGTCGGCTCGGGCGCCGTCGGCGACTTCGAGGGGCACCTTTACGTTGGAACATCGTCCTGGCTGACTTGCCACGTGCCGTTCAAGAAGACCGACCTCTTTCACAACATGGCTTCGCTTCCATCTGCCCTGCCTGGGCGCTACTTCATTGGCAACGAGCAAGAAACCGCGGGCGCTTGCATGACATGGCTCCGGGACAGTGTGTTCTTTCGTGATGACGTGCTCACACCTGGTGGAGCGCCGGAGGATGTATTCGAGCGCTTCAATCAGCTCGCCGAAGAGGCGCCTGCGGGAAGCGACAAGCTGATCTTCACGCCTTGGCTCTACGGCGAGCACACGCCGGTCGCCGACCACAACCTTCGCGCAGCGTTCTCCAACGTGTCCTTGAGAACGACGCGTGCCCACATGGTCCGCGCGGTCATGGAGGGCGTCGCCTACAACACCCGCTGGCTCATGGGCGGCGTGGAGTCGTTCAATCGGCGGCCGTTCGAAAGGATCCGGTTCATCGGCGGCGGAGCGAAGTCGAAGCTCTGGTGCCAGATCTTCGCAGACATCCTGGACCGCCCGATCGACCAGGTTGCCGACCCTCTCTCCGCGAACGTCCGCGGAGCTGCTTTCGTCGCAGCCGTTGGTCTCGGGAAGCTCGCTGTCGAGGACATCCCCTCGAGGGTGCCCATCGAAAAGCGATACGCGCCAAACCGCGGCAACAAGCCGATCTACGACGAGCTGTACCGGGCCTTTCTGGAAATCCGCAAGAACAATACGGCCATGTACAGCCGGCTCAACGGCTGAGAGCGTCGCCAGGGCTAGCGAAGCGCTCGGGGCTGCGGTACGGAAGGCTCATGGACATCAAAGACCTCGCGAGCCTCAAGCTCGGCCCGCTCGAGCCGGTGGCGGCGCGCCTGTACCGCTACGCAAAGCGATTTTCCATCGTGAGAGACAGGATCAACGCCGAGTACGCCCCGATCATGGACGAGCTTCGCAAGTCGGCAAAGCCGTACGAAGGCGAAGTTGAATCGCACGCAGACCTGCCGGCCGATGGGCGGCCCCGAGCGGAGATTCTAGACACATTGCGGGACCTCGAACGGCGTGAGGCGGACCGCTGGAAGGACGGCTACGTCTCCGGAGCTGTGTACCACGGCGATCCGGAGCACATCGCGTTTCTCAACGAGGCCTACGCAATCACCTCCCAGACGAATCCGCTCCACTCGGACCTCTGGCCGAGCATCGCGAAATACGAGGCTGAAATCGTGTCGATGACCGCCAATATGCTCGGCGCCAGGCAGGCGCGCCCCGCTCGGGTCTGTGGGGCAGTCGCGAGCGGCGGGACGGAATCGATTTTGCTCGCGATGCGCAGCTACCGGGACTGGGCCCGTGAAACGAAAGGGATCACCTCTCCGGAGTTGCTCGTGCCCACCACCGCGCACGCGGCATTCGACAAGGCTGCTCAGTATTTCGGAATCAAGCTGGTGAAGGTCCCGGTGGATTCCGCTTGTCGCGCAGACGTAGCGGCAACGAAGAAAGCGATCACCCGGAACACCATTTGCATCGTGGGGTCGGCCGTGTCGTTTCCACATGGCGCGATCGACCCCATCGAAGAGCTCTCGGAGCTCGCCCGCAAGCGCGGAATCGGATTCCACACCGACGCCTGCCTCGGCGGCTTCATCCTGCCCTGGGCCGAGAAGCTCGGCTATGACGTCCCGCCCTTCGACTTTCGCCTTCCAGGTGTGACCTCGATGTCTGCCGACACACACAAGTACGGCTACGCGGCAAAAGGGACGAGCGTCGTGCTCTACCGAGGTTCCGACCTCCGCCACTATCAGTACTATACGGTCGCGGACTGGCCCGGTGGGCTCTACTTCTCGCCGACGTTCGCCGGGAGCCGCCCGGGTGCGCTCAGCGCCGCTTGCTGGGCGGCGATGGTGTCGATGGGAGAGAACGGCTACCTCGACGCAAGTCGCCGAATCCTCGAAACCGGCGAAAAGATTCGAGAAGGCATCCGCGCCATTCCTCAGCTCCACGTCCTCGGCGACCCCCTTTGGGTGATCGCCTTCGCCTCCCACGAGGTCAACATCTACAGCGTGATGGACTTCATGACCAAGCGACGCTGGAACCTGAACGGCCTGCACAAGCCTTCGAGCGTGCATCTCGCGGTCACGCTCCGGCACACGCAAGAGGGCGTGGCCGAGCGCTTTCTCGATGATCTTCGAGCTGCGGTGGCGCACGCGTTGGCGCACCCGGATGAAGAAGAGGGGATGGCGCCGGTCTATGGTATGGCCAGTACGGTCCCCGTCCAAGGCGTGGTCACAGACCTGCTCGAACGCTACCTCGACGTCCTGTATGAGACGGGCGAGGACGCGGATCTGCTGGGGCGGGACAAATCCTCGCCGAAGGCAAACGGAGTCTAGAATGATAGAGCTCTATCGAACCACGGATCCGCTCACGACGGCGCTTTGGGCGGCCGGAGGCGTCGCGCTCCTCTGCTGGCTGCTCTCACTAGCGACGCGGGAGTACTCCTGGGTCGACCGGCTCTGGTCGATCACGCCACCGCTCTTCGCGATTCACTTCGCGGCCTACGTCGGCTTCAGCGACGCACGCCTGAATCTGATGGCGGCGCTGACCGTGCTTTGGGGCATACGACTCACCTACAACTTCGCGCGCAAGGGCGGCTACAAGCCGGGCGGTGAGGATTATCGCTGGGAAGAGATCCAGGAAAAGATTGGCCCGATCTGGTTCCAGCTCTTGAACGCAACCTTCCTGGCGCCGTTTCAGAACTACCTTCTCCTCTTCATCGTCGTCCCCTCCTACGCGGCCTATCAGTCGATGGGAACGCCGCTCAACGCGCTCGACTACGCCGCTGCAGTCGCATTCGTCCTGTTCTTCATCGGGGAGTCCGTGGCGGACCAGCAGCAGTGGACCTTCCAAACGGCGAAGTACGCGGCGATTGAGCGAGGCGAGACCCCCGAAGCCGCCTTCATCACGACCGGGCTATTTCGTTACTCCCGGCATCCGAATTTCTTCTGTGAGCAGGCAATTTGGTGGAGCTACTACGTGTTTTCGATCGCAGCCGGCGCCGGCTGGCTGAACTGGACGATCGCCGGCGCTGCGACTCTTTCGCTTCTCTTCCAGGGCTCGACGGGTCTCACGGAAAAGATTTCGGCGCGGAAGTACCCAGCATATGCGCAGTACCAGAAGTCCACGAGCCGCCTGATGCCCTGGTTCCCGAGTCGGGGCTAGGCTCGCTGTCCATCGTGTGCAAAGCTCCGCGCTGCCGGGGCTTCTAAAGGAGAACGAGGAATGATGAGAATTTCCAAACTTATGACGATCGCTGTGCTCACGGGCACGCTTGGCTTGCTAGGCTGCGGCGAGGACAGCAGCACCACGCCGAGCGGCGGCAGCGGTGGCACCGCGGGTAGCGGTGGCGAAGGCGGCGGTGGCGGCATGCAGATGCTGACGGCCTGCAGCGAGGGCCCGCTTGCCGAGACCGGTGAGACCGCAACGGCTTCGCTCGCGTGCGTCGCAACGCTTCCGTTCGACATTTCAGTCAGCTTCAACGCGACACCCACTGCGCCTCTTCAGGAGGGCGCCAACACCTTCGAGCTGCAGCTCGAGGTCGCAATCGACGCCGCTACGGTCAACAGCGTCATCGACTTGGCCTCCGACGTGAACGTCACCGACGTCCGCTCCACGATCGACGCAACGCTTGGCGACTCGGACCCGACGCCGGTCGAGACGATCGACCAAGGCGTCCCCTGCACGCTCACCTTCGAGCGGGACACGGATGCCGTCATCGTCACGACCGTGAGTGAAGGCACGTGGAATCTCGATGGAGGTGGCACGCTCGAGCTCACCTTGGAATCGCTGACACAGGCGGTCGAGGCGCTTGGCCTTCCAGTAGTGCTCACCACGGAAGGCGCTGAGCCGACCTGCGAGTTCAACGGCGACATGCCCGCGGTGCAGTTCTCGCTGATCCAGTAGAACGAGCACGGGACCCTCATCGACGAGCCCCGCGGTCCTGCCGCCGGGGCTCGTCGCGTTTGAGCGCCTAGCGAATGCGCCGGTGCTCGAGGCTCGGCAACCCCTTGCGTACGTCCTCGACATACGACGGATCGATCGCAGCCACGGCCACACCTTCACCCTCACCGCACTCGGCGAGGATCGTGCCCCAGGGGTCGGCGATGAGCGCGTGGCCGTAGGAGCGTCGCTGGCCGTAATGGTGCCCGGTCTGCGCCGCCGCTAGCACGTAGCACTGCTGCTCGATCGCCCGGGCCCGAAGCAGAACGTGCCAGTGATCCTTGCCGGTGGTGAGGGTGAACGCCGCAGGAATGGCTAGCGCGATGGCGCCTCGATCGACGAGGCGACGGTAGAGCTCGGGAAAGCGCAGGTCGTAGCAGACGCTGAGCCCGAGCTTCCCAAACGGCGCGTCGGCAACGACCGCCTCGGAGCCTGGCTCTACGGTTTGCGACTCGAGCAGCTTGGTGCCGTCCGGCAAGTCGACGTCGAAGAGGTGGATCTTTCGGTAGACCGCGGTGATGGAGCCGTCAGAGCGCATGTAGATGCAGGTGTTGTGGACTTTCCCCGGCGCTTCGCTCTTTTCCCAGAAGCCGCCATAGACGACATCGACTCCCGCATTGGCGGCCGCGTCCCTGCAGCGGTCGAGAATCGGACCTCCGTCGTCGAGCGTTTCGGCGATGCCGGCTTTCCCCTTCTCGGGGCCCAGGTACGAAAAGCATTCGGGAACGAGCACGATCTCGGCGCCTCGATGGGCCGCTTCACGGACGAGCCGGTGCACGATTTCCATGTTCGCGTCGACATCCGCGGTGGACGTCATTTGAAGGACGCCCGCCATCACTCGCTTCGACTCGCTCAATGTGAAAACCTCCGCATCGATACATTCATCAATAGGCCCAGGCCCAACATGGTCGAGAGCAAGCTCGACCCGCCGTACGAAAAAAGAGGCAAGGTCATGCCGACGACGGGCAGCAGCCCCGAGACCATCCCAAGATTGATCACCGTTTGCCAAAAGAGCATAGCGCCAACGCCGACGGCGACCACGGCCCCGAAACGGTCCTTGGCCTGAGAAGCGATTCGCAGCGACCAAAGCACCAGGAATACGTAGAGGATGATGAGAAGCAGGGCGCCGAGAAATCCATGCTCCTCCGCCCAAACGGGAAAGGGGAAATCGGTGTGCTGGTCTGGAAGGAAACGAAAACGGGTCTGCGTGCCCTGGGTAAAACCTTTGCCGGTGAGCCCACCGCTTCCTATCGCAACGAGCGACTGGTGGGTGTGCCAGCCCGAGTCCAGGAGGTCGGTTTGCGTACCCCCCAGGCGGTCCCAAAACGCAGTGATGCGCTCCTTTTGGTAGTCCTTGAGGAGGTAGAACCAAGTCACCGGTGCAGCGACGACGAAGGTGGCGAGCAGCGTCACCACCGAGCGCATCTTGAGCTGGGTCAGCATCATGAGGCTCGCGAAGATGAACGCGAGGACCATGGCGGTGCCGAGGTCCGGCTGAAGAAGAACCAGCCCCATCGGCAGCGCGAGGATCAGACCGGGGATGATCAAATCGACGAGGGTGCGGCCGCCGGTCTTCGTATCGTGGTGGAGGTACTTGGCAAGCGCAATGATGAGGCCGATCTTCATGAGCTCGCTTGGCTGCAACGAGAACCCGCCGAGCGCGATCCAGCGCGTGGAGCCGCGGACACTACGCCCGAGAACGAACACCAGCACCAGGGCGAGGATACAGCCACCGTAGATGACCCAGCCGTAGCGCTCGAAGTGCCGGTAATCGATTGCGGCGGTCAGCGTCGCAACCGCGAAACCGAGAGTGAGCCAATAGAGCTGCTGCACGTAGGCGTCCGAGGTCGTGCCGCCGTCCGTCGCGCTGTAGAGGTTGAGCACCCCGAACAAGGCGATGGTCGAGACAGCAATGAAAAGCGGCCAGTCGAAGTCATCGCGAATGCTTCTACCGATAGCCATCCGCTACTCCGCTTCCTCAGGCTCGATCTCAGTCAGGTACCGTTGCATGACCGCCGTGGCAATCGGCGCCGCGCTGGCGCCGCCTGACCCACCGTGCTCGACGAGCACGGCAAACGCCACCTGAGGATCATCAGCGGGGGCGAAACCCGCGAACCAGCCATGCGAACGGTCGAGGTACCAGGCGCTCGAAGACTCTTCGGAACGCCCCTTTCGACTGACGACCTGTGCGGTGCCGGTCTTCCCAGCGACGCGTACGCCCTCTTTGTTGCGCGCCCTGTACGCGGTACCGGATTCGTCCTGGACGACGTCTATCAGCGAGCGGCGCATCAGGTCGAGGTGCCCAGGCGCGACTCCAACATCCCTATTAATTCGTGGTTGGAACGTCTCGGACAATGAGCCGTCCGGTGACCGGATGTTTTGAACGACCTGCGGCACGTATAAACTTCCGCCGTTGGCGATGGCCGCATATGCGAGCGCAAGCTGAAGAACGGTGACTCGCGTGTTGCCCTGCCCGATCGCGGTGTTGAGGGTGTATCCAATGCGAAATTGGCCATAGTGCTCAGCGTACCATTCGCGCGTTGCCAAGAAGCCTTTGGCCTCACTGTTCACGCCGATTCCACTTCGCTCGGCGAACCCAAACGCCTTCGCGTAGCGGTTGATTCTCTCGAGGCCGACCGACTCGGCGAGGACCCAGAAGTACACGTTGCAGGATTGAACGACGGAGTCGTAGAGGTCCACCCATTCATGCCGCTTGTTGCACCGGAACCTCTGACGTCCGATCTTGAGCGACCCTAGGCATTCGATACGCTGCATCGGGTCGACGACAGCGTCTTGTAGCGCCGCCAGTGCCGTGAACGATTTGAAGGTCGAGCCTGGGAAGTAGGTCTCGTACATGGTCTTGTCGATCAAAGGCCGGAAGGGATCGCCGGTGAGCTCTGCGTAGCGTTTCGTGGTGAGACCGCTGCTCATCTCGTTCGGGTCGTACACGGGTTTCGAATAGAGCGCGCGGATGGCTCCGGTATGGATGTCGACGACGACGGCGGCGCCCGACGGATACGGTCGGAACTCGCGGTCAAATGCCTCCATCAGCGCCATGTCGAGGGTCAGCCGGATCTCATGGCCGGGGACCGGCTGCCTCAGCATCTCGACGTCGAGCGAGTCGGGCCGTGTCCCGTCGAGCGACTCGCCTCTGGCGTCGACCACCAGCCTTCGAAAGCCACGCGCCCCTCTGAGAAGGGCCTCGTAGCGCTTCTCGAGCCCGCTGCGGCCGATTCGATCCCCTGAGTGATACACGCTCGGGTCGTCGGCACGCTTCATGTCCTCTGCGTTGACTTCGTTCAGGTAGCCGATCAGGTGCGCGCCGAGAGTCGCGTATGGATAGTCGCGGAGAGGCACGGTTACGATATCGAGGGCCGGAAGCTCCGCCAAGTGGGTCTCCAGCGCCGCGAGCTGCTCGCGGTCGATATCCCGGAACAACTCGAGTTGGTGGCTGCGCCGACTGAACGGTATTTCGTCGATGCGCGTTTGCAGCAGCTGCCGGCCTTCCCTGCTCAGGCCCATCAGCGACGCAATGCGATCCAGGTCCTCTGGCTGAAGCAATCGCGGCGTCGTGAAGACGTCATAGGAAGGTCGGTTCGAGGCCACGACGCGGCCCGCGACGTCTCGAATGACTCCGCGAGTGGCAGGGAGCTCCAGGGTCTTGGTGATATTCTGCTGCGCGATACCCGACCAGCGATCGCTCTGAACGAGCTGCACCTGCGCGACACGCACGATGATGCCGCCGAATACCAGCATCACGAATAGCGCCATCCAGCGATAACGCTTTCGGAACTCACTGACTTCTCGTCTCTGAGAGAGTGTGATCATGTCGGCGCGCGCTCGGATTCAGGGTCGACCCAGCGAACCATGGCAAAGAGTATCGGCGCGATGATCGCGGTGGCGAACGCAGAGGCAAAGAGCGCGATCGTCACGGTCACGCCGCTCCGGGCGATCCCTCCGGGCGTGAATCCCCGAATCAGCTCGAGCAGGCCTCCGAGGAGCACGGTAAGCACAAAGCTGAGCACCATCTCGAAGACGATGCCCCGAAAAGAAAGAAGGTAGCCGAGCAGCCAGGCGCTGAAATAGCCGACGACGAATACGAAGGTATGCAGGCCGAGGGGGTTGCCGGTGAAGAGGTCGTAGAGGTAACCGATGGCAAATGCCGTCACGGCGCCGCGCAGCGAGCGAATGCCTGGCGCGGTTCCAAGCGCAAAGACGAGGGGGAGTCCGAAGTAGGGCGTGAATGGATGGGGGGCGAGCAGCCTCGAGAAGACGGACTGAAGCAGCAAGATCGCAAAGGCGACCAAGACGATGATGATGCTGCCCCTTGCGCGCTGCATCCTCGCCTCCCTAAAGGGCGTCCGGGTCCTTCGGCCCGGACGTGAGGATGAGCACCTCGTCGAGTCTCGTGAAATCGACGGCCGGCGTTACTTCGCCTTCCTGGTGAAGGCCGAATTTCTGGGCGCCGACCGCGGAGACGTACCCGATGAGGATGGACGCGGGGAACTTCTTGCCGAGCCCCGAGGTGAAGACTTCGTCGCCAACCGCCACCCGATCGTCCATTCGATCGAATTGGACACGACATCGATAGCGGCCGCGTTCGCCGAGCCCCTCGATCCGGCCGCGGGCACGGCCCTCTCCAACCACGACATCCACTCGGCTTTCCGGATCGATCGTCAGCAACACGTCCGCAAAGCGGCCCGACACGCGCCGGATCTGTCCGACCAGCCCCTGATTTGCGACCACCGGCATGCCCGCGTGAACCCCTGCTTGCTCGCCCTGGTCAATCGCCAGCCGAACGACCTGAAACGAAGGCGAGATGTCTTTGGCAATCACGCGGGCGGTCATCGTCTCCGTCGCCAGTCGTTCCCGCAAGCCCAAGAGCGACTCCAGCTCTGCGACCCGCTGTACGTCCGCGCGGAGGACCCGCATCTCTCGCTGGAGCCGAGCGTTCTCGGCCCGCAGGTGGTCGTTGTCGCTCTTGACGTCGAGCAAGTAGACGTAGTCTTCAACGATGCTGGTGACGCCGTCCGCGGCCCACTCGGCCACGTATTGCACCGGCCCGCTCACCTGGATCAGCGCGCGATCGAGCCATGAAAGCTCGGACGGATCCCTCAGATTGGCGCGTAAGAAGACGGCGGGAACGAGCAGCAAGGCAAGCAGGATGGCGGCATCTCGAATTGTCTGGAAGTAGTTCATCGCCGCGTTCTTGCTTCTCGCGCTACGCGATCGTCACCTCACGGAGCAGATCCAAATGGTCGAGCGCCTTGCCAGAGCCGAGCACGACGGCGGAGACCGGATCGTCCGAAACCATCACGGGAAGCCCTGTTTCCTCGCGCAAAAGCACATCGAGGTTCTTCAGGAGCGCGCCCCCGCCGGTGAGGACGATGCCCTTGTCGACGATGTCGGCCGAGAGCTCGGGCGGTGTTCGTTCGAGCGCCATCATCACCGCTTCGATGATGGCGTTGATCGGCTCGGTGAGCGCATCACGAATCTCGTCTGCATTCACGATCACCGTCTTCGGTACGCCGGCCACCATGTCACGGCCCTTTACTTCCATGGTCGCAGCTTCGCCGTCTGTGTAGGCGGTGCCGATGGTGCACTTCACGCGCTCTGCGGTCTGCTCGCCGATCAAGAGATTGTACTTGCGCTTGAGGTACGCAATGATCGCCTCGTCCATCTTGTCTCCGCCAACACGAACCGATTGCGAGTAGACGATTCCAGCCAGCGAGATGACCGCCACTTCGGTCGTGCCGCCGCCGATGTCGACGACCATGTTGCCGCTTGGCTCGGTGATCGGTAGTCCGGCGCCGATCGCGGCGGCCATCGGCTCTTCGATCAAGAAAACCTCTCTAGCGCCGGCGCCCTCGGCGCTCTCTTTCACCGCGCGCTTCTCGACCTCGGTAATCCCAAACGGTACGCAGATGATGATGCGTGGCTTGACGAGCGTTCTACGATCATGGTGGGCGCGGGCGATGAAGTAGCGAAGCATCGCCTCGGTGATGTCGAAGTCCGCGATCACCCCGTCGCGCAGCGGGCGGACCGCTCGGATCGAGCCAGGGGTTCGGCCAAGCATCTCCTTGGCTTCCTTCCCCACCGCTAGGACCCGCTTCCCGCCTCTCGGGTCCGCCTGGACGGCCACGACGGACGGCTCGCAGGAGACGATGCCACGGCCCTTCACGTAGATCAGGGTCGTCGCCGTGCCCAGATCGATGGCGAGGTCGTTCGAGAAGAGGCCGTAGAACCAGTCGGTGATCATGGGTGTGAGCGGGGTCCCAACGGAGAGCGAGCAGCAGAACTAAGTGGAGAATTCCCCACCATTTCCAAGGTCTTCAGAGTCCAGGCCGCTTGCATGTATCAGCTTGGTTTGGGCGTTTCAAGCACGGTGCCGCCACTTCCCAGCGGCTATCGCACATGAGACTACATACCATTGTGGCCCCCTGATTTGGGCTCCGGCCCAGAAACTGAGTAGCCTTTAGGGGTCCTGAACAAACGGGGGGCTATTGAGTCGGAGAACAGACGTATCGGAAGCGGCACAGCGCGGGGCGGAAGCCGCGGAGCTCGTGACCCGAGCCAAGCGCGGAGATTCGAACGCTTTCGACGAGCTGGTCCGGAAGTACCGTCCGCGGGTCTATGCATTGGCGCTTCATCTCACGGGTCAGGAAAGCGACGCGGACGACATCACGCAGGACGCGTTCCTCAAGGCCTACCACAAGCTCCCCGAGTTCGAAGGGCGTAGTGAGTTCTTCACTTGGATCTACCGGATCACGCTGCATCGAGCCCTAAACGCGAAACGCGACAAGAGCCGCAGGCGGACGGTGCCGTTCGACGACCCTCGCCTCATTGCCGCGGTCGCCGTCGACGCTCAGGGCGACCCCGAACGCGCAGCTCAGCTCCGCGATCGCTATCGGGCTCTGTTGGAAGCTTTCGACCGGCTTTCACCACTCCTTCAAACTACGGTCGTCCTCACGACGCTGCAGGGCCTCAGCTACAAGGAAGCCGCGGTGGTTCTCGAGACGAGCGAGGGCACAATCGCCTGGCGCATCCACGAAGCGCGCCGAAAGCTGCGAGTCTATCTGAAGGGACTCGACGAGGGCCTGGGGCGCGCGAGGCGACGCCCCATGTCGGACAGCGCGGTGCACCGTCTGGAAAAGGCGCTGATGCAGCTCATCCCCATGGCGCCGACGCCCGCGGCTGCCCCCTGATCCGCGCCTGCGGTCAAATGTGGTAAGCCCAGCTCGTGCTGGCGCATAGTCTAGTGACAGCCGAGTCGGCCCACCCGGCGAAGCTCATGCTTTTTCTTCACGGAATCCTCGGCAACCGAGCCAACTGGCGCGGCATCGCGAGGCGCTTCGTGGCAATACGGCCAGACTGGGGCGCGGTCCTCGTCGACCTCCGCGAACATGGGGATTCCCTCGGACTGCGGGCGCCACACGGTTTGGAGGCGGTGACCCACGATCTAGGGGAGCTCGAGCGCTCGCTCGGTTCGACGATCGCTGGCGCCGTCGGCCACAGCTTCGGCGGAAAAGTGGTGCTGGAGTGGCTGCGCGCGCGGGCTAACCAAAGCACCGAAGCCTGGGTGATCGATGCGTCTCCCTCTCCAAGCGACCCCGAGACCGAGGCGAGCGCGACGGCCGAGGTGCTGCGAACCCTCGAAGGTCTTCCTCCTAGCTGGCCGTCTCGCGAGGCGTTCGTCACGGCGCTTGCCGAAGCAGGGCAGCCCAAAGCGATCGCGGAGTGGCTCGCGATGAACCTTAGAAGGACGGATGATGGCGGGCGCCGGTTCGGACCGGATCTTTCTGTCATCCGCGCGCTCATCGAGGACTATGCCCAGACCGACTGCTGGGACGTCGTGGAAGCGCCGCCTCCTGGCTGCGCCCTCGGCATCGTCATCGGAGGCGAGTCCAGGGCGTTTTCCTCGTCGGATCGCGAGCGGGCCAAACGAATCGCCGAGCGAAATCCACAGGTTTCGGTGCACGTCGTCGAAGGCGCCGGCCATTGGGTGCACGTGGACGCCCCTGACACGATGCTGACGCTCCTTACGTCGCATCCCAGTCCGGCGCACTGAGCTACCGGAGCGCGATCAAGATGACCTCCGCGGGCCTCGTTCCACCTCGGCGCGCCCGCTGCGTGGCGCTTTTCATCGACGGTGCGGAGTGGTACACAGGCCGAAGATGGGCCTCAAGAACACCGTCGACTGGGCGCGCACCGAGTGGGGAATTTTCCGAAAAGGTGGCGAGATGGGCTGGGGCCAACGCGGACGCTGGCTGCGGCAGTGGGTGCCCTTCGGAGCACGCACGGTGGGCTGGGCCACCCTATCACTGACGACGGGGCCGCTGACGAACGGCAAGGGGTCGACCTGGGCTGCGAAGAACTGGAGTCGGTCTTCCGCCAAGGGCCTCCGCATCTACATCGAGGCAACGGGGCAACAGAACCTTCCGGAAGGAGGATTCGTCTATGCAAGCAACCATGAGAGCTTGGTCGACATCCTCGTGTTGGGGGCTGCGCTTCCTGGCGACTTCAAGTGGGCGGCGAAACGCACCGTCATGAACGTCCCGTTTCTCGGCTGGCACTTGAGGCTGGCCGGGCATGTGCCGGTGGACCGCAACAAAGGCAAGGACGCCGCGATGGCGGTCACCGAGGCGTTCGAAAGCGTGCTCCGCAACGACAAGCCGCTGTTGGTCTTTCCCGAGGGAACCCGCACGGCGGATGGCAAACTAAAGGCATTCAAGAACGGGGCGTTCCAAGCGGCGGTCTTGACGGGCAAGCCCGTGGTGCCCGTTGCCATTCGTGGGACCTTCAGCCTGATGTCACGCGACGAAGTCGACACGGGCGGGAGCAGGAGCCGAGACGACCGCCTGGTGACCGTGCAAATCGGCAAACCGCTGTACCCAAACCTGGAGCTCGAAGAGCCCGATGCCGTAGCCGAGCTGCGGGACCGTGCTCGAAGCGCGGTCGTCCAGATGCTCACCGAGGCCGCGTCTACGCAGGCCGTTGCCGAATCAGCGCGGCCGCTTTGAGGCTAATCACCGTTTGGCCTCGCTGATTGCTGAGGGTCAGAAGGCTGCGAATGATTCCAAGGCCGGGCTTGCTCGCAGACGCACGCGTTTCGATGATTTCGCCCCGAAGCCGCAGGCGATCGCCGACGCAGGCGGGAGTTTGAAAGCGCACCTCATCCCAACCGAGGCCCATGACGGTCGCCGTTGGCTCGGTCTGCATCTGATGCCCTAGTCGAATCGCGATCGCAACCGAGTGAACCGCCGAGGTGAAGAGCTTCCCGACCGGCGTGACGGCCGCGGCCTGGGGATCGGTGTGAAACGGAAGCGGATCCCAGCTCGAGCAAAAGGTGACGATCTCTTCCTCCGTCAGCTCGTAGTCCTTGCTGGACTCCTGCGCATCGCCCACTCGAATGTCTTCGAAGTAGCGCATTCAGACGTATTTCTCGATGATCTTGCCCAGGCCCGGGACGGCGCTTTCGACGTTCTTTCGGGCGGAGCCGCGCAGCTTGCCATAGGCGCCTTTGACCGAACCGTGCTCGGAGCTCGTCGCTCGTGCGTCGGTCACGGCGAGAAGGACTTCGGAGACCTCCTGCTGATGGTTGGCGAAGTAGCTCCCGACGGCTTGTCCCTGCGCGAGCGCCTGCGCTCGAATCGGCTCGAGCGCTGCGGCAAACTCCGGAAGGAGGCTCTCGACCACCCTGCGCACGAAGCCAGGCTTCACGCCTTGAACCAGCTTGTAGCCGGCTTTGACGGCAACGCCGCTGAGACCCTTTTGCTTGGCAACCTCTTCGTCCACGAGTCCGCACACATCTTCGATGATCGCAACCCGCTTGGTGTCGTCATTCAGCACGTCGTTCAGATTCATGGTCTTTCCTTTTGCGCTTGGCCGGCTTCGACGCAAGCGCGGCAGTTTCAATGCTTGCTTCGACCGCGGCGACGACGGATTCCACCGTATCCCGTCGGTCGCTCACGACGAAGATGTACTCTTTGTTGCGCAGGTGGCTCACGCGTCCAACCTTTTCCCCGCTGGGGCTGTGGATGCCGATCTGCGCGCCCACATATCTCTTGAAGTCCACCGCCACGACGCCGACGTGGCCTCGCTCCGACAGGAGCGCGATCATCTCTTCACGGTCTACGTGCCCCTCGTTATTGAACGAGACCAGGAGGTGCCTGCAGCGCAGCGCTTCGAAGACGTCTTTGAGTCCTCGATGAATGCGGCGCTTGGAGTTGAAGTCGCTCTTGTACTCTTTGCACTGGACGCGCTTGTTGGCGACGCCGTAGGTCTCGGGTTTGTCCCAGCGCACCAGGCTTTCCCACACGTGGTAGTTGCCCATGTAGCTGTGCTGGTTGTAGGGCGGGTCGATGTACGCAATGTCTGCCTCGACCCGCGACGCGGCGTCGACTGCATCGAGGTGATGGGCTTCCCCTGGACCAGGTAAGATCGCCGGAACGCGCAGCGCGAGGTCGTTCGAGGCCCGCGCCGCCCACTGCTTCAAATACGCCATTTGGACGCCGGTCGTAGAGTCGACGCGGTCCGCCGCTTCCATCAGTGAGACCAAGGCGATCGCTTCGAGCTCGGCTGGCAGGTCACGGCGGGCGATATCCTCTCGAATCGCGTCGACGCGCGCACCGTTCTTCGGCTTGAAGTAGCGCGCTTCGTCACAGAAAGCCCTCGTGAAGTAGCCGGCTTCGGGGCTAACGCGAGAAAGGTCGGCGATCAGCCGCTCCGCCTCGTCGAGCCATCGTTTGGCATCGGCCTGCACGTAGCAGCGCGCGAGCGTCGACGCGTAGGCCAAATGGTCATTCGCAATCACGTAGCGGCCGGTTTCTTTGAGGCCGCGCGCCACGCGCGACGTTCCGGAAAACAAGTCGAGCACTCGCCCCGACTGTGGAAACGCCGCAACGGCGCGCAGGATGTGCGGCACCAGAAGGCGTTTCGATCCGATGTATTTGATCATGAAGTCTGGGACGTCATCGCTTGAACGATGGCGTCCCGGAGCGTAGCAGCTTCGTAGGGCTTTTGGACGAATCCAAGGGCCCCCATGCTTCGGAGCTCGCGCTCGAGGTCGCGATCCCAGTAGCCGGAGACGAAGACCACCGGAGCCTCTGGATCCATTTCCTTGAGCTTCTTGAACGCCTGGTCGCCCGTCATTCCGGGCATGTTGAGGTCCATCAAGACCAAATCCGGCCGCGGCTGCGTCTCGTCGTAGATCCGCAGCGCTTCTTCGCCGCTTCGAGCGAAGATCACGCGGTGACCGCTTTGCCGCACCACCCTGCCGGCGCTTCGGCGAACGATGTCCTCGTCGTCGACCAGCAAGATGAGGAGCTGCGTCCTTGGAAGCTTGATCGCCGGAAGGCTCGGCTCGGTCGGCAAGCTTCGCTCGCTCGTGAGAGGAAACACGACTTGGAACTCGCTCCCCCGACCTGGGACGCTGTGCAGGGTGATGTGACCGTTGTGCGACTTCGCGATCTCGTAGACGGCGGCGAGGCCCAAACCTGCCCCAACTTGGTCACCCTTGGTGCTGAAGAAGGGATCAAACGCGCGTTCTCGCGTCGCGTCGTCCATCCCGATGCCCGTGTCCTCCACGGTCACGATGGCGTGGGCAACCAAGGGATTGAGGGGCGCCTTCTCCAGGTCGACCGGGTCGGCCTTCTTTGCGCTCAGCTTGAGCTTGCCCCCGTTGGGCATGGCATCGCGGGCATTGATGAGTAGGTTCATCAATAGCTGGTGGAGCTGGCCACGGTCACCGCTGACTTTGAGGCCCCGATCGATTCGAGCTTCGATCGCGATCCCCCGGTGAAAGGTGTGACGTGCGAGCTGCACGACGTGATGGCAGAGCTCGGACAGGTCGACTTCGGTATGACTTCGCTCGATTTCCCTCGCGAAACCCAACAAGCGGCTGGTCATCTCGGTCGCCGCAGCGGCCGCAGCGCGGATGTCGTTGAAGGCTTCGCGCACGTCTTGTTCGCCGACCTTGGTGTCGGCGGGGAGCCCGTTCAAAAAATCGATGCTGGATTTCACCGCTCCCAAGAGATTGTTGAAATCGTGCGCCACGCCCGTGCCGAGTCGACCGATCGCTTCTAGCTTGCGCCGCTGTGCAACCTGTTCCTCCATGGGGTCGTGATGCGCAAACAGGAGCAAGGAGCTGCCGATCTGAATTCGGTCCCCATAGGTGAGGACTCGCCGCGTCACTGCCATGCCGTTGACCTGGGTTCCGTTTCGGCTCGCGAGGTCCTCGACCAAGTACGAGCCGTTCTCGTGTTGGAAGATTCGCACATGGACGCGGGACACGAGGGTGTCGTCGACCTGAACATCCGCCGTCTCTCCGCGCCCGAGTGTGAGCGCTTTCCCGATGGCGTACTTGTCGCCAGCGAGCTTGCCCGCGAGCACGACGATCCGGGCCTGCTCTTCCTTGTTGGAGAGGCCCTTCTGTTTAAACACGTGCTGGCGTGTAACCTCGGTGGGATCGTCTCGCGGCATCAGGCGGCGGGCCCTCGGAGCCCATTAGATCCTAGCGTGCAGGACCGAAGGAGGGTGTAGCCCCGGGGGGTGAGGGACTCCAGCGCACATCGGTCACCGTCGGATCCAAAAGGGGCTTTCGACCAGCGGCGGCCTCGGCGTCGCGCGAGCCGGAGCGCGACGTCCCCGAATGCTAAATGATTCTAAAGTCTTGCGTCATGGGCGGTCCGACGTCGACATCGCGTCGAGGTTGTCCCCGTTGTCCGATGGGTCCCACGCCGCATCGGCTCTCCGACCGCGATTCTTCGCTAAGAAAGGCCGATGCCGCTCTGCAGCAGCTGGGTAGCGGCGAGGGCTAGCTTGCGGGCGTCCTCGGAGGACAGGTCCCGTACTCTCGGATGTCGATCGACGATCATTCGCGCGAGACCGTGGGTCAAAGCCTCGCTGCTCAGGGCGATGAGCTCAGGGTCGGCGTCCGGGATCAGGCCTGCGTTCTGACCCTCGTAGATGAGCGCGATCAATTTCAGTCTCCGCTCATCGTTGAGCTCGCCTAGAAAGGCGCCCGATACCGACGGGGTCTGTTGAAGGAGCTGAAACAGCTTGGGGTGTTCCGCTGCGAAGCGGACGTAGGCGACGGTCATCGCGCGAAACTGGGTTAGGGCGTCTTGGCGATCGTCCGATGCGTCATCGAGCTTTCGCTGAAGCTCCGTCGAAGCCTTTTCGGCGACCGCCTGAAGAAGAAGCTGCTTATCGGCGAAGTGCCGGAAAGGAGCTGCGGACGATACACCCGCCTCGCGCGCCAAAGCCCGCATGCTGAGCGCCTCGACGCCTTCGGAATCGACGAGGCGAAAGGCCGTCTCCACCAAGGTCTCCCTCAGACGGCCATGGTGATAGGACTTCCGACCCGAGCTCACACACGGACTCTACCAGAGCATGTGAGCGTCGCTTACTTCCCTGCAATGGAGATGTAAGCAACACTTACACACGAGAAACCGACATGTTAGCGATGCTTACTTACGGGAAAGCCCGGTGTTAGCGATGCTTACTTACGCGAAGAGTCTCACTGGCAAACGTTCTTCGAGAAGTCGCACTTGTATCCGTACGGGCAGTCACGGCTCTCGATGCAGGGCAACTGCTCGCACACGCCCTTTGCTCGGTTGCAGAAATACGGAGGCGCGCAGGAGTGCAGATGACAAGCGATCTCTGCTC